>CAMBAJ010000019.1 GCA_945864305.1 uncultured Clostridia bacterium | reverse complement strand
AGTGGGCCTGCTGCATTTGCAGCAGGCCCACTATTTGCTAAACGTTTGGCAGCAGTTTTGCTCCGCGGTGCGGAAGCATTCCGAACTGCCAGCATTCAGATAGAAACAGAGCGCATCGGAGACAACGCATGGAGAAGCAATAATTTCCTGTTGGCGTCCGTATGTTCCAGAGCCGCTGCACACTGAGATAATCGGAAAAGTAAGCGACACAGCCAGAATTCATCCGACAGGAAAACGTCATATTTAGCAAATACAAGGGAAAAACAGGAAAAGCTTTTCTAAGGGCAGAAGAAAGCGTTGAATCCAAACGGATTCAAGGCTCTCTTTGACGGCGGGTAAAGGATTTTAATGCCTGTATATGGTTTTGAACCGTGCCATCTGCTGCCGCCAAATGCAGCAAAGTGCTGCGGTACAATGTATTTGAGTATTTACTGCTTTGAGTTCTGCTAGAGCATGCTAGCCGGTTTAAATCCTGTGAGGGTCAGCGTAAGAGTCAAAAAGAAAAAAGAAACCTAGGAACGATTGCGATTCCAAGGCTTCTTTTGGTATCGGGTGAAGAATTCGAACAGCATTTGCTGCCACGTTAATTGGCCCTTGCTGCGCCAAAACATTCTATTTCAAACGGTTTGCAGCTTTTTATGTGTTGTCCTACACCAGATAAAACCATTATGGTTTAAGACAATAAGGGAAAAATAAGGGGGAACCTTTGCTTTGCTAGGCAGGACGTACAAAAAAATCCGAGAGTTTATATTCAAGAGAAATAAAATTCCCTGCTGTCAAAAAGGAAAAGCCTATTGGCAGTATAACTGTTTTAAATCGTCTGGCAGTCTGAAAATATAATCTACGGTTCTACGGTTGTTTTATACGGTCTGGCTAAAAAATCTTAGCAGTCAGATTCCCTCCATAAGCAAACCGAGAAATGAGATACGATATGGAAAAAAGACAACAGACATTGTTGCCTATATTACCTGGATCGGTCTTCTGGTTGCATTAATCGCAGGTGACCGGAAAGACGAAAAATTTCATTTAAACCAATGTTGGCTGGATTTAGGAAATTTTTTGCTTTATCTGTGTGGTAATGGGCTGCATTGCCGCAATTAATGGCGAAGAGAAAGAAGACCTTTGCTGGGGAAAATCAAACTCTTGAAGTGAAGTAGAGAAACGAAAGCCGCGGAGCGATGGCGCGGTTTCTGCGTTCAGGAGGCAGGATGAATAGGCAGATGACGGATCGGGAGGTCGCAGTATGGATCGTGCTGCTCAGCTTGTGGATTGGGGTTCTGGCATGAAAGTATCTGTTGGGTGCGCCTACCATCAGCACTTGCTGAGTATATCAAAACTGCCATATGTACTGTCCGGGCTGCGGAGGAACGCGGGCTGTCATCACATTGGCTCATGGAGAGGTCTTTCGGGCGCTGTACGATAATTTTGCTGCGCCAATGACAGCCGCCTGGGCACCGATTTACATGGCTTCACAGACTGTGTGGAGCCTACGGAAGGAGCCGGGATGGGACCTGCATTATGATAGCCGATGGCTGCGGATATAGTTTTCCTTATTGCTGATAAACTGGACTGTGCGGAATCTTCTGTGGTTGAGTTAGGGCCTTGCGATTTAAGACACTATTACTGATGTGAACCATAAAAAAGAGGTACAGCTCAGCTGCACCTCTTTTTTGTCTCCTCAGTAAATGGGGAACTGTTTGCACAGAGCGTCTACTTCGGCCCGGACCTGATCTTTACAGCTCTCAAAGTCACGGGCGACCCGTCCCATCCACTGGGCGATTTTAACCATTTCCGGTTCTTTGAAGCCGCGGGTGGTAACGGCAGGTGTACCGACGCGGATGCCGCTGGTGACAAAGGGCTTTTCCGGATCGTTGGGGATGGCATTTTTGTTGACGGTAATCTGCACCTCATCCAAACGGTGCTCAAACTCTTTGCCGGTGATGTGAAAGTTTCGGACATCCACCAGCATCAGATGGTTGTCCGTGCCGCCGGATACCAGCCGGAAGCCCTGCTTGACCAATTCATCCGCAAGGACTTTGGCATTTTTGACGACCTGCTCACCGTAGGCCTTGAACTCAGGCTTCAGTGCCTCACCCAGACAAACGGCCTTGGCAGCAATGATGTGTTCCAGGGGACCACCTTGGGTACCGGGAAACACAGCGGAATTAATTTTTTTGTAAATGGCCTCGTCATTGCACAGGATCAGGCCGCCACGGGGACCGCGGAGCGTCTTGTGGGTGGTGGTAGTCACCACATCCGCATAGGGAATGGGAGAGGGATGGACACCAGCGGCCACCAGACCGGCAATATGGGCCATATCCACCATCAGATAGGCGCCGACTTCGTCTGCAATCTCACGGAACTTGGCAAAGTCGATGGTGCGGGGATAGGCGCTGGCACCGGCAATGATCATCCTGGGCTGGCAGGCCTTGGCGGCTTCCAGAACTTTTTCATAGTTGATGGTCTCCGTTTCGTCATCCAGACCGTAGGGGACGATGTGGAAGTATTTGCCGGAGATATTCACAGGACTGCCGTGGGACAGATGACCGCCGTGTGCCAAATTCATGCTCAGAACCGTGTCGCCGGGATTTACCAGAGCGAAGAAAGCGGCCAGGTTGGCGTTGGCGCCAGAGTGGGGCTGAACATTGGCGTAATTGCAGCCAAACAACTGACAGGCCCGCTTGCGGGCAATCTCCTCTGTAACATCCACCGCATAGCAGCCACCATAATAGCGCTTTCCGGGATAGCCTTCCGCGTATTTGTTGGTCAGACAAGTGCCCATTGTGAGCATCACGGCTTCACTGACGATATTTTCAGATGCAATCAATTCGATATTGCGGCGCTCGCGCGCGTATTCCTCACGGATCGAGGCCCCTACCTCAGGGTCCAGTGAAGAAATATAGTCCATAGTCTGTTGAATCATGCAGGCTCCTCCTTTGTGTATATCGTGTCTATTGTACGGGAGTTTACACGATTACGCAAGATATATTTATGGGAAACAGCCAGAGACTTCGACAACTTTCGTCAACCCAGCCTGGCGGGGGTACCATCTTCGTACAACCCCTTTTCTGTCAGGACCCAGGGAATGGGATAATCGTGGGGCTCCAGCGGGATTTCCTCACGAATCAGGAGTTCCCGGCACAGCAGCACGCTTCCACCGCGATAGTGGGACAAAAAGCGGTCGTAGTATCCACCGCCCTGCCCCAACCGCTGACCGAGATGGTTGCAGGTCAGACAGGGGAGAACGGCAAAATCCACCGCATCGGGGGAGATCACATGGTTGTCTGCAGGAGGCTCTGGGATGCCGTAGGAGCCGGGGGCAAGCTGGCCCAGGGAAGTGACCTGTCGAAGCTCCATAACGCCGTTGGAGACGCACAGAGGGACGCAGAGGACCTTCCCGGAGGCCAGAACATCTTCTAACACCGGCCAGGTATCGATTTCCAGGCCTGTGCTCACATAACAGAAAACAGTGCCGGCGGCCTGGTATTCCGACATGGCCAGCAGATGAGCGGCAATGGCTCGGTTGGCCCTTAAGCAATAGGCTTCACTCAGTTGAGCACGCAGGCCGCGGATGATGCGGCGCAGCTGCTGCTTTTCTTCCTGTTTCGTCATGAGAATGGGTCCTCCTCTTTTTCCGGCTGAGCGGCGCCAAAGATAATGGCTCGGTCGCCGTATTTGCCGCGGATGTGATCCATGGCGGCCTCCAGCTTTTCCTGTTTTTCTTTGTGGGGAGTCGAAGCGGCGGTGAATAAGTCTACCTGCTCATATGCCTCATCTTCTGGAACAAGGTGAATGGCGGTGACAGTCAGAGCACGGATAGGAGCCGGCGGCTTCCACAGCTCGTTTACCAACTCCATGGCAGTGTCGGCCAGATCGCGGATGAGATGGGTGGGAGCCGCCAACTGACGCTGGCGGGAGCGGTCCCGGAAGGCGGGGTCCCGGACAGTCACCTGGAGGCCTCCGGCGTACAGGCCGTATTTCCGCAGGCGAGTGGCAACGGAGTCCGCCAGCATGGCCACACCGTTTTGGACTTCCATACGGGTGGTGAGGTTTTTCGGGAAGGTGGTGCCGTTGCCCACGGATTTGACCGGCTCCGCGTCATAGCGGGAACGGACGGGTTCCCGGTCCAGGCCGTTGGCGTACTCATACAGCTGTGTGCCCAGCTTGCCCATCAGGGTCTCCGGCATCTCCGGCCTGCAGGCGGCCAGCTGCCCGATGGTGTCTACGCCGTACTGATGCAGCAGCTTCCGGGCGGCACCGCCCACATACAGCAGATCGCCCACCGGCAGGGGCCAGACGATGCGCTGCCAGTTTTCCCGGGAGATCACCGTGGTGGCGTCCGGCTTTTTGTAGTCGCTGCCCAGCTTGGCAAAGACCTTGTTGAAGCTGACGCCCACGGAGAGGGTCAGCCCCAGTTCTTCCTTAACGCGCCGCCGAAGCGTGTCCGCCAATGCCCTGGCGTCGCCGCCGAACAGATGGAGGGTGTGGGTGACATCCAGCCAGCTCTCGTCGATGCCGAAGGGCTCCACCAGGTCGGTGTATTCGTCATAGATGGCGTTGACTTTTTTGGAATATACCCGGTACAAATCGTGATGGGGCGGCAGCAGCACCAGGTCCGGGCATTTTTTCTTAGCCTGCCAGATGGTTTCGGCCGTCTGAATGCCAAACCGTTTGGCGGGCTCGTTCTTGGCTAGGATGATGCCGTGCCGGGAGGCGGGGTCGCCGCAGACCGCCATGGGTACCTCCCGCAGGTCCGGGTGGCTCAGTAGCTCCACGGAGGCGTAAAAGCCGTTCAGGTCACAGTGCAGAATGATGCGGTCCACGGATACCACCTCCTCAAAATTCGGAATGTCTTTATTGTAGCACATCTGTTCGGACTTGAAAAGAGAAACGCGGCGCGCCAAAATCTGGCGCGCCGCGTTGAATGGATATGATCACTTGTGCAGCAGGGGAGACAGGGGCTTGTAGATCAGGAAGCACAGCAGCACATCCAGCATGCCCTTGCAGAAGGTGAAGGGCATGTTGAAGACCACCAGGCACTCCAACAGGCCGTTGGTAGAGGGGCGAATCGCCTGATACATACCGATGATGGCTTCCAGCGGCAGGCCGTAGCACACCACATAGGCGGGATAGACCACAAAGTAGTTCAGCGGCACAGAGATCAGGGCCATCAGAGCGGCGCCCACGATGGAGCCAATCAGCGCACTTTGCCGGGACTTTTTCCGCTGATAGATAAAGCCGGCGGAAAAGGCGAACACGGAGCCCATCAGGAAGTTGAATAGCTCGCCCACATAGGCGGAGGAGGTGCCGTGGAGGAGAATAAACAACAGGTTCTTCACAAGGGTAACCGCCACACCGTAGAGGGGGCCCATGGAGAAGGCCGCCAACAGTTCGGGAAGATCAGAGATATCCAGCTTTACGAAAGAGGGAATCAGCGCCGGAATGGGGAACTCGATGAACATCAGTACAAAGGCTACGGCGGACAGCATGGCGGTGACAGCCAGCTTGTGGGTGCGGCTCCGGCTGGTGGAGGCCGGAACAGCGTTGGTAGTGGGTTCAGACATAGAAATACACTCCTTTGTTTTGCTTGAAAACACCCTGGACGCTTTGACTCCTCCAAGGTGAACAAGCAACAAAGAAGCGCAATCAATATGCGCGGCTCTGCCGCACTCATCTTCTTCCATCCAGACTGTACTGTTGGTCCCGGAGTTTCACCGGATCAGCGGATGCCATACAGCATCCGGTCGCGGACTTTACCGCCAGTGGGGAATCACACCCCGCCCTGAAGACAAAGTATTCAGTTGCTTTCTGTTGCATAGTATATGACATTCCCGCAGAAAATGCAACCCCTGATTTTACAACGTCCGGCAACTGAAGGAATTTTGGCGAAAAGGGAGATTTTGCGGAATGCTGTCTTTACAAATGCAAACGGATGTTCTATACTGGAAACGGAATTCTGACAGAGGAGAGGGGACATATGAGAGCCAGACAGGAATCCTGCTGCTTCACCGGCCACCGGCCGGGCAAGCTGCCGTGGCGGTATAACGAAGAGGACGCCCGCTGTCTGGCCTTAAAGCGGCGAATCGCAGACGCATTGGAGGCGGCCTATGAGGAGGGCTACCGCCATTTTCTTTGCGGTATGGCCATGGGCTGCGACCTGTACTTCTGCGAAGGCGTGCTGACCCTGCGGGAGTGCCATCCGGACGTGACGGTGGAGGCAGCGATTCCCTGTCCCACTCAAGCGGACACCTGGCCTGCCGAGCAGAGGGCCAGATATGAACGTCTAGTCGCTGCCTGCGACTTTGAGACCATGGTCTCAGCAGAGTACTCCTCTTCCTGCATGCAGCGGAGGGACCGCTATATGGTTGACCACGCCTCGTTGCTGATCGCTGCCTTTGACGGCTCTGCCGGAGGCACACGGTACACGATGGAATATGCCATGCGGAGGGGCCTGACTATTGTGGACCTGTCGATTTCGTCGGAATGACGAGATTTTTTGCAATTTCTTAACCCAATTTTAACGGATTCTTGCTTGTGCTTTTTCCTGTAAATCAGATATACTAGCAGGGAAAAGGCGGTGGGACGATGAATGTGACACAGCATATTCGCAAGTTGGAATCCGTAGGCTTTACGGAGGAGACGCTGGACCGAGCCATTGCGCTGGCAGGCGCTGACCGGTTGGCCTATCAAATGCTGCATCAGGCGGTGACGAGGCGGGGTTTGAGTCCGGCGGATGCCTTGCGCTCTTTAGAGTCTGAAAGGCCCGAACGCATATAGAATTTGTCCATTTGCGGATGGGCGGCCCAGGGGGGCCGCTTTTTTTGCGCTTTCAAGGGCCCGCAACCTGAGATTGCGGAACTTCCATGCCTGGTTGCTGGACGGCACGCGGGAATTTTGTTATGATGAAGCTACTAGAGAAAAGGAGCAAGACCATGACATTTGGAGAGAAGCTGCAGGACATTCGGAAAAAAGCGGGCATGAGTCAGGACGCACTGGCGGAGAAGCTGGATGTCAGCCGTCAGGCGGTGAGCCGCTGGGAGCGGGATGAGACCCTGCCGGAGACGGAGAAGGTCGTCCTCTTGGCGGACTTGTTCTGTGTTACCACGGACTACCTGCTGCGACCACAGCTTGAAACGCCGAGCCCACCTATAAGAAGCGGGCCAGCCGGTTTTTAACGGAATATCTAGGAACCCTGGCACGTATTCTGGGCTGGGCGGCGGTAGCATGGGGTGCGTTGGCGCTTTTGTATCTGGTTTTGACGGGACAGATGCTGGACATCCTGCAGAACACTCCGCTTCTGTTTCTGCGGGCCTGCCTATATCCGATTTTGCTGGCGGTGCTGAAGATCGCTGTGGGGATCGCCCTGATCCGGTTCGGCAGGCAATATGAACAAGACAAAAAGGAGCGACGGTAAAACCGTCGCTCCTTCTGCATGTAAGAGGATTAGTAGCACTTGCGATAGATGGCCTCTTCACTCTCCAGATCAAAGGGATAGTAGGCGTTGGTCATCAGGCGCTGCTGGTTGGCTTCCACGGACTGGGGGAAGGCCTTGAAGTCAGCCTCGGTGAAGCCGCAGTCACGCAGGGGACGCAGGGGCAGGATGCGCTGCAGCAGGGCGTTCATCTCGGGGATGGCGTCCTTGGCCTCGCAGCCCAGGATGCTGGCAACCAGCTCCTTGAAACGCATGATCTCGCCGTCGGGGTTCTTCTCATCATAGTAGTCCATGATGGCGCCGAACAGCATGTAGTTGGACTCGCCGTGAGGCACATGATAGGTGCCGCCCAGGGGGAAGCTCATGCCGTGGACAGGGCCGCAGCCGGCCTTCAGGAAGGCGATGCCGGCATAGAAGGAAGCGGTGACGAACTGATCCATGTACTCGAACCGGGCGTCCTGGCCTTTCTCGTCGATGAGCTTGAAGCCCTTCAGAATCATGTCCATGGCCTTTTCACTGAATAGCTCGGAAGTGGTGGTCTTGCGGTGGGGGCTCAGGAAGGACTCAGTGGCATGCACCAGAGCATCGATGGCGGAGCAGGCGAAGGGCTTGTAGGGAAGAGTGCGCAGCAGGTCAGGGATCAGGCAGACCTTGTTGGGGATAATGTCATCGGAAACTAGGCCCAGCTTGGTCTCGCCACCGGTGAGGACGCCGTCCTTCTCGTCCTTGACGATGGCCACGGAGATGTTGGTGCACTCAGAACCGGTGCCGCAGGTGGTGGGGATGGCAATGACGTCCTTCTCGTGGACCACGGGGAAGCGCTTGAAGTACAGGTTGTGGACGGTGTCGGGACGCTTGCAGCCCAGCAGCTTGCACAGGTCCATGATGGCGCCGCCGCCGACGGCGATGACGCGGTCATAGCTGTCGTAGGGGATGGCGTCGTACATGGTCTGGATCATGGCCTCGGAGGGCTCACCGGCGCCGAACTTCTCCTGGAACACGAAGTTGCACTTCAGACCCAGGTCCTTCATGAAGGGGGTGTAAATGAACTCGTTGGTCAGCACCACGTCCCGCTCGTTCAGCTTGAACTCTTCGGCCATCTGGGCGAAGGTCTGGAACTTGTACACGGTGGGAGCGAAGATGATCTCTCTCTTATCAGCCATCAAAGAGGCGGAAAAAGCATCCATAGCCATTGGAATCAACTCTCCTTTGATTTACAAAATTATTTTGACGCTGTCCCGGCAAAAGCCGGAACAGATGTCAACAGAATTTACTTGCGGGCAATGGCCTTCTTGACGGCGGCCACGATGTTGGCGGCGCGCAGGCCGTACTCGTCCATCAGGAAGTCCTGAGGACCGACCTGGCCGAACTGATCCTGAACGCCAACAAACTCCTGAATGGTGGGGCAGTTCTTGGCCAGGCAGTTGGCGACAACAGAGCCCAGACCGCAGGTAACATTGTGGTTCTCGGCAGTGACGATGGCACCGGTCTCCTTGGCGGCCTTGATGACCAACTCCTCGTCCAGAGGCTTCCAAGTGAACATATCGATGACACGGACATTGATGCCCTCGGCCTGCAGCGCCTCATAGGCCTTCAGGCTCTCGTCCACCATAATGCCGGAGGTAATAATGGTGGCGGCATCGCTCTCGCTCTCATGCAGGACCACGCCCTTGCCGATCTCGAACTCAGAGCCGTCGTCATAGACCTTGATGATGCCCTTGCGGACAAAGCGGGTGAAGGTGACACCCTTGGTGATATTCCCCAGCTGGCGGGTGACGCTGGCCAGCTGCGCATAGTCAGCGGGGTCCAGCACGGTGGTCTCGGGAATGCTCAGATACATGCCGGCATCCTCCAGAGGCATGTGGGTGCCGCCGTTGAACGCGGCAGTGACGCCGGCGTCGGAGGCCAGCACATGGACGGTCAGTCCGGCATAGGCGGCGGACATGTAAATCTGGTCATAGCAGCGGCGGGAGGAGAAGGTACCAAAGGAGTGGAAGAACACCTTCTTGCCGGTGGCGGCCAGGCCAGCGGCCACGCCGGCGCCGTTGCCCTCGGCAATACCGGCCTCAAAGGCGCGGTCAGGATAGTTCTTGCGCAGCATCTTGGTGTTGATGCAGCCCATCAGGTCGCAGTCCACATAGCAGATGGACTTGTCCTCCGCCATCATCTCGTTCAGGGTCAGAGCGAGACCGTCGCGGCAGGCGCGGGAATCCTTTTCATGCTTACCAATCAGTTTCACGTTCATTACTCTCACCCTCCTTTAAGCGTTCTTAATTTCTTCCAGAGCCTTCTCGGAAGCAGCCAGGGCCTCGGCCCACTGCTCCTCATTGGGCTGAGAGGAGTGGTCGTGCTTAGGCTCGGCGAAAGTCGCGCCCTTGCCCTTGCAGGTATCCAGCACGATGCAGGAGGGAACGCCCTTCTTGGCGTAGGCGTTCTGAATGGCGTCATAGATGGCCTTCACATCGTGGCCGTCGATCTCCTGGGTGTACAGGCCGAAGGCCTCGGCCTTCTTGGCCAGATCACTGTGGGCCAGGATGTCGTCGGTGGGGCCGTCCAACTGATAGCCGTTCTTATCAATAAAGAAAACAATGTTGTCCAGTTTGTGGGCGTAGGCAAAGTGGAAGCCCTCCCAGACCTGGCCCTCGTCAGCCTCGCCGTCGCCGATGATGCAGAACACGTGGTTGTCACGGCCGTCGATCTTGTTGCCCAGAGCGGCACCCACAGCGGTGGAGACGCCCTGGCCCAGAGAGCCGGTGGTCAGGTCCACGCCGGGAGTCAACTTCCGGTCGGTGTGGCTGGGGAACTTGGTGTGGGGCTGGTTCAATGTATAGGCGTCCTCCATGGGATAGTAGCCCATCAGGCCATAGGTGGCGTAAGCCACAGGGCCGGCGTGGCCTTTGGACATGACCATCCAGTCGCGGTCCTCCCAGCGGGGATTCTTGGGATCAAACTTCATGACTTCTCCGTAGAGAACGGCCATCAGGTCGGCCAGATCCATGGAGCCGCCCACGTGGCCGAAGCCGCGGGAGTGGATGACCTTCAGGGTCTCCAGCCGGATCTCGGCCGCCAGAACTTTGCATTTCTTTTCGTTCATGGGGTGTGTCTTCCTTTCCGATTTTAATTGAGCGCCTGGCCGCAGAAAAAGAGACGGGGCGCAGAATCACAATGAGTCACAAAACTCGTCCATCCGGACGGGTCTCCGCTCCCTGGCGGAGAGGGTACAGGCCATTGCCAGCAGGGTAGCTTTTCGGGCATCTTCAATGCCCACCGGAACAGGGTAATCGTTTTCCACTGCCGCAACAAATTGCCGCACCTCCTCCTGAAAGGCTGGCAGATAGCGTTCCAGAAAGAACCAGAGCGGCTTTTCCGATGTAATGCCATCGGCAGTGGAGATCACAGCAGTGGATGGCGTATCGTTGGAGATGGAGGCGCAGCCGAGAGAGCCAAAGACCTCCGCCCGTTGATCGTAGCCGTAGACGGCCTGGCGGGAGTTGTCAATCAGGGCCAGGGCTCCGCTTTGGAGACGCAGCACGATGGCCGCCGTGTCCACATCTCCGGCGGCGCCGATGGCGTCGTCTACCAGAACGCTGCCTGCGGCATAGACCTCCTCCACCTCGCTGCCGGAGAGGAAACGCACCATGTCCAGATCATGGACCGTCATATCCAGGAACAGCCCTCCGGAGGAGGGGATGAACTTGGGCGTGGGAGGCTCGGAGTCCCGGGAGCAGATTTTCAAAAGCTGCACCTGGCCCACCCGGCCCTCGGTGACAGCGCGGCGAAGCGCCTGGTAATTATGGTCAAAACGGCGGTTGAATCCTACCTGATATTTTAAACCATGCGCGGCTACTGCGTCAATGACAGTTTGAATTTTAACAAGCCCCAAATCCACGGGCTTTTCGCAAAATACATGTTTTCCGGCCTCAAGCGCCTCCACGGAGATATCCGCGTGGGTATCGGTGGGAGAGCAGATCAGCACCGCGTCGATAGCAGGGTCCCGCAGCAGGACGCGGTAGTCCTGGGTCAGGACCTCCGCGCCCGCGCTGCGGGAAAGTGCTTCGATGTCTTGTGTGATATGAGGAGCGGCGATGCCGCGGATCCGGGCGTTGGGAACACCGGAGAGAATGCCCCGGATGTGGACCCGGCCGATCCGGCCGGCACCGATGATGCCTAAGCGTATCATAGCCGCCTCCTGCCACCGGATTTATTCGTACTGAGCACCCACGCCATCCACCATGGCATCATAGGCGCGCTTGACCTTGTCGTAGTTCTTGTCTCGGTCCAGCGCCACGCCGCGGCCCACGCCGTCCACGATGCGGCCCACGCCGATGGCGTCCAGCTTGGCGTCGGTTTCCGCCAGCAGGGTGGGAGCGGAGCCGGGATCGGTGGAGCGGCCGTCGAAGATGATGTGGAGATAGACCCGGTCCAGGCCGTTGTCCCGCGCCATCTCGCAGATGTTCAGGGGATAGTCGATGCAGCCGTGGGAGGACTTGTAGGTCAGATAGGCCAGCAGGTGCAGGTTGGTGCCGTTCTTCTTGGCATGCTCAATGGCCTCCAGGAAGATGGGGTTCTGCTTGAAGGTGCCGTCCTTGACGGCGGCGTCCAGACGGACGTCGTCCTGCATGACGCAGCGGCCGGCGCCCAGGTTGGAGTGGCCGGCCTCGGAGTTGCCGGCCTTGCCGGCACCCAGGCCTACGAACTCGCCAGAGGCGTGGAGCTTGCTCCAGGACTGCTCGGCCAGCAAAGAATCCCAGTAGGGGGTGTCCGCCACATGGATGGCGTCGTTCTCGTCGCCGGTGCCCAGGCCCCAGCCGTCGCAGATAATCAGCAGCATCTTGCGGTCCTTGCCCCAGTCCTTGCCCTCGGCCAGAGACTTGCCGTCCATCTCGGCGGGCTGGGGAATGCCCATGACGTTCAGCACGGTGGGAGCCACGTCGCCCAGGGAGCCGTCCCGCAGGGTGATGGGGGACTTATCGGCGGGGTCGATCATGATGAAGGGCACCAAGTTGGTAGTGTGGGCGCCGTCGGGCTTACCGGCGGCGGTGTACAGCTTTTCGATGTTGCCGTGGTCGGCGGTAATGGCCACCACATAGCCCTTGGCCAGTGCGTCGTTGACGACCTTGTCCAGATACTGGCTGACATAGCCGCAGGCCTGAATCTTGGCGGCGGTGTTCTGGGTGTGGCCGATGACATCGCCGTTGGCGAAGTTGGTGATAACGAAGTCATACTTGCCCAGGGCGTCCATGACGGTGTCCGCCACCTTGGGCAGGGACAGCTCGGGCTGCTGGTCAAAGTCGATACCCTTGGGGGAGGGGATGCATACGTCGTCCTCGCCGGGGAAGGGGTTGTTCTCACCGCCGTTGAAGAAGAAGGTCACGTGGGCGAATTTCTCGGACTCGGCACAGTGGAACTGGGATTTGCCGGCCTCGGACAGGACCTGGGCCAGGGGCTTCACCACCTTGGCGGGGGCGAAGGCGATGGGCAGGTTCTTGAACTTGTCGTGGTACATGGTCATGATGACAAAGTCCAGATCGTTCAGCTTCCGGCGCTCCACCTTGTCGAAGCCCTCCTCGGTGAACATCTCGGTCAGTTCGATCTCCCGCTCGCCGCGGCGGCAGCAAAAGATGGCGGCATCGCCGTCAGCAATCTTGCCCACGGGCTTGCCGTCCTCCACCAGGACCATGGGCTCCAGATGGTAGTCGTCCAGACCCTGCTCGTATGCTTTCTTCACGGCCTCGGCCAACTGGGCACCGCCGCGCTTGATATCAGACATAGAATGTACCTCCTGTAATGAATATGTGGGATCAGAAACCGTTACTGCCCGTCATTGGGAGCAATCAGCTTATCCACAGCCACCTGGCCGCAGGCGGGGAAGATGTCCAGCAGCTGGGGAAACTCGTAGACCTTGGCGCTGGGCATATTTTCCTCGGTGAGCTTCAGGGGCTTGTCTTTCTTGTACTGGACGGCCACGGTCATGCCGAAGTCGCAGGCCTTGGCGCCCACGATGTCGCGGTTCAGGTTGTCGCCCACATAGCAGCAGTTCTCCGGCTGGGCGCCGACCTCCTCCATGGCGTAGTAGTAGATGGCGGGACCGGGCTTGCGGACGTAGGTGATGGAAGACTGCTGCACGGTTTTGAAGTAAGGCCGCAAACCATCGGCGTCCAGCCACTCGTCCACCTCGCGCTTGCCAACCAGGTCGCTGATGATGCCCAGGGTGTAGCCTCTGGCGCACAGTTCCTTGACGGTCTCGGCGCCTCCGGCCACCACGGTGCGGCGGCCCTTGGTCTGGCGGTACTGATAGGTCAGCTCGGAGGCGTTCTTCAGGATGCGCTCCCGGTCCATGTCATAGGCCAGCCAGCGGGTCCACAGAACCTCCTCAGGGGCCTCACACATAAATTTCAGGGCCCATTCCCGGTACTTGTCATACCGCTTGTCGATGACGTCGTCGAACCACTTGTTGGGATCGTCGGTTTCCACGCCGCACAGCTCGGCAATCTTGGCCCGGGCGGCGGAGAGGTAGGCGGGGTCCTCGTCGATGACACGGAAGGTGCCGCCCAGGTCCAGGAAGATGTAACGGATGTCAGTATTCATGATGTATAACCTCCAGAACGCAGGACGCGTCCGGGGGAGGCCCCGGACGTCCTGTGGAATCATTTAGTTCAGGGGCGGTAGCAGGTCCAGAATTTCCCGGAAGTCCTTGATGACCGCGTCGGGGCGGTTTTCCTCCGTGAATTCCACAGCGTGCTTTTTCTCCGGGGACTCGAAGATGATGTTGCAGCCAACGCCGGCCTTCTTGGCGCCGGGAATGTCCCGTTTGATGTTGTCGGCCACGGACACGCAGTCCGCCAGTTCCACGCCCATTTCCTTGGCGCAGAGTTGATAAATTTCAAAGCCGGGTTTGCGCAGGTGGCAGACGGAGGAGAGAATGACGGAGTCGAAATACTGGTCCAGGCCGTCCTCCTCCAGCCAGTCGGGAACCTCGGTCTCACCGATCAGGTTGGAGATGATGCCCAGCTTGTAGCCCCGCTCATGGAGACCCTTGATGACCTCCACGCCGCCGTCGACCACGACGCGGCGGCCCTTGGTCTGGCGGTACTGGTAGCTCAGCTCATGGCAGACCTGCTTGATGCGGACCGGGTCATAGTCGGGCAGCAGCCACTTGCACCACAGCTCCTCGTCGCCGGACTCCTTGAACTCGCTGAGGGCCCACTTGCGGTAGGGCTCGTAGCGGTCCTCAATGAGCTGGAAGAACTCCTCGTAGGGCATGTCGGTGCCGGCGATCTCCGCCATCTTGCGGCGGGCGTGCTTCATGTAGGGCTCGTCCTTCAGGGCGATGCGCAGGGTGCCGCCCAGGTCAAAAAATACAGCTTTGTAACGCTTGGTGTTATCCATGGGACGATTCTCCTTTTCTCAAGTTCTTTCAGGGAAGAGGTCCAGCAGATCGCTGAGGTTTTCAATCAGGCAGTCGCAGGCCGCCTGCATGTTCTCTGTCCGGCCCTTTTTGGGGTCGTCGATGAGGATCATGCAGCCGAAGCCCGCCGCCCGGGTGCCCTCCACATCCCGGTCCGGGTTATCGCCGATGTAAGCGCAGTTCGCCTCCGGGGTGTCGCAGCAGCGGCAGGCCAGGTGGTAGATGGCGGGGTCGGGCTTGCGCAGCCGCACCTTGGAGGAGAGGATGGTGGTGGTGAAGCAGTGGGAAATGCCCTCCTCAATCATCCAGTCAGTGATTTCCGCCTCGGTGATGGTGTTGGCGATGATGCCCAGCTTGTAGCCCCGGCGGTGAAGTTCCTTGATGGTGTCCACGGTATCGAACCGGGTCAGGCGCTTGCCGTTGGTGCCGTCCCGCCAAAGGGTGGTCAGCTCCTGGGCGTGGGCGGCCACATACTCCCCGTCCACATCCGGCAGCATGATCTGCTGCCAGAACTCAATTTCGGGGTAATCCAGCAGGGCGACCTTGGAGACCTCCCGGTAGGCGTCATAGCGGTCTTTTAGCTTTTTGTAAAAAACCTCGGAGTCTTCATCGCTCTTGGCCAGGGCTGCCAGCTTCCGGCGGCCCTCCGCAATAAACGCGGGATTCTTGTCCGTCACCCGCAGGGTGCTGCCGATGTCGAAAAAGAGCGTATTGATGTCAGATAGGGCCATTTTGCTCACCCACGGGCGGGGAAGATGTCCAGCAGGTCACCCAGCTTCGTGATGACGTGATCGGGAATGAACTCCTTGCCAGTGGCCTTTTCCTTGCTCAAGGTGTCGGGCTCGTCGATGCGGATCATCATGCCGAAACCGGCAGCCTGGGTGCCCTCCACGTCGCGGACGGGGTTGTCGCCCACGTAGGCGCAGTTGGCCTCGGGGGTGCCGATGCAGCGGCAGGCCAGGTGGTAGATGGCCGGGTCGGGCTTGCGCAGGCGGACCTTGGAGGACAGGATGGTGGTCTTGAAGCACTGGGCCACGCCGTCGGCGGCCATCCAGTCGGGGATCTCGGTCTCGGTGACGGTGTTTGCGATGATGCCCAGAGTGTAGCCGCGAGCCTGCAGCTCCTTCAGGGTAGCCACGGCGTCGGGACGGGCCACGCGGCGGCCGTCGTGGTCGCGCCACAGGCGGGTCAGCTTGGGGGCGTTGGCGTAGATCATGTTGGGCTCATAGTCGGGCAGCATGAACTGGGTCCACAGCTCGCCCTCGGAGACGTCCAGCAGGGTGTCCTTAGACAGCTTGCGGTAAACCTTCCAGCGTGCCTCCAGCTTTTCAAACAGCTCGTCGTGGGATTCCTTGGTCTGGATCAGTTCCATCAGGCCGGCCTCGGCCTTGTCGATGAATTCCTGATCGGGCACCACGATGCGCAGGGTGTTGCCAACGTCGAAGAAGATGGTCTGAATGTCGGGAGTCATATGTGTATCCTCCTTTTATAATGTATAAATTAAAGTTTTCTTGTGAATATGAGTATAACAGATATCATCGGGAATTGTAAGTGCGGATAATCTCTGGAATCTCCTGTAAATCGCTGATCTGCACATCGGGGGCCAGACCCGTGCCGATGAACGCGGTGTCCCGGTGTGCGATAGAGGGATTGCGAATCTGGATACTGAGGGCCACACCGGCGTTCCGGCAACCCAGCACATCCCGGGAGAGGGTGTCGCCCACATAGGCCATCTCGCCGCAGGGAACGCCGCAGGCCTCGGCAGCTCTTTCGAAGATTGCGGCGGCGGGCTTGCGGATGCCTTCGGTGGAAGAGAGGATCACACAGGACATGTAAGGGGCGATTCCGTAGTCCTCCACCAGACGGGGAACAAAGGTGGCAGAGATGATGTTGCTGATGATCCCCTGGACCATTCCCATGTCATGGAGGGCCTGAATGGTCTCCAGCATATGGGGACGGGGGATGTTGCGGACGCGCACTGCGTCATAGAGCACGGACAGTTCTTCCGACAGCGGGGCCAGACGTGCTTCTTCAATCTGGAAGTCTTTTAAATAGAATTTACTCCAGATGCGGGAATTGGGCAGCTCCTTCATGTGTTCCTCGGACCAGTGCTTATAGGCTTCAGCGTTTGTCTGGAGCAGCGGCGTCAAAGAGACGGCGTCAATGGGAAGAATGATGCCGCTTTCCGCCAGACGGTTTAAGAGCCGCTGGGAAAATTTTTCGGCCTGCTCCGGACTGTGATGGACTTCGTGGAGCGTACCGCCGACATCAAAGAGAACCGCGCGGATCATAATAGTCCTCCCTTCTGCGAAGAAGAGGGCCACCCACCGGGAGAAAAAACGGGAATCCCAAGGAGGGGCACTCTTCAACGGCGACTGTAAACGTTTGCGACTTTTTACAGATTTTATTCTAAATAAGTGGGGGTCTTTTGTCAATATGCCAAATGCCAAAGAGTGGGAAGGTTTTTCGTTTTTCTGCCCAAAAGAATGAAAAAATCAGAATGATATTGACATTGAATGGAAAATCATATATTCTTTTACTAAACAGCTGGTCAGGGCCTTGATGGCCGCCGGCTGCTTCCAATAAAGCGGAAACGTTTACGATTTTCCACCGCGTGGAAAGGACGATATGATATGAAAAGCGTGACCTTGAAAGATGTTGCCAAGGCAGCCGGCGTCTCCTATGCCACGGTTTCCCGCGCCCTGTCCGGCAGTCCCCAGATTGGAAGCGACACCCGTGAGCGTATTATCAAGCTCTGCGACGAGATGGGCTACACGACCAACTATGTGGCCCGGTCCATGGTCATGAAGAAAACGGACCTGATTGGCCTGGTGGTCCCGTCCATTGACAACCAATTCATGTCGGAACTGGCCTATTACGCGGAAATGAGCGCCCGTGCCCACGGGTACAATATTATGCTGTGCAATTCCGGACCTGATTTGAAGCAGGAAAAAACGGTGGTCAAGCTGCTGCTGGGCCGCCAGGTGGACGGTATTCTCATCGTGCCCCAGAGCTCCAAGACCTATGAGAATATTCGGGCTTATACCGATCAGGTGCCCACGGTGTTCCTGTCGGAGAATCTCCGGGATCAGCCCCAGAGCTATGTGGCCGCTGATAACAGCCGGGGCACCTACATCGGCACCAAATATCTGTACGAGTTGGGCCACCGGGACATTCTGTATTTCGGCCGCCGCCACTCCACGACGCATCAGCTCCGGGCAGAGGGGTATATGAAAGCCTGCCAGGAGCTGGGGCTGAAACAGCGCTTTTTCAACAGCGAATTTTCCCACTCCTCCATCAACAATGGATACCAGTTGGCCAAGGACCTGTTTTCCAAGCCCATTGATTACTCGGCCATCTTCGCCTCCACGGACTCCAATGCCATCGGTATCATGAAAGCCGCGGATGAACTGCACATCGACATTCCTGGACGGCTCAGCCTGATCGGGTTTGATAATATTCCATCCACGAGCCTGCCCCGTCTGGAGTTGACGACCATTGAACAGCCCAAGCGGGATATGGCGGTACAGGCGGTGGATATGCTCCGGGACAAGATCGAAAACGGCACTCAAGGGTATGTTCATCAGATACTGATGCCGACTCTGATCAAACGCAGTACCTGCCGAGCACTGAATAAAATCTGAAAAAGCGGAATGCCCGGCGAAAGCCGGGCACCTGCATGGAAAGGGAGAGAACACATATGAACGGCTATCTGTACGATCCTCATACCCATACTGCGGAAACCAGCAAGTGCGGCCATCTGTTTGCCGCCGATGTGGTGGACCGCTATGTACGCAACGGCTTTTCCGGCCTGGTGGTAACGGACCACCTTCACCCCGAGTACCTGTCTCGTATCGACACGGAGCACAACTGGGACAAGGTGATGGACCACTACCTCTCCGGCTACCATGCCTCCAAGAAGCGGGGCGACGAGGTGGGCCTGGACGTCATACTGGGTGCTGAGTTCCGGTTCCCGGAAAATGACAACGACTACTTGGTCTACGGCATCGACGAGCAGTGGCTCCGCTCCAACCCTTACGCCTGCTGCATGAGCGCCCAGGAGTTTTACGACAAGTTTCACGACCAGGTCCTCATCATCCACGCCCATCCCTTCCGCAAGGGCAGCGCGCCGGTGCAGGAGACCGCCATCCACGGCGCGGAGATCATCAACAATAACCCTCGTCACGTGAACAACAATGATAAAGCCTTGGAGATGTGCCGCCGCCATCCGGAGTATTACCGTCTGGCCGGTTCCGACACCCACCGGGACGGCGACGAGGCCCACGCGGGTGTTATTCTCCCGGAGCGAGTCAAGGATTCCTTTGCCTATAAGCATATGATTGAGACCATGCAGTTCCAGCTGTGGTGCCCGGAGTTCCCGGACCTGGTGGCAGCGGACGAGGAGATGCGAAAGGAAGGTAAATGACATGAGCCAGCAGTTTGATTCCCTCATCATCGGCGAGGTTGCCCAAGACACCAACGTGGACTACGATGGTACCACCGTCCAGGCCACCGGCGGCGCGGTGTATTACTCCGGTTTTGCGGCCGCCAACATGGGCCACAAGATCGCGGTGCTGCCCAAGGCGGACACTGCTGTGATGGATATGAAGGCCGCCTTCGCGGCGGCCCCCAATGTGACTGTGTTTCCCCTGCACAGCAAGACCTCTTTCGTGACGAAGAACGTCTACCATACGCCGGACCGGGAGCGCCGTACCTCCACGGTTGACAGCGTGATCGAGCCCTATCAGACCAACGAGGTCCCCGCCATCGACGCAAAAATCTGGCATTTGGCGGGTCTGGTGGGCGGCGATATCCCCAATGAGATGATCCCCTTCGCCGCGCAGCACGCCATGGTGGCCATCGACGTCCAGACCATGCTGCGCTGTGTGGAAAACGGCGGCATGGTGTATCACGACTGGGCGGAGAAGAAGGAGATGCTGCCCTACGTCCGGTTCCTGAAGACCGACGCCGCCGAGGCAGAGATTCTGACCGGCACCGACGACCGTGCCGCGGCCGCCAAGATGCTGTACGACTGGGGCGCCAAGGAAATCCTGATCACCCACAACACGGAGGTCCTGGTCTATGACGGCAAGGACATTTATACCTGCCCCATCAAGTCCCGGAGCATGTCCGGCCGCACCGGCCGGGGCGACACCACCTTTGCCGGCTACATCAACGAGCGCCTGACGAAGGACATCCCCACCGCCCTCCAGACTGCCACCGCGCTGGTTTCCCTGAAGATGGAGACCCCGGGCCCCTTCATGGGCACCCGTCAGGACGTGGAGAACTACATCAGGGAGTTTTATTGAGCACATACGAACTGGAAAAGCACCGCGAAGGCGGTGCTTTTCTTACTGCTGTGGAATAGAAACAGGGGAAACCGAACACAAAAGCCGCTGCCATTGCAGTGGCTTTTGCATGTTTATCAGTGTCCGCAGGTGTGGTCGTGGCTGCCGCAGCCGTGGTCGCCGCAGGCATGTGCCTCCTCACCGCGATGGTGATCACAAGTGGCGGCTTCGACATAAACCAGCGTACCGGTCAGCAGATCGGTCACACACTGATCCGCGTCGCCGGAGCAGCCGGCGTACAGCTTGATACCGGCCTCGGCCAGAGCCATCTGGGCGCCGGGGCCGATGCCGCCGCAGATCACACAGTCCACGCCGTGGCCCGCCAGGAAGCCGGCCAGGGCACCGTGACCACTGCCGTTGGTAGGGACTACCTGGGCGTCCGCCAGCATCCCGTCCACGATGTCGTAAATTTTAAACTGCTCCGTGTGTCCGAAGTGGCCGTAGACCTGGCCGTTTTCGTAAGTGACAGCGATTTTCATGTGTTTACATCCTTTCCGTTTTCAAGGCGGCATGGTCCGCAGGAACCTCCGCAGCCGCGGCAACCCTTCCGGGGACAGAGCGCGTAGCTGCCGCCGCCGATTTGCAGCGGCCGGCCTTCCACTAGAAAGACCGATAGCTTCTGCCGGGCCTGGGCATAGATGCGCTGGACCGTGGTCCGGGCCACATCCATCCGGGCGGAAGCCTCCTCCTGGGTCAGGCCCAGAAAGTCTATCAGCCGGATCGTCTCGTATTCCTCTACTGTCAGCACCACCGGCTCATTCCCCACAGGCTGCTCCGGAGAGAAGCGGCAGTGGGCGGGCAGCTGGCAGACCCGGCGGCATTTGGCGTTTCGCGGCATCCATGTTCCTCCTTTTTCTTGACATATGTTCATTATATACGGCTTTGAACATATGTCAAGAAAAATGCACAGAGGTAAAAAAAGCGCCGGAGCTTTGCTCCGGCGCTGTCCACATGTAAATTACTTTTTCAGAGTATCGACCCACTTGCCGTACTTTTCCACATTGGCGGCGGCATCGGCGGCGTCCTTGCCCTGGGTCAGGACATACACCTTGATCTTGGGCTCGGTGCCGGAGGGACGGACGATGACGGAGGTACCGTCAGCCATCTCAAACCGCAGCACGTTGGAGCCGGACAGCTCCATAGTGCTCTTGGCGCCGGTGACGGTGTCGATGACAGAGCCGTCCTGGTAGTCTTTCCGGGCCACGACCTGGACACCGGAGATCTCGGTGGGTGGATTCTCACGCAGGGACTTCATCAGGTTGGCCATGTCCTTCAGACCGTCCAGACCGGGCATGACCAGGTTGAAAGTCTTTTCGGCGAAGTAGCCGTACTTCTCATACAGGGCATCCAGCGCGTCAGCCAGAGTCATGCCCTGAGCGGCATACCAGGCGGCCATCTCGGTCAGGGCCAGAGAGGCGGTTACGGCGTCCTTGTCCCGGACGTAGTCGCCCAGCATGTAGCCGTAGGACTCCTCATAGGAGAAGATGACCTTGCCCTCGCCGGAATTCTCCAGCTTGTCCTTCTTCTCAGCCAGGAACTTGAAGCCGGTGAAGGTGTCGAAGCACTGGAGGCCGTTGACCTCGGCCACCTTGCGGGCCATCTCAGTGGTGACGATGGTCTTCAGGGCCACGGGCTTCTCAGGCATCTTGCCGGTACGCTTCTTGGCGCCAATCAGATAGTCCAGCAGCAGAACGCCGGTCTGGTTTCCGGAGATGACCTTGAAGTCGCCGTCCTTGGTCTTGACCATGATGCCCACGCGGTCGGCGTCGGGGTCAGAGCCCAGGATGAAGTCGGCGCCCTCCTTCTTGGCGATATCCACCGCCAGATAGAAGCCCTCGGGATTCTCGGGGTTGGGGGAGACGACCGTGGGGAAGTTGCCGTCAATGACCATCTGCTCGGGGACGCAGATCAGGTGCTTGATGCCCAGGCGCTTCAGGGCCTCGGGGATCAGCTTGTGGCCGGTACCATGGAAGGGGGTATAGACCAGCTTGAAGGTGTCGGCCACCTTGGCGACGGTCTCGGCGTCGTTGACCTGGCCCATGACGTTGGCGAGGAACTTCTCGTCGGTCTCGGCGCCCAGAATTTCAATGAGACCGGCCTTGACGGCCTCGTCGTAGGGCATGGTCTTGATGTCGCTGAAGATGTCGATCTCGC
The DNA here is from genome assembly GCA_945864305.1 of uncultured Clostridia bacterium. Classification (GTDB taxonomy): domain Bacteria; phylum Bacillota; class Clostridia; order Oscillospirales; family Oscillospiraceae; genus Oscillibacter. The sequence continues at coordinate 13,616 of CAMBAJ010000019.1, read as the reverse complement.
CCAGGCGCTTGGCGATGGCGTCAGCGTGATGGGGAGGCAGCTGGGCGCCGTCCGCCCAGTAGACCTTGTAGCCGTTGTACTCCTTGGGGTTGTGGCTGGCGGTGACGTTGATGCCCGCCTGGCAGTGGTACTCACGGACAGCAAAGCTCAACTCAGGGGTGGGACGCAGGGATTCGAAGATGCGGACGTGGATGCCGTTGGCGGCGCAGACCTCGGCGGCGGCACGGGCGAATTCCTCGGAGTGGTTGCGGCAGTCCATGCAGATGGCGACGCCCCGCTGCTTGCCCTCTTCGCCCTCGGCGGCGATGACATCGGCAAAGCCCTGGGTGGCCCAGCGGATGACGTGAATGTTCATGTTATGTAAGCCGACATACATAGTGCCGCGCAGACCGGCGGTGCCGAACTCCAGGGGGCCGTAGAACCGGGACTCGATCTCCTTGGGGTCATTCTTGATGGCCTCCAGCTCCGCATGCTCCTCAGCAGACAGCGCAGGGCTTGCCAGCCACTTTTCGTATTCCTTCATGAAATCCATTTTGCAGCTCCTCCTCTAAATTATGTAAACTTGGTGGTACGGGTCATCATATATCGGAGATGGAATATCCACAATGAGCACAGGTAAAGCCATGCAGGATGCCCTGCGCGGGGGCATTGATATGTCCGCAGCGGGGACAGCGCCGGCAGGCGGTGTTCAACTCCCGGGCCGCAATGCCAAAAATCGCTCCGGCTACCAGCAGCGGCATCCCGGTATCGTTTTCACGCAGGAGAAATCCGGCAATCAACAGGACAACTCCCACGGCGACGCAGGGATAAATGGCCCGGCGTTTCCACTTCCAGGCTCTGATGATCTCCTGGTCTGACAGAGCAGGAGACGAAGGCCCTTGTTTCATTGTACAGCCTCCTGATGAATCTTTGCAGACTTGAAATGTATGCCCGAGAAAAACACTATTTAAAATTACGGGGCGGATCAGCACACAAACTTTAAAATTATGTAAACTTAACATTGCTCATCCCCTGGCGCTTCCAGCAGTGCCCTGGCCTCTTCCAGCCGGGAGGCGGGAACGTAAATCTCCACGCCAAGTCCGGCGAAGCCCAGTACGACTTTGCCCTGAACGCCCACTTTGAAAGCGGGGATTCCGAAGCCCTCCAGCATGGAGAGCGTGATGTCCGCGATGCCGTCCAGTTCCGGCTGCCAGATCAGCTTTTCCGCTTTTTCCGGCTGACCGTCGGGGCCCTTGGGCCAACGCTCCGCCAAGCTTTTGTCGGCCATGGCCCAAAAATCTCTCGCCTGTTCCATTGGACCGCTCCTTTACTTGTGGTACTTTGTCCCCGCGTTGATCTGGTATGCCCGGTAGATCTGCTCCAAAAGCATAACCCGGGCCAGATGGTGGGGGAACGTCATGGGGGACATGGACAGCTTGACCGCCGCCAGCTCCTTGATGGAAGGGTGCAGCCCGAAGGAGCCGCCGATGAGAAACACCAGATGACTTTCCCCACGGCTGGCGGTATCGGCCATCAGCCGGGCCAGCTCCTCGCTGGACCGGGTCTTTCCCTCCACGCACATGGCGATGACAAAGGCAGAGGGAGGCAGCTTTCCACGGATGGCATCGGCCTCTTTGGAAAGGGCTGCGTCGATCTGAGCGGGGGAGGGGGCCTCCGGCAGCCGCTCCTCGGAGAGTTCGATAATCTCCAGCTTGCAGTAGCGGGAGAGCCGTTTGGTGTATTCCGACACAGCGTCGGCGTAGAACTTTTCCTTCAGCTTTCCTACGCAGAGAATGGTCACTTTCTGCATACGGCCCTCCTGGAGACGGAATAGGCGCGGCTCATATGGCCTCTGGGAGCCACTGTCAGCGACGGGGCCAGACCCGCGGCGGAAAGTGCAAGCTCCACGGCTGTCTGGGCCATGGCAGGGGTGTTGTTCTCCTGGCTCAGATGGGCCAGAACAATCTCAGAGGCGCCGGCCTCAGCCAGCGTCACGGCAAACCGGGCGGCTTCCTCGTTGCAGAGGTGGCCTTCTTCCCCCAAAATACGCTGCTTTAGATAATACGGATAGGGGCCGCTGCGGAGCGTCTCAATATCATGGTTGGACTCCAGCACAGCCAGGTCCACGCCGGGCAGAATTTCCGACGCCTCCTCCGTGACATAGCCGGTGTCCGTCAAAAGGCCCACGCTGCCGTCAGGGGTGTCCACCCGGTAGTCGCAGGAACCGGGGGCATCATGTGAGGTGGGAAACGCGGTGACGGAACAATCATTCACTGCAAGGGGCTGGCCGAAATCCATAGGCCGGAGCCGGTCCTCAATACCAGCCAGACGGTATACCAGCCCCCGGCAGGTGGCCGCGGAGCCATAGACAGGAAAGGCAGTACGCTTAAGCAATGTCTGCAATCCGGCAATATGGTCGGAATGGGTGTGGGTGATGAAAACGGCGTCCAGGTCCTCCGGTGTCAGCCCCAGCTCCCGGAGACTGACGGTGATGCGGCGGCAGGAGATGCCGGCGTCCACCAGCAGATGCGTGTCCCCGCAGGAGAGAACCAGCGCATTTCCGGAAGAGCCGCTGGCCAGGGTATGTACGGTGGTCAAAGAAGATACCTCGCTTTATGAGTGGTAAAAAATGCGTCCGCTGAGGAGAACGCCGACTAAGGTCGTCATCCTCCCCGGCGGACGCAAATATATAAATCAAGAGAAAAGGGAGCGGTTATCCGATATGGGCTTCCAGAGACTCTGCTTCTTCCGGCTCTTCCACGGCCCGGATATCGGCGCCCAAAGCCCGCAGCTTGGACACGATGTCCTCATAGCCGCGCTCGATATACTGGACACAGCTGATTTCGCTCTGCCCGTGGGCAGCCAGAGCGGCGATGACCATGGCCGCGCCGGCCCGCAGGTCGTAAGCCTGGATAGGTGCGCCGGTGAGATGGTCCACACCCTCCACCACGGCGGTCTTTTCATCTACCTGGATGGAGGCACCCATGCGGCGGAGCTCGTCCACATAACGGTAGCGGTTACTCCACACGCCTTCGGTCACCAGAGAGGTGCCCTCCGCCAGGGAGAGGACCGTGGTGATTTGAGGCTGCATATCCGTGGGGAAACCGGGATAGGGCATGGTCTTCACATTGGCCCGGTGCAGCTTACCGGTGCGGCGGACCAGCAGCGTATCTTCACGCTCCTCCACCTCCACGCCGCATTCCTGCAGCTTGGCGGTGATGCAGTCCAGGTGCTTGGGAATGATATTCTTCACGAGAACCTGGCCGCCGGTGGCCGCCACAGCAGCCATATAGGTACCGGCCTCGATCTGGTCGGGAATGATGGCATAGCTACCGCCGGAGAGATGGTCCACGCCGCAAATCTTGATGGTGTCTGTTCCGGCGCCCCGGATATTAGCTCCCATGGAGTTGAGGAAGTTGGCCAAGTCCACGATATGGGGCTCCTTGGCGGCGTTTTCAATGACGGTGTTGCCCTCCGCCATAACGGCGGCCATCATGATGTTCATGGTGGCGCCCACGGATACCACATCCAGATAGATGTTGGCACCCTTCAAACGGCCATTTTCAGCAGAGGCATGGATAAATCCACCTTCCACCACGACTTTGGCACCCAGAGCGGTGAAGCCCTTGACGTGCTGATCAATGGGGCGGACGCCGCCGAAGTTGCAGCCGCCGGGCATGGCAACCTCCGCCTGGCCGAACCGGCCCAGCAGGGCGCCGATGAGGTAATAAGAGGCGCGAATTTTCCGGGACAGCTCATAGGAGGTCCGGGTGGAGCGGATATGGCGGCAGTCGATTTCCACCACATGGGGATTGATGCTGCGAATATTGGCGCCCAATTGCTCCAGAATCTTCAGGCTCATGGTGACATCGGAGATCTGGGGAATGTTTTCAATCCGGCAGACGCCGTCCACCAGCAGGGCGGCGGGGATGATTGCAACGGCGGCGTTTTTGGCACCACTGATTTCTACTTCACCAAACAGGGGTCTTCCACCCTGTACAATATATTTAGTCAAAATTTGACCCTCTTTTCAAGGCACAGTCTTTTGTGGCGGCAACACGTCTGATCTACAGACAGTTTGCCCGCGCGGTATGGCTTCATACGCATGAAATGGAAAGCAGACAGACAAAATTCTACCTGGCGAAACTCACACACAACTATCATAGCACATTCAGGTGTGAATTGCAAACCCTTCCTGTGGGATTTCCAGAAAAAGCAAAATGCCATAGAATCGGCATGGCTCAGGCGCTGGTGACGGCTCCCGTAGAACAGTTTACATAATACTTTGCGGTATCGGTCACAATGCACCACGCCGGCGCCAGCGTCATCATGGAGGAGGCGGTGGTGCTTTGCAGTTCATAGCAGAGATAGAGTTCGGTGATAGCGGAGACGGCGGCGAAGGTCTGACGCCGGGCGTCCAGAAACGCAATGAGGGCGGCAGAGGAGGACAGCGGCGCCTCCTCGCTGGTCAACTCCGTGTAATTTTCCGAAAGCAGAGTGCCGCTGACATTGACCAGGATGCCGGACCGGAAAGTAAAAGTGACGGTGCAGTTGAATACAGGCAAATGGTTGTAGTTCCGGACTACAGTGGCGGTTTCACTGCCGTCATCCTCCAGCTGGAATATGGGTTCACTGTAAGAGAATTTCTTGCAGAACTTCCGGCAGAAGTCGGCGGCGTCCTCCGTGGACAGGGTGCCGGCTGCGTCAAAACTGCCGTTTTCCCGGAAGATTGCGGCTCCTCTGGAGCTGCTGTACGTGTAAATATCGCCGCCCTGGTCAGAGAAGGAAAGATCGGTTCCCAAAAAGAAAGCGGCAACTTCCCGGTCCAGGGCTGTATCCCGGGTCAGCATACGGCTGGAGGGCGGCGTGTCATTGGAGATGGCGTCGGGAGACAGGGTGATCTCATCGGCGGCAAACAACTCCACCAACTGCGTGACAGCCAGCTTGCGGGCATTGTACTCCGAGTTCTTCCGCACAACAAGGGAGGCCATCAGAAAGGCATTCACCAGCACCAGAATCAAAACGATGATATTTTTCAGGCGGTAACGATCCATTTTCAGCCGGACCTCCTTTCAATACTGAATAGCGCTGCGGAGATCAATCTGCCAGCCAGTTGGCGCAGATGGAGCTGCCGCCGTTGTCGGCGTAGCCGATGGTCAGTTCTGCGCCCTTTTGCCTGGCGGCAATGGCCGCTGCCTGACGTAGGGGAAGCAGAAGCGAAGTCTCACTGCTCACAGCATACTGGCGGAGCCGCAGCGACAGGGTCGATACAGTAGCCCCGGAGAGCGTGACCTCCGCGGCATGGCCACCGGCCAGACGGACGGGGACGCCGCCCACTTGATAGGCATAGCAGAGAGTGGTGACAGAACCGTTTTGCCGGATATCCTCCAGATACAGTGTGGCATTCCCGCCGGTGGAGGCCAGAATGGAGTTGAGCAGCACACCGCACTCAGTGGCTGCCTCTTCCAGAGTGGGAATCTCATCGGCGGCCTTGATGGTCAAAAATTTTTCGCCGCCGCTCTGGTAGGAGACGCTGCTGTCAGCGCGGATGCGCAGGTAGGCGTCACCCTCCGTGATGACCTCGGTCCCACTGGAATCTGTGTAGCGGGATTTGGTGTTGGGGTTGAATCCCATGGCACTCAGAAGCCAGTCCGAACCGGACAGGGCGTTTCCAACGGACAGGACCGGCAGCTCTGGTGAATTTTCCAGAAGCAAGGAACAAGGAGCGATATCCTGGCAGAAGGCATCCGTCTCCGCCTGTTCAAAAGCAAAGGTGTCGTTGCCCAGCTCATAATTGCTGATCACCGCGGTCAGATCAGCCTCGGGAACAGCGGTAATGCAGGAGAAGCAGCTTCCGTCATCATCCAGCAGATACAGAGACACGCCGTCCTCCTGACTGGAGACAGCCAGCCGGCGGGCGGAGACATCGCCGTTCCAGTCGCCTCCCACGAAGCCGGCGATGACGGACAGAGGCAGGGGGGAGAGAAAGTCGTAATAGACAGAGGTACCGGACAGGGAGTCCAGAAACTCTTGCTCCGAGCAGCCTTTCAGCGTGCGGGCCGAGCCCAGGACTTCGCGGAGAAGGCTGGCCAGAGGACGGAAGGTGTCGTCCGCTGTGGTGAGCGTCACATTGCCGTAGCGGCCATATGTACCGGTGACGGCAATGCGAACCGGCGCGGCCAGCGTGGACTGCTGGCCGGGAATAGTGGTGTCGGTCTGAGAGACGGAACTGGAAAAAAGACCCAGGTAATCACTGCCCACGTGAGTGTCCAGCAGATAGAGCTGTGTCTGAGCGAACAGCAGGACCGCCGTGACGGATAGCAGGGCAATGGAGACATTTTGAATAAAGTCCCGGCGCTTACGGCGTTTTTCTTCCATGCTGTCCTCCTTTCTGCGGCATGACATTCAAAATTCCGAATCGTTCAGCGAGAGATCAGACTGCCTGAGAACTGCCGTTCTGCTCCTGGGAAATGGGCAGTACCAGACGGACCGTGGTTCCCGGCCCCTGGTGAGGCGCCAGGGAGATGTTGCCGTGGTGGCGCTGGACGATCTCACGGGCGATGGAGAGCCCCAGACCGGTGCCGCCGGACTCCCTGGAGCGGGCCTTGTCCACCCGGTAGAAGCGGTCGAAGATACGGTCCCGGTCCTTTTCGGGAATGCCGATGCCGTCGTCGCAGACCTCCATCCAGACGCTGTCGTCCGTGGCACCGGCGGTGATGCGGATATGCCCGCCGTCGGGCGTGTATTTGATGGCGTTGCCAATGATGTTCATCATGACCTGTTCCAGACGGCTCCGGTCGCCGACAATCAGCGGCAGAGTCTCCGGTGGGTCGTAGACCAGCTCGTGGCCCCGCTGCTTGGCGTTCAGGGCGTTGGCCCGGGTGACGCTCTCGATGGCCTCCCCGAAGGGGAACCGGGAGAGCACCAGCTCCGCGTTGCCAGCGTCCAGACGGGAGAGGGTCAGCAGGTCCTGTACGATGTGGGTCATCCGGTCAGTCTCCGTGATAATGATATCCAGGAAGCTGTTGGCCATATCCTGGGGGATGTCGCCGCCGGAGTCCCGCAGGGTCTCGGCGTAGCTGCGGACATTGGTCAGAGGTGTGCGCAGCTCATGGGATACGTTGGCCACGAATTCCTTGCGGCGCTCCTCATTGCGGTGCTGTTCTGTCACGTCATGAAGCACGATGAGCACGCCGCCGCTGGCCTGATCGGAGAAGGGGGCCAGATACAGCTCCAGCGTCCGGTCGCCCACCAGCATCTCGCCCTCGGCGTAATTGGGCCGCTGCAGCGTCAGCATCTGGTCAAAGGGATAGATGTGGCCGAACAGCTCGTCGTAAGTGCACTCCTCCGTCACTGTCCGCTGGAGCATGGTGTTGGCAGCGGGATTACAGTGGATCAGTTTTCCCCTGTGGTCGAAGGCCACCACGCCGTCCGTCATATGGAGAAACAGCGTGTCCAGCTTGTTACGCTCGTTTTCCATGGCGGCCAGGGTAGATTGCAGCACCCCGGCCATCTCGTTGAAGGTGCCGGTCAGAATGCCAATCTCATCCGTGGATTCCACCGGCAGCTCGCTGCTGAAATCTCCGGAGGCCACCCGCTCCGCGCCGGCGGTCAGCTTTTCAATGGGGCCCACCATGGTCTTGGACAGCAGGAAACTCAGCAGCACGGAGATCAGCAGGCCGATAATGAGGGCCTGCATGATGATGAGGAACAGTTGGCTGTTCAGGTCAGAGACGGTGTCCTTGTTGTCTAGAATATAGATGATATAGGCGTTGTCCCCGCTGAAAATGGGAATGGCCACATCCATGAAATCCGACGTGATGTCGCTGGCGTCGCCAACGGCAGTCTCATCCCCCTGGGCAATGGCGTTCCGGGCTGTCAGCAGATTGGCGCTCTGCTCCCGGGGCAACTCGGACTCTTCAGCGGAGCCGCTGATATAGGCGCCGGTGGCGCCGTCCAGGATAAAATAATTCCGGGTCCGGTAGTCAATACCCATCTGGCCGGTCTTGAGCTCCAGCATCTCTAAAATGCGGGCGGCGCCGTCAGGCTGGGCGGCTTCGCTGCGGAGGGAGGACACAAAATCCCCCTGGTCAGAGCCGAAGACGCTGTCCATCTGCTCATAAAAAGTGTCAATATAGAAGCTGGAGACACTGGTAGTCAGAAAGGCGCCCACCACAGCCATCAGAGACGTGATCAGCAGCAGGAGGATCAGCGTCAGCTTCATATGCAGACTGCGGAACAAATCATTCACCGTCCTTTACGAAGGGACTTGGGAGAAATTGCGTTATGCACGCAGCGGCAGGGACTTGTGTCAAACCGAAAAATAGTACCCGGCGCCCCGCCTTGTCAGAATGTACGTGGGATTGGCCGGATCGGCCTCAATTTTCTCCCGGAGCCGCCGGACCGTCACGTCCACCGTCCGCACATCATCGCCCACATAGCCGTAGTTCCATACCTGTTCCATCAGAGCCACTCGGGAATACACCTTGTTGGGGTGGCTGGCCAGGAAGGTCAGCAGCTCATACTCTCTCTGGGTCAGGTCAATGGCCTTCCCGCCCCGGAACACTTGATGGCTGTCCGTGTTGATGGACAGCTCTCCGGCCACGGGCATGGCGGTGGCGGCGGCCGTCGCGGCGGCGGGGGCGGCCATGGCGGTGCGGCGGATGTTGGCCCCCACCCGGGCGATAAGCTCCCGCATGGAGAAGGGTTTTGTGATGTAGTCGTCCGCACCGATCTCCAGGCCCAGAACTTTGTCGGCTTCTTCCTCCCGGGCGGTGAGGATGATGACAGGGACGTTGTTACCCTCTTCCCGAAGGGTGCGGCATACGTCAAACCCGTTCATTTTCGGCAGCATCACGTCTAGCAGGATCAGGTCCGGATTTTCTGTGCGGGCCTTCTCCAGACCGGAGGCGCCGTCATAGGCCTCGCAGGTGTTGTAGTGCTCCCGCTGGAGATTGAATCGCAGAATATCCACGATGTTCTTCTCGTCTTCTACGATCAGAACCGTTTTCTGGTTGTCCATAGAGAACCTCCAATATCAATGTATGGGATCACAGGTCCAGCTGAACCTTGGCTTTCAGCACGGCGGCCACGGTCTTGGCGTCCTCAATCTCGCCGTTAAGGCAGCGGTGGACCATTTCATTAAAGGGAATCCGCTCCACGTTCAGAAATTCGTCCGGGTCCAGATGCTGCTCCTCCATGTGCAGGCCCTTGGCCAGGAAGAGATGCAGGACCTCGCCGTAGCAGCCGGGGGCGGGGATGATGCGGCCCAGGGGTAGAAAGGTGTCCGGCACGGCGCCGGTCTCCTCCTTCAGCTCCCGCAGGGCGCCGGTGACGGGGTCCTCGCCCGGGTCCAGCTTGCCGGCAGGAATTTCCAGAAGAGTCCTGCCGAATACATAGCGGTACTGCGTCACGGTCAGCACGTTGTTCCGCTCGTCCAGCGGCAGAACGGCCACGCCGTCCACATGGTCCACCACTTCCCGGGTGGAGGTATTGCCGTTGGGCAGCAGTACCGTGTCTACATGGACGCTCAGAATGCGCCCCTGAAATTTATCTTCCCGACGGATGGTTTTCTCAGTCAGGTCCATGGGATCGATCATAAAATGACACCTCTTGTTTGATTTGTGGGATCAAAGTTTATAATGGCTCTATTCTAGCATATCGGCGAAAAAAAGCCAAGGCCGTTCTCAGGCCTTGCGTACCAGAAATATCGCGCCTATTGTATCACACCGGCCGGGACCTGACAAGTTACGGTCAGACCGATGTTCTCACACTTGAAGATTTCCGTAAACCATGCTATACTGTAAAAACAGTTGTCAGGCGCTTTGGAGACATTCGATTCAAAGGGCTGAAGCAGCCAAAACCTTTCCGGCGAAATGAGGTGAGCCCCACGGAGAAACGGGGGATCAAGATCGCGGCCCAGAACCGCAAGGCTTTCCACGACTACTTCGTGGAGGACAAATACGAGGCCGGCATCGAGCTGGCGGGCACGGAAGTGAAGTCCATCCGTGCCGGTACGCTGAACCTGAAGGACTCCTATTGTACCATCAAGGACGGAGAACTCTTCGTCCACAGCATGCACATCTCGCCCTATGAGAAGGGCAACATCTTCAACAAGGACCCAGTCCGCACCCGCCGCCTGCTGATGCACAAGCGGGAAATCCGCAAGCTCCACGCTCTCATCAAGCAGGACGGCTACACCCTTGTCCCACTGTCCGTGTATTTTAAGGACGCCCGGGTGAAGGTTGAGATCGGCCTGTGCAAGGGCAAAAAGAACTACGATAAACGTGCGGCCACCGCCCAGCGGGACGCCAGGCGGGAGATCGACCGCACCATGAAAGAAAGGAATCGATAACCATGTCTAATCCCATTTTTACCATCACCATGGCGGACGGCAAGGTCATGAAGGGCGAGCTCTATCCCGACAAGGCCCCCAACACCGTCAACAACTTCATCTCCCTGGCCAACAAGGGTTTCTATGACGGCCTGATTTTCCACCGCGTCATCCCCGGCTTCATGATCCAGGGTGGATGCCCAAACGGCAACGGCATGGGCGGCCCCGGCTATGAGATCAACGGCGAGTTCTCCGCCAACGGCTTCAAGCAGAACGACCTGCTCCACACCACCGGCGTGCTGTCCATGGCCCGCACCATGGCTCCCAACTCCGCCGGCAGCCAGTTCTTCATCATGGTGGCCCCTGCGCCTCATCTGGACGGCCAGTACGCCGCTTTCGGCCAGGTGACCGAGGGCCAGGACATTGCCATCGACATCTCCCGGGTGCCCCGGAACATGATGAACGACAAGCCCAAGAAGGACCAGGTCATCCAGTCCATCCGCGTGGATACCCAGGGCGTGGAGTATCCGGCTCCCGAGACCCACTGATTTTGAAAAGGAGGCGTCTTGATGAAGACTGCCATCATTACCGGCGCGTCCTCCGGCCTTGGTCGTGAGTTTGTCCGTCAGATCGCGGATGTGTTCCCGGAGGTGGAGAGCTATTGGCTGATCGCCCGCCGGACGGACCGGCTGGAGGAAATGGCGGAGACTCTGTCCGGAAAGACCGTGGCCTGCCTAGCTTTGGACCTCTGCGACTCCATGAGCTTCATGGCGTTTCAGGCAAAGCTGGCGGCAGAGCAGCCGGAGGTAGTCCTGCTGGTGAATAACGCCGGCTGCGGCTATCTGGGCCGCGTGGGTGAGGCGGACACCGCCTCTCAGACCCGGATGGTGGACCTGAATGTGCGCGCCCTGACGGCCATCACCAATATGACCGTGCCCTATATGGGTCCCGGTAGCTGTATCCTGAATGTCTCCTCTATCGCCTCTTTCTGCCCCAATCCCCGCATGACGGTGTATTCCTCCACCAAGGCGTATGTGTCCTCCTTTACAGTGGGTATCGCTGAAGAACTGCGGGATAGGGGGATCACCGCCACGGTGGTCTGCCCCGGCCCCATGAAAACGGAATTTTTGAATGTAGGCGGCATTACCGGCAATTCCAGAATGTTTGAGACCCTGCCGTACTGCGACCAGGTGCGGGTAGCCGGAGGCGCCCTGCGGGCCGCACGGGCGGGCCGCACGATTTATACGCCCAAGCTATTCTATAAGTTCTACCGCGTGCTGGCCAAGGTCACCCCGGTAAAGCTGATGGTTAAACTGGCAAAAACCTGATAGAATAAAAATGTCACGGAATCGTAACACATTTCCGGGCGGAAGTGTGTTATGATTCTTGACAGTCAATCCCGCAGACAAATCTGCGAACGGCTTTCCTCCCGTGCTCCAACCGTAAACCAGCGCAGTGTTTGCCGTTGGAAGAGGAGGGCAATGAAGCGATACGCAGTTTTCATGGATAGCCGAAGGCCTTTCGTGGAAACGAAGTGAGCGCAGTTTGCCCCGACGACGAGGGGGTGTACCGGTTTCGACGGGGGTATGGAGGCGGGACCAGCGGGCGGATGCGCCTAACATCCTAAAAATGGGCAATTTATAAATTAAATAACAACAACACTGTTGCTATTGCTGCCTAATTAAAGGCGGCCGTCTGAACCGGAGAGGCCACAGGCCGGGGAAGGCGTCGTTGATGTGGCGTCCGTGAGGCGGGAAAGAGTTGACCTGCCCACGCATCATGACTCTCACCCGACCGGCCGGCGTGACGGCTTGCCGACCGGAAGGGGAACAGGGAAGCGGATTCCCGAAATAACCGTCTGCGCCCGGAGAAAGTCCCGTTAAAGTGCTTTCGGACGGGGGTTCAACTCCCCCCACCTCCACCATCGAGAGAGATAGCTTTCGATCCAAAAGCGTCAACGCTTAGAGTCGCAAGCTATCTCCCTCGTTTTTTTGCTCCATTTTTGAGTGCTGCGCACAAAGATCCAAAATGGCAAATTTGAGAACCTGTGGGGAGTCGAACCGCAGCTATCACGAAAAAAGCCCGTTGCCCTTTTTGAAAGGGATGTTGGATGTTGACTTATTATAGATGTAAGTAGCCTCTCAGGCGAATAAAAAATAAGCCGGTGCCCTTTTTAAAGCAAAAAGGGCACCATTCAGTTTAGCTGATATGTCAGTGCATGAGTAGAAATAATAGTAGCTTTCCGGCCGAGTCTGTGGTATTGTCCTTTGCTACGAGGAGGGAGCCACATGAACGATCTGTTGAAAGCACTATACGATACATTCTACAAGCCTCCCAAGATGACGGAGACTCTTTCGGAAATCAAGAGCATACATCAGCAACTCGTGGAGCAGTTGGATAAGCCGGCTCGGCGTTTGGTGCTTAAACTTGTTGACGATGAGGAAAAGATTGCTGATGAGCTTTCCCTAGATAGTTTTATCGCGGGATTCCAGCTGGCGTGGCAGTTGGCAGCGGAGGTTAATTACCGCTGTGAGGTCAGCCCAATGGTGATGAAGGACTATGGTCAGGATGAGACTTGTCCAGATGAAAAATAAGAACATACAGAAAACGCGCCAGGACAGATATCTGCCCTGGCGTTTGCAATTTGGAGGGGTTGGTGTTCAGATCCAACCAGATTAAGGGAGAGATGAACCATGGCATAATGTACTAGGGAACCTCTGATTTAATTCGCACTACCATAAAGGCTTCGGATGTGGGATAATAACACTATCAAAGCAATGGTGGTGTATGGCGATGAAGAAACAGGAAACATTTACGGATATCGAATACAGCTTCCGCAAGAAAAAAACGAAACGGGAGGAATTTCTGGAAATCATGGACGAAATTATTCCCTGGGACGAGTGGGTTGGTGTTATCGAACCCTACTATCCCAAGGGAAAGCGTGGCCGTCCGCCCATGGGCATTGAGAAAATGCTGCGGATGTATCTGCTTCAGATCTGGTTCAACCTGTCCGATCCGGCTACCGAGGATGCTATCTACGACAGCTACGCCATGCGAAAATTCACAGGCATTAACTTCATGACGGAGGCGGTTCCGGATGAAACAACGCTGTGCAAATTCCGTCATCTTTTGGAAGCAAACGGACTGAACAAGCTGTTCTTTGATGCAATCAACCGCGTCATGGTACAAACCGGACACATGATGAAGGGCGGCACCATTGTAGACGCCACCATCATCAATGCGCCCAGCTCCACCAAGAATGCGGAGAAAGCCCGGGATCCGGAAATGCACCAGACGAAAAAGG
>CAMBAJ010000018.1 GCA_945864305.1 uncultured Clostridia bacterium | reverse complement strand
ACACCTTGGAGGTGGACGACCAGACCGCGGTGCGGATGACGGAGTTTTACCCGGCGTGGGAAAGCGAACAAGCCTACACCGCTGGCTATAAGGTGCAGCGCAACGGCAAGCTGTGGCGCTGCATCCAGGCGCACACCAGCCAGGATAGCTGGGTCCCATCCACCGATACCGCCAGCCTGTGGGAGCGCATCGACGAGACCCACACCGGCGACCAGTACGATCCTATCCCCTATGACGGCAACATGGCACTGACAGCGGGCCTGTACTACATCCAGGGCGGCGTTACGTACCTGTGCAACCGGGACACCGGCATTGCCGTGTACAACGCCTTGAGTGAGCTGGTGGGGCTGTATGTGGAGGCCATCTGATTATGAGCATCATCGATACGCTGGTGACGGACCGTACTCAGGCGGATGTGGACGCAGGCAATGCCAAAGGCACCTACAACGCCAGCGACCTAAACCGGGTGGGAGCCGCCATGAATTATGTGGCGGACAGGCTGAAGGCGGCGGGCTATGACCCTCATATCAGCCCCAAGACAGACTGGAAAGACGATGACTGGGTAGACCCAGCTGCACAGGCCGTCTATCTGGTGGACCTGGCGGAGCTGCGGAAGCAGTTTACATTGTACGAGACAACGCCGGAGGTGCCGTCGGACCTTGAGAAGCTGAATTACATCGAGGCCAACAGCATCGAACAGATTTTGGTGGACATCGACACACTGCTTACCAATATTGCCGCCGGGTGGCTCTATTCCGGCGAGATTTACTCTGGGGAGGTTTAATTTATGCAGGACAGAGTATCCCTTTATCCAGGACGGGTGAAACTGATTCCGGTAACTGGTCAGGAAAATACATATGACATGGTGCGGGCTGACAGCCCCACGCAGAAGGGTATGCCGCTGAATAAGGAGAACCTGCTGTCTGACGATGCGGAAATCGCCCTGTTTGGCGTTGCCAACGACAGGACGGTCAGCGAGGCTTTCGCGGGCATCGGGTCCAAGCTGAAGCTCATCATGAGCGATATGGCGTCCATCACCGTAACCGTGACGGACCAGGCCGGGAACGCCGTGAAAAGCGCGCTGGTGGAGGGCATCTATTCGGACAGCGGCAGCGCGGTCTACACAAACGCCAGCGGCGTTGCCTCCGGATATATCTCGGATGGAAACCAGATTATTTCCGTGAAGAATTATGCGGATTTGGAGGACATCTCCAAGACGCTGACCGTGGTCAAGGGGGCCACCATCGTGGAGACGCTGACGCCGACCCGTGTCAATTTCGTGAAGCTCACGGCATCCAAAAGCGTGAAGTTTTCCGGGAATGTAAAGACGGTGGATGTGACCGTGGTCGGAGGCGGAGGCGCTGCCGGAACGTCTTACGCAAGCCAGGAAAGTCCGTCGGTTGCCGCGACCGGAGGATCCGGAGCTGGCGGATACTGTACAGTCCAAGACAACATACAGATAACGCCCAATACGGCTTATCCTGCAGTTATCGGCTCCGGTGGAACGACCACCTACTCCGATGGAAATGACGGCGGAAAATCCTCGTTTTTTGGTGTTGAAGCTGCTGGCGGAAAAGGCGGAAAAGCAGCTACATATTCCGCCGCCGGTGCCGGTCAAGCAGGCAACGGAAACGGCGTATACGGAAGAATTGTCGACAAATATTCAAAAGGGGACCATTCCGGCAATGACGGCAATCCGGGTACCGTAGACGGGTACGACAGCTTCACGACAACTACAAGATTCGGCGGGTCCGGCGGTTCAGGCGGCGCTTCCAATTCAAGCTCGACATCCGGCGGAAATCCGGGCGGATATGGCGGGAAAGGCGGCGGCGTAGAAAGAACAAATGGAGTTTCCGGAGACGCTGGGAAAGATGGTTTCGGAGGCGGCGGCGGTTCGGGCGGCGCATTTTTCGCGTCTTACAATACAGAAGACCTTGAGCAAGATAAAGGTAATCCCGGCAAAGGTGGCTCTGGCTGCGTTACCATGCGCATCCATTTCGACTTCGGCGACTTGAACGCATAAGGAGGAACCTATGGATTATTGTATTTTAGATTCGGGCAATCTCATCACCAACATCATCGTCTGCGAGGACGACTCCGCAGCGGCAGAGTTCGGCGCGGTTCCATCCTATGACGGCGCGGCCATCGGACAAGCCTATGACCCGCCTGATCCGGAACCCGCCCCCGAGCCGGAACCGACGGCGGATGAAGTCTTAAATGCTCTTTTGGGGGTGAACGAGGAATGAACAGAGTACAAGCCGCTTTAGAGCTGCGAAAAGCATTGCAGCTTTTCCTTTCCACGATGGATGCAGATACCCAAGCTGAGGAAATGATGTCCGTTTCCAGCGTGTTGCCGGCCTACCAGGTGGGCAAGGCGTATAAGACAAAGCAGGTGTTCCGCTACGGCGAAAACAGCGTGGGAGACCCGCAGTTGTATCAAGTGCTCCAGGACCATACCTCTGCCGCAGAGTGGACGCCTGATACGGCCGTCTCTCTGTACAAGGCCATCGGCGTGACCTCTGGTGGATATCCCGAGTGGGTTCAGCCTTTGGGCGCTTCCGACGCCTACAACACGGGCGACATCGTGAGCTATAACGGCACCCTGTACCAGTCTACCATTGACGCCAACGTGTGGGCGCCGGACGCTTACCCGGCGGGGTGGACGGAGTACACGGCCTGACCGCACGAAACAAAGTCGGAATTGGAGTTTTCAACCGCTCCCCAGGGCGGGGGCCATCTAAAACACAGAGAGAGGGAATGGATTTGATCATTGAAGTAACACCGCAGACGATCATTACCGCAGGCGCCATTTTTACAGCGCTTGGGGTGCTTGTCGGCCGGTTTGCCAAAGGCGTCCGGTGGTTTGACAAGCAGGAAAAGCAGTCCACCGACATCGAGGCTCTGCGCGAAAAGGAGGAGCAGGACATCAAGGCGCTCCGTGAGGCCATGCAGAGTGACATGGCGTCCTTCCGGCAGGAGCAGCAGCTGCTTACATATGGCATTCTGGCCTGTCTGAAAGGCCTGAAAGAGCAGGGCTGCAACGGGCCCGTGACTGAGGCTGTCAACAAGATCGAGAAGTACCTGAACCAGAAAGCCCACGAAAATTGAAAGGAGTTTTACGATGAGCAAGTTTGAGGATATTATGCGGCAGTACCGGAACGGTACCCTGACCGACACACAGACCCGGGACAAGCTGAATGAGGCCTACAAGGCCGGTGAAATCACCCGGGACGAGGCAAACGCGGGGCTCAAGGACCTTGGAGCGGGATATTCTTTCCAGACACTGACCGACGAGGAGCGGGCCGCCAAGAAGCAGCGGGAGGACGAGCTTGGGTTCATCCCCGCCACCGAGGAGGGCAAGCCCTTGCCAAAGACGGCGGACATGCGGCGCCGCCCCGATCTGGCGGGCCAGGTGGTTCGGCAGCATACCAGGGCCGGCGACTTCGACGTGACCTACACCGATGCCGGTTACGCTGTCAGCGCCAAAAAGGTGAACTGATGGCAAGGCGGAGCCGCAAGACCACCAGCCAGACCATTGCCCTCTGGGTGCTGAAGGTGGACGCCGCCGCTACCTTCGCCGTGCTTGGTCTGTGTGCCCTGTCCATTCTGCGGGCCTACGAGGGGGCACTGCCGTACCTGACTACCCTCATCGGCGCGCTGCAGGCCGTCACAGGCGTGGTGCTGACGGCCTATTTCCACAAGGCCAAAGCGGAGAACACAAAAGGCGGCATCACCTACGACGCCGCCATGGGAAATGTGCTCGATTCGGACACGGGAGATTTATGAAGGGGGTACATACCATGTACAAAAATATCTATGAGTACATCGCAAAGAACATGGACCATTTTCACGGTGATTTCACTGTGGCGGTCACTGACATGAACGAAAAAGAACCGGACCTGCTGCTTTTGACCATTCACCCCGAAGGAAAGAACGGGGAGACCGCAGACTTCTACATGCATGCGGACGGCAGGGAAGAGTACACAAATTTTGTCGGTTGAGGAGGTACACATGGAACTGATGAAAAAACGGCTGGCCAACCTGTTGTCCGTCAAAAGTCTGGTGACGCTGTGCCTGACGGTCGTGTTTTCGTACATGGCCGTAGCCGGGAAAATCAGCCAGGACTTTATGACCATCTATGCGGTCATCATCGCGTTCTATTTCGGGACGCAGAGCCAGAAGGTGCAGGATGCGGTGGACGAGAAGGGAACAGGCAATGGCAACGGCTAAAGAAATCTTAGCAGTTGCACGGGTTGAACTTGGCTATAAAGAATCTCCGGCTGGCTCCAACCGTACCAAATACGGCGCCTGGTTCGGCCTGAACGGCCAGCCATGGTGCATGATGTTCATTCAGTGGGTGTTTACCCAGGCCGGCGCAGAATCGCTCCTGGCGGCTCGTACGGCCTCCTGCGGGGCTTTTATGCGGGTGGCCAAGGCGGCGGGGCAGTGGGTTACCGGCGGCTACCAGCCCGGGGACGTGGTGATCTACGACTTTCCCGGCGGCGGGGCCACGGACCACTGCGGCATCGTGGTGACAGCACTGACCACCGGCGTCCGGGCTATCGAGGGAAATACGGCCGCTGGAGACGATTCCAACGGCGGGGAGGTCATGGAGCGTACCCGTCCCCTGTCTGTCATCGTCGGGGCATACCGGCCGCACTACGCCGAAGAGACCGCAGAAAAGGAGGACAATCCTATGACCTACAAGTATCTGAAGGACATCCCGGATAAGTTCCGACCCATCATCAACGACCTGATGACCGCCGGAATCATCCAGGGAGACGGCAGCGACCAGAACGGCAATGGCGACGTCATCAACCTGACCCATGAGCAGGTGCGGACGCTGGTGTTCGTCTACCGGGGCGGCGCCTTTGACCGGAAGCTGATGGCTGTGGGCCTGGAGCCGGCAATCCAGCAATGACCTGACTACATATTGACTACTTTTTATCAACAATTCTCACCGATTTGGAACGTTTGTTTGCATCGCAAAAACCCGAAAAATAGTAGCTATTCTCGGGAATAAAAACAAGAAAAAATCCTGCAATCTCAATGATTGCAGGATTTTCTTGTGGCGGAGAAGGAGGGATTCGAACCCTCGAGACCCTTTAGGGGCCTACATGATTTCCAATCATATAAAAACATAGAAATATCAATACATACAGAAATTTTGACTGTAATTTGACTACTTTTTCTCTTCTGGTTTTTCTGCCGGCGGAGCATCGTAGGCGTCCAGCAGGGTTTTTGCCTTGTCCTTCTGGCTGTCCCGGATGTGGGTGTAGATCCCGCGCATGGTCTTGATGTCTGCATGGCCGGTCTGGGTCATGGCCAACTCAGCGTCCACGCCGGCCTCGTACAGCTCTGTCACATAGGCGTGGCGCAGCTGGTGGGGCGTGACGCCCAGGTGCAGGCCGTCCCACCACTCGATCAGCTCTCCCTTTGTCATCAGTCCGCCATTTTTGCCCGGGAATAGGTAGCCAGTCTTTTTGCGCTTGGGCAGCAGCTCCAGCAGCTTCAGGCGGATAATGATGTCCCGGTACCCGGCCTCACTCTTGGTGTGATTGACGACCACCGGCGTGTTGCCGTGGTACTCTACCTCCTTGGTGATGTGGATAACACGGTTTTTCAGGTCGATGTCGCTCCATTCCAGGGCCATGGCCTCACCCCGCCGGCAGCCGGTGTAGTACAGCAGGATGGGGAGCAGGGTAAAGCCCTTGGGAGGGAGCTTGCTGATCCTCTCCAGGATGTCATCGGACGGCATTTCCCGCTTCTTGGCGGTCAGCCCCGGCGGCAGCTCCGCAGAGGCCGCCGGGTTGGTCTCCACGTACGCGTGGCGCAGGGCGTACTTATAGATGCGGTTTAACACAACCAGGCGCACCCGGACAGTCTGCCGGGCGAAACCCTTCTTGGCCAGCTGGCGGAGGAATGCCTCAATCTGGAGCGTGGTAATTTCCCGGATGCGGCGGGGGCCAAAGGCCTCCAGGACGTCCTCTGTGGGCTTTTTGTAGCAGACCTGGGTGTTGTACCGGACGTCTCCTCCCTCCTCGACCTGCCACTCATCACAGACCTCTTTGAGCGTCGGCCCCTGGGCCTGTTCGCCAGTAAATGCCAAGATGGCCCGCCGGACTTCCGCCGGAGATTTCCCGTAGAAGGTCTTACGCTTCTTGTTGCCCAGGGCGTCCGTGATGGTAATATTCGATTGATATCGGCCGTCCGTCCGCTTTTTCATACGTTCCTCCCGATAGAGTTCTCTGGAGCATGGATGCCATTGTTTTTGATCCGCCCTGCAGTAGGGGCGGATTTTTATTTAGATGCCCAGAATTTCTTTTTTCTTCTGGGCAAATTCTTCTTCGTTGATGATTCCAGCATCCAGCAGGTCTTTGTACTCCTTCATGAGCTCGACTTTGCTCTTCTGTTGAGTAACTTCGCTGGTTGTAACGGTGCGCTGGGTATTCATGCTAAAGTTGCTCAGGTCGCCGTCGATTTTACTGTCGCAGAGGAATCCGATGGTAAAGGATTCTCCGGTGCTCAGGTTCCGCAGCGTCATTTTGGCGTTGCTCTTGGTTTCGACCTCTTCTTCGCTGGCAATGGTATTGGCTTCTTTTTCGCCCTTCTTGTCCTTTTTGCGGGTGGCAGCAAAGCCAACAGCGGTTCCGATAGGCCCGGCTACCATCGTGCCAACGACCGCACCGCCAAGTCCGCCCTTCTTTTTCGTTTTCTCTTTGGATTTCTCCGTAGTGTTGGTCGTGGCAACGGTTTTGTATCGGGGCCCCTCCCACTGGTAGTCCGTGATCTCAAAGAAACCGTCAACCTTATCAAAGTATATATTGCCGTCTGCGTTCTGGCGGATGGTAATGCTGGAAGTCAGCGGTCCTATGTTTAAAAACTGCTTTCCGGATTTGACTTCAACGGTGACATGCAGTTCTTTTGCCTGCGTCTGCATCTTATCCCAGGATGCCTTAATATTATCCGTGAATCCCATATTCCAATCTCCCTTGCTTTTGTGTCCGATTCGGACACGTTTATTTTTCCGCCCTCCGGCGGTTTGGTACTTACCAAGATTTACTTGCAGATTATCCGACATAGTTCTCTTAGAATCTCCTTGAGGAGGTTTTGCTATGAACTATGACGACTACAAGCAGGCCAGGGACTTGTCCTGGCGGGTTTTACTGGACACCGGCACGCGGGAGCTGCCGGTGAAGGTCTCGCGGATCTGCGGGGCCTACGGCGTGACACTGCGGAGCTACCAGGCCGGGGCGCCGCTGATTCGGGCGCTGGGCCTGGAGGCCCAATGCGGGGCCAGCGACGGTTTTTCCGTTCGCAGCGGCGGTCGCTGTTATGTGTTCTATAACATAGAACAGCCACCGGGCCGGGTGCGGTTCACCATTGCCCACGAGCTGGGCCATATCTTGCTGGGACACCTGGGCGACGGAGAACACACGGTTTACAACCGGGAGCCGTCCCCGGAGGACGCCCCGGAGGAGCACACGGCCAATGTGTTCGCGTCCCGGCTGCTGGCCCCGGCCTGCGTGCTTCACGCGCTGGGGGCCGTGACGCCGGAGCGGATCGCGGCGGTGTGTGACATCTCCCTGGCGGCGGCCCGGTTCCGCGCCGGCCGCATGGGGGTGCTGGATCAGCGGGGCAAATACGGCGCCTCACCGCTGGAGCGGCAGGTGCTGGCTCAGTTCCAGCCGTACATCGACCGCGTTAAGAGCGGTCAATAGTTATCGTTTTCTTTTTTTGCCGCCTCCTCGGTGGCTCTGCTCAGCTCGTCCAGCGTTTCGGCGCTGACCGCGCTGGGCTTTTTTACAACCCTGCCGCCCCGGGCGGCGATGGCCATATCATCATCCAGGCCCAGGGCGAGGCGGACCATCGCCCGGCTCTTGTCGTCGGCCTGGTCAAAGCTGCGGGCAACTGCCAGGGCTTCCTCAGAAAGGCTTGGCCCGGTCATGGAACCGGAGACGTCCTCAACGAAGTGGATATCCATCACTTGACATTCCGTGGGCTTCATGTAGTCCTCGCCAAGAAGCTCTGATGTGGTGACTCCCAGGTACTGGGCGAGCTTTTGGACCTTCTCGACGGATGGGGCACTGCCGCTTTTGATGTTGTTCAAAAAATTGATCCCAACACCAGCTTCACGAAATGCGGTAGTTTTGGGGACGTTTTTAATTTTGCAAAGTGCGGCAATGTTCCTATCAAGTAATTCTAAATTCATAAAATCAAACTCCTAAATTTAGTTATATTCAACAAAGTTTCTAAATTTATGAAAATTAGCTTGACGTTTCTAAATTTAGAAATTATATTATTCCCATAAACAATAAGCGACCGCAAAAAAGAAAGGAGGGCGGATTTGAAGAACCCAAAGCGTTGGATGTTGCTACCTGCTATTTTGATGTCCATTTTGGCGATCATCATTTCACTATCGAAATGATCAACGCAGCAAAGGCAATGAGATTCGAAACGATGATAGAGGCCCAGGTCCTGAAACGCTCCTGTTTTTCGCGCTGTTTTTCTGATTTCTTCTTTTCGTCTTCGGCTTTCTCCCTGTCTTCTATGAATTCCATATAACGGCTACCGTCAGCATTGATTACATAGTCGTTTCCACTGTTTGATAATGCATATGGATCTATGAAGCCAAGAGAAATCAGATATTCCGCGTCAACAGGATGCAGCGTAACGACAGCTCCATATCGAACAGCATCCATAATCTCCCGGTCTCTTCGGGAAAGGAATGTTTTTTCGTAATCCATGAAATGACCTCGTTCCTAGAAGTTATGAGCCTTTTCAAAACAAGTTCAAAAAGAAAGGAGGACAGCGTCTTGAATATCTGTGATGCCATCAAGTCCATTGATATGAAACATCCGTACATCACTCGGCAGTCCTGGAACGACGGAATCCTGCATGACCACCCCATGATGTTCAAGATACAGCCGTCCAACAGTCCGGACTGCTGCATCATGTACGGAGTTGGGAAACCGGGGCCCAGATGGAATCCCACAAAGGAAGATTTGATGGCAGACGATTGGGTTTTAGTGAAACCTTAAGTTTTCGAGAATGGAGGGAGACGATGCTCTATAGTGATGCTGCAAAAAGTATCAGCGCTGAATTGATGCAGGCGAGCATGGACATTTTGAACAAGGATCACGTCACGCAAAAAGAAGCCATTCATGCAGCCCTATTTTGCATAGCATCCGCGCAGTTGATGCAGGTCAGTCTATCTCTTGAACAAAGCCTATCTGGCGTTTTGGGAACTCAGCCGGTTCTTGACGCGGAAGCGCCAAAAGCAAAAAGTTGAGTTGAGAACGATGCTGCAGCAGTTTTGATCTTGATCCGTTGACAAGACCATGGAACACAAAGACGTCACCGTCATATGAAATATCACTGACAGCCATTGTGACATTAGTTCCGAAGGAAGCCAGCATTAGGCCGACTTCGTGGGTGTCATCCAAAGACTTCTCAAACTCTTGTATCTGAAATTTGATAGCATCAAACTGTCTGGATTGCGGAGAGCTGATCAAGATTTGTTGGGTTGATTTCATGTTAGACCAAAACTGAGATTCTAAAGACTCCATGGATGTACCACCCTTTCTTTTTGCAAGTGCTTATTGTTAGAGACAATTTTATCACAGTGCTTTCAGGCTGACAAGGAGGAGGAAATAATTTGCAGAAAACGGGAGACCGTATCCGGTATTTCCGGATGAAAAAGAACATGACCCAGCAGGAGCTGGCGGACAAGCTGGGCGTCAATCAGTGCAGCATCAGCGAATACGAGAACAACCGGGCGGAGCTGACGCTGCCGAAGCTGGTCCGGTTGGCGGACGCCCTGGAGGTCACCATCTACGACCTGATTGGCCGGGACACCGCATAGGACAAGCCAGAGGGCAGTAAGTTGTAGCGGAGGTGATGATATGGCACGGCTGAAGAACGTTCCCTTTGTACCCAATATGGAGGACTGCAAGATGATCGTGGAGTCGAACGGCGCGGTCTGCTACATCATGGACACCTGCTGCCGTAACTTCACCGCGGAGGACAAGGCCAGGGCCGACCGGCAGATCGTGGAGATCGCCATGCGGTCGGCTCTGAGGAAACAGGCGTCCGGGCTTGCGTGAGCAAGCCGCGGTGGACAAGCTGTCTGCCAAAATTCTAGGAGAGAGGAGGCGTGTTATGGCGCGGGAAAAAGAGGCGTACCGGGACAACTTGGAGCGCATCCTGGAGGCGTTCCCGGGGAGAGAGATCATCACGCAGAAGGAGCTGGCGGCCTGGCTGCACATGGACAGCCGAACGGTGAAGCAGACCTTCCCCATGAAGGGCGGCGGAACCCAGGGGTCTACCTGCTGGATCTCCGTGGCCACGCTGGCCAGGGCGATGAGTTGAGGACGCATGACTCGTCTGTCATGCTCACCATACCAAAAAAGGAGGACGACGGTATGAGCAAGAAAAAGGACTTAGTATCTGACGACTGGAAGAAATACTATGATGATCTGGCTGCTAAGGCCGCGAAAGAAAGCGGGCCGCACCTTATTCTGGGTTCGATTCGAGGCTCCTTGGATATCAATGCCGGCGGCTATGATACTGATGCCGTGACGCTTGCGCACATCCGGTACTTATTGCAGGCCTATTCTACGGCCCTTAAATCCACCATACCACAATGAGGAGTGATATACCATGCTGACAAACGGACCGAATATCTACCAGGCGGCCCGGAAAGAGAGCTGTCTGACCCAGGAACAGGCCGCGGAACGGCTGGGGGTCTCGGAGACCACCGTCAAGGCCTGGGAGCAGGGAGCGCGGGTGCCGGACAACGAGACGGTAGCCCGGATGGCGGAGCTGTACGGCACGCCGTGGCTGGCTCTGGAGCATCTGAAACAGGCGGGTGGCGCCCTGGGTGTGCTGCCGGAGGTGACCGTGCAGAGCCTGCCGACGGCGGCCATCACCCTGATCAACCGGGTGCTGAACTTCGCGGAACGCCACAGGGACCGGCAGCTGCTGCGGATCGCGGAGGACGGCATCATCGACGAGACGGAACGGCCGGACTTTGACGACATCTGCCGGGATTTGGACGGCATCGTGGGCGCGGCGCTGCAGGTGAAGTACACGTCTGATGCGCCGCCGGAGACAAAAAAAGAACGCCCCGTGGCGGCAACCACAAGGCGTTCGGTTCAGGGACTTGCATCCGAGAACGATAGCAAAATTATTATAGCACATCGGCGGCGGAATGCAAGCCCAAAGTTTGGCCGGGAGGAGGTGACTCTTCCATGAGCAATGTGGAGTTTGCGTTTGTGCTGATTGGAATAACCTGGACTGTGGCCCAGTTGTTCCGAGTGATCGATGTGATCGAGAGAGGGTGAGCAAGTGGAAGATGAGGAGCTGCAATCCAGCTATTATGCTACGATACCGGGTCCTGTGCTGTATGACGCGGCTCTTCGTTGGCCTGCCATGGTGCTGTATGCGCACATTACCAGCTTTGCAAAGCGGACAGGCTTCTGCTATGCCAAGAATGCGGTGCTTCTGGAAGCGATGACACGAGTCAACCCGAAGACCGGGGCGGTGAACGCCATCACGGAGCGGACGCTCCAGTCCTTGCTGGCGGAGCTGCGGAACCATGGCCACATCCATATGGATATTGGACCTCTTCCACCGGATAAAAACGGTGTGGTTCGGCAGGGCCGCCGCATCTTCATCGGCGCCTGTTTGGCGGATATTTCTGTGGGTGAAGAAAATTTCACCCCTGAAAATAATTTCGCCTTTGGGGTGAAAAAAATTTCACCCAGTATTAATACAGGTATTAATATACCCCCCTATAATCCCCCCAAAGGGGGGAGCGCCTCAAAAAAGCGTAAGAGCAAATCGGTGCCGGACTGGAAGCCGGATCGCTTTGAAAAGTTCTGGGCTTTTTACCGGGACAACGCCAGGGGAGAGGACCGGGCCGGGGCCGTCCGGGAGTGGGACAGGCTGCAGCCTGACGACGAGCTGATCGACACCATGGCGAAGGCCCTCCAGACCCAGGTGGCCACCGACGAGTGGAAGCGGGGCGTGGGCATCCCCTACGCCTGCCGCTGGCTGAAAAACGAGCGCTGGAAGGACAGACTGCGGGGAGCAGCGTCCCAGGAGGCCCCAGCGGCGCCACAGCGGCGGTACATCGGGACCAAGGTCGTGGACGGCGAGGAGGTAGACGTGTATGAGTGAATTTGTGAGCATCGAGTCGGAGCAGGCTGTGCTGGGCTCCATGCTGATCGACAGCGGATGCATCCGGGACGTGGCGGCAGTACTCCGGGAGACGGACTTTTCCATGGCGCTCAATCAGGAGCTTTTCCGGGTCATCACCAACATGGACCGGGACGGCAGACCTGTGGACGGCCTGACCGTGTGCCAGGAGGCGGTGAACCAGCGCCTGGCGGAGGAAAAGACGCTGCGCCGCTATCTGGCCGATCTGATGGACATTACGCCGACGGCGGCCAACGTGCTGGAGTACGCGGACATCGTGGCCGAAAAGGCCAGGAAGCGGGAGCTGAAGGCAGCGCTTCTGGACGGCGCCAAGGCCCTGGACGACGGTGAGCCGGAGGAAACGGTCCGCTCCAGTTTGGACGCCGCCATTACCGCATCGGCAGATCGGACCGCCAGTGAGCTGCTGGCGCCGAAGGAGCAGGTGGACAGCTTTTTCGCCTACCGGGAGCTCATCGACGACGGCAGCATACCATACGTCCGCACCGGCATCCGCTCCCTGGACAAGCTGCTGGGCGGCGGCATGGTGCAGGATGGGCTGTACATACTGGCGGGCCGCCCCGGCATGGGCAAGACAGCCCTTGGCGTCGCCATTGCGGAGTCTGTTGCGGCCACCTGCGGCCGTGTGGACTATTTCTCCCTGGAGATGTCCAAGGAGCAGATCATGGCCCGCCGGCTGTCAGCGCTGGCCAGGGTGGATAGCAGGCTCATCCTGATGGAGACCCTGACGGAGGACGAGAACCGCAGGGTGGCGGAGGCAATGCTGACCGTTGGGCGCACGCCGCTGTACACAACGGACGGCAATGCCCAGACGGTGGGGCGCATCACTTCCATTGCCCGGGCCAGCCGTGGCGTCAAGCTGGTCGTGGTGGATCACTTCGGCCTGATCCTGAAGCCCGGCAAGCGGCAGGACGCCGACGAAAGCCGGGAAATCGCCCACGCGCTGAAACGGCTGGCTCAGTCCATCGGACAGCCAGTGCTGTGTCTGGCCCAGTTGAACCGGGAGAACGAGAAGCGGACGGATAAACGGCCTACGCTATCCGACCTCCGGGCTACCGGTGCCATGGAGGAGGACGCCGACGGCGTGATCTTCGTCCACCGTCCGGACTATTACCGTGCGGACTACGAGCGGGAACAGGCTCAGCCGGAGCGGACGGAGATCATCCTGGCAAAGAACCGGCACGGAAGGACGGGCAAGATCGACCTGTCCTTCTGGCCGGAGACCAACACATTCAAGCCCGCGTGGGTGGAATGACGGAGGAAGCATGAAACTTGGAGACCAGATCACGGCGCGGCCCTTGTTCGGCGGCGCCACGGGTGAGTCGGTGGGAAAGCCACAGAAGGGTGTGGTGGTATACATTCACCCGCAGAAGCGGTTTTACACGCTGGAGTTTAAAAGCCCGGTAACCGGCGAGAAGTTCCGGGAGAGCTATCCCATGATGCGGGCCTGTGGCGGCGAGGTGCCGGTGGAGAGGGCCCGGCTGAACAGAAAAAAGAACCGGTACGGCGAAGCGTTGTACCGCTGAGGAGGATTTGAGCGTGAGAACGATAGCGATCATGAACAATAAGGGCGGCGTCGGCAAGACCGTCACCGCCATCAACCTGGCGGACATCCTGGTCCGCGACCACGGCAAGAAGGTTGTGTTGGTGGACTGCGACGGACAGCGGAACGCTTCCCGGTTCCTGCTGCCACACACCAACCTGGAGGATGTCATCACCGTCCGGGACCTGCTTCTGGGAGAGGGTGAACCTCTCTGGGACGACAACGTGCAGGAGGTCAGCGAGGACTTCCTGCTGCTGCCCAGTACCCCGGCGCTGTACCGGCTGGACGTGGCGGCCATCATGGGAAACGCGGAGGAGCGGCAGGCGGTACATATCAAAGCCCTGCGGGATTTCCGAATGGCCATCGAGGAGGACGGCAGCATTGACTTCCTGCTGTTCGACTGCCCTCCGGGCTTCACCACATCTTCCTGCGCGGCCCTGCTGGCGGCCAGTGAGGTGATCATCCCCATGGTGATGGACGGCTTCAACTTCGACGGCATCACGGACATGGAGGAGCAGATCGCCAGTATGCGGGAGGCCAACGCTGATATTCGCATCACCGGCGTGCTGATCAACCAGTGGCACAACGCCGACGTGGTGCATCAGGGTGAGAAGCTGGTGCGGAGCCTGGGGCTGTCGGTATTCGGTACGGTGATACGCCGGACAGACAAGGTGCCGGAGAGCACCTTTGACCGCAGTCCCATCGTGTCGTACAGCCCCGGCAGCGCGGCATCCCAGGACTACCGCTCCTGGGTGAATGAGCTCTTGGGGGAGGTGTGAGCATGGCCGGGAAAAAACTGGACCTAGGCGAGTTCGCCAAAACCCTGAATGTCGGCGTGTCCAAATCGGACACAGGCCGGGAGCAGATCGAGTACATCGACATCGAACAGATCGACGACGATCCTAAAAATTTTTACGAGCTGTCACAGCTGGATGAGTTGGCGGCAAACATTGAGCTATTTGGCTTACAGCAGCCCATTCGGGTACGATCCAACCCGCAGGACGCACGCCGCGTCATCATTGTCTCCGGACATCGTCGCCGGGCTGCAATTCGGCAGTTGGTGGACGCTGGACGTGAAGATCTGCGGGAGATCCCATGTATTCGGGAGCGATCGGAAGGCTCTGCTGCCCTGCAGGAGCTGCGTCTCATTTACGCAAATAGTGATACACGTAACCTGAGCTCCGCAGAGATTAGCAAGCAGGCGGAGCGTGTGGAGGCTCTGCTGTATCAACTGAAGGAAGAAGGGTATGAGTTTCCAGGGAGGATGCGGGATCACGTTGCCGAGGCCTGCAAGGTGAGCAAGACAAAACTAGCCCGCCTGAAGGTGATCAGGGATAATCTGATTCCGGAGTTTTCCAAATATTACGAAGCCGGAACTCTCAAGGAAGCCAGCGCTTACGTATTGGCCCAGCAGCCTCCAGAAATCCAAAAGATTGTCCGTAAATATACTGATAAACAGGATATCCAGTACCTTTCTGAGTGGCAGGTCAATAACACGATTGGCAAAATCAAGCCAGTCATGGAACGTAAATGCAAAAAGCAGTCTGGTGCTGCCTGCACCCATAAGACTGCTATGCTGAATAAGCTTTTTGACGGTAACTATGGGTATAAGCCGTGTGACCGTATATGCTGCGATAAGTGCGATAATTTAGCATCCTGCAAGGTAGCTTGCCCTCTGTTGACTGAAAAGGTAAAACGACTCCGGGCAGACCGACGGGCTCAAAACGCACAGGAGAGGGAGGCAAAAGCAGCAAAGGATAAACCAACAATTGAAGAAATTTCTGGATACTGGCGCCGGGAATCTTCAGCCCGAACTGCCTCTGGAAAATCGGTTAAGCAACTGTTTTCGGCAACGCAAAGTTATTACAGTGAGGCTAATGAGCAGAGCTGGTTGGAAAAAGAGTCTCTCCAGAAAATTCGGACAGACACGCAACTACCATTTGGCCAATATGGCTTTTATCTTAGTGATGCTCATAGGCTTATCGCCACAGCAAAATGCCTGGGCGTCACTGCTGATTATTTACTGGGACTGTCCGATAATCCCTATGGTGAAATCGTATCGGCGGTGCAGCCGGAGGGTCAGCTTGCCATTTGCGGCTGGATGCCCGGCGGGACGAATCCGGGGCACGAGTCCGGGTGGTGCGTGTGCATGATGCCGCTGGCAGGTGAGCCTACACCGAAGGCTCTTTGGTGGGATGGAACGGACTGGCTTCTGACGCCTGGCGGTGTCGATGCCAGATTGCAGCCGCTTGTCTGGATGCGGCTGCCGGAATATGAGAGTTCGGAGGAAAACAATGAAAATTCTGAAGCCCGGTGACCCGTGCCCTTGCTGTGGAAATCCCATCAAGACCACGGACCCTGATGATCTGTATGTGCTTTCTGTTCTGGCGGCCTGGGCCGAGAAGCGCGGAAAGGACATGACCGATAAAAGACCCGAATGATAAAGAAAACACCCAGCTCCTGGCAGGCGGCGTCGGCTGGCCTCTCTCCTGGGCCGTTGTGCCGGTCGCCGGCATGTCTTCGCTCTCTCCGGCGCCGTCTGCCGGGGGCTGGGAATGTCAAAATAGCGAGGAGAAAGATTATGACGAGAAACCAACGAAAACGCCGCCGGGACGGACTTCTCCGTCTGGCGGCACTCATCCTGCTGGCGCTGTTTCTGGCCGCATTGCTCCTGTCGACGGTGGCGCTCCGATGAAGCCAAAGCCGCCATGCGGGAGGAACTGCCCGAAGCGCTCCGCTATCCCCAACTGCCACGACCCGGCGGTGTGCGGAGACTGGGCCGCGTATCAGGAGGCCTTGGCAGCGTGGAACGCAGGCAATGCGGCGGCCAGAAGAGCGCAGGACGATGTGGAGACCGCCCGCTATGTCAGTAAGCCGAGACGATATCGAAAGGAGAAAGGACAGGTATGAGTTCCTTTGAGCGAATGCTGGTCAAAGTGTTCACCGCGTGGGCGGTGCTTCTTGGGGCTGTGGGTCTGTTTTTCGGCGTGTGGCTCATGGCCGCCGGCCATCCGGAGGAGGGCGTGCTGAACCTGCTGGCAGCTGGGATCGCTGTGAAAGCTGTGCTGTATGGCATCCAGGTGTTGAAGGGAGACAAAAGGAGGCGGGATGATGACTGAACTGGAGTCCCATGTGAAGCCGTTCTTGAGGAGGTCCTCCAATGCTGAATAAAATTTTCCTTATGGGCCGCCTGACTCGGGACCCGGAGATGCGCAAGACCGCAAGCGGAACGCCGGTGACATCCTTCTCCCTGGCTGTGGACCGGGACTACAAGAACCAGGCCGGGGAAAAGGAGACGGACTTCATCGACTGCACGGCCTGGCGCTCCACGGCGGAGCTCGTGTTCAAGTACTTCTCCAAGGGCCGCATGGCCGTGGTGGAGGGCCGCCTCCAGATGGAGGACTGGACGGACAAGGACGGCAACAAGCGCCGCAGCTACGAGGTCATCGCCGACAACGTGTACTTCGGCGACAGCAAGAAAGTGTCCGATTCGGATACGCCGGCAGAACCTTCCGGGGAGCTCCATGAGCTTCCGGACGATGAGAAAGGAGAGCTGCCGTTTTGACGACGATGGATTATACATCTACGCTGCAGGCACTGAAAGGCCTGCTTGTTGAGACCGGGAGCCTGGCCTGTTTGGGATGCGGCCATGAGCATAGATGTTCCACTCATGGATGCGCCATTATCCGGAATGCCGTGGAGCATATGGAGTCGCTCAAGGAACTGGGAGGATGCAATGAAAAAACTGACAAGGGATGAACTGGTGACGGCGCTGCGCAATGACACGACATGTGAAGATTGCATATGTGCCGCCGAATGCGATCACGATACATGCCTGCTGTATGCTGCAGCTGCCGACATGCTGGAAAACCACGAAACGGAACGGCTTGCGCTGGTTAAGGAGATCGAGAAGCTGCGGAAACAGGCAGAGGAGCTGACCAAGGCGGGCCTGATCGCCACCGATAAGGCCAACCAGGCCATTGCGGAGCGGGATGCGGCATACCAACAGTTGGGCGGCGAACCGCCGAAAACCTGCAAGACATGTGAACTTTGGGGAAAGAGCGGATGGGGACAATATCAGGTTGGTTTCTGTGAGGGAGATGACCACCCGCACGTCCCTGATGATTTTTGCTCTAGGCATTGCCCTAAGAAGGAGGCGTGAGCATGGAGAGACTGACGGACTGTGCGCAAGGCTATTGCGAGATGTACTGCAAGAAGTACGGGCATTGTTTTGGAGACCCCGGCGACTGCATCTTTAAGGACGAAATCAAGCTATATGAAGCGGTCAAAAGCATCGAAGGTATCGTACCGTTCGACCGCCTTTTGGAGCTGGCATGTGCCGACAAGGCCGGGCTGCTGGTGATGCTGCCGTGCGGTACTGATGTGGAGCTGATAAGAAACGGCTATACATTCAGAGCGGACCATTGGAACCATACGCTTACGGCATTCCGCGATGCGCCGGAAACAAAATCAGGTAAGCAGGTAGCGCTATTCTCCATAGAGGAAGCGGAGGCGGCTTGCGCGGAAAGGAGGCACCCATGAAGCCGATACTGTTTAACACCGATATGGTGCGGGCTATCCTGGATGGCAGAAAGACCGTCACGCGGAGAGTTATCAAGGATAAAGACATTGTCAACGCATTGGATTGCGAAAGCGACGGAACGCCGATTGCTTTCATTGATCATGAAACAGGCGACAGTCACCCGCCTGCGTTCCCGTGCCAGTATCAGCCCGGCGACATCCTGTATGTGCGGGAGACGTGGTACAAAGACCCTACACGGTATATGTACAAAGCGAACTATTCGGACACTGAGAAGTTCTTCAGGGACGGGAAGGAAGTCCAGATCAAGTGGCGCCCCTCCATCCACATGCCGAAGGAGGCCGCACGGCTGTTTCTGCGGGTGACGGATGTGCAGGTGGAGCGTTTGCAGGACATCACGTCGGGGCAGATTGATGCAGAGGGGTGCAAAGAGTGGGCGTACAGTGCGAAGACTGGAGAGCTTTTGCCGAGTGGCCCGTCATTCTTTCGGATTAAGTGGGACAGCACCATCAAGCCATCCGATCTGCCCCTTTACGGATGGGACGCCAACCCGTGGGTGTGGGTTATCGGCTTTGAGCGTATCAGCAGGGAGGCGGCCTATGAGTGAAGCGACTAAGTAAAAAAATAAAGCCGCCTCAATTAAGAGGCGGGTAAATCGTATCAATCGTCAGTGGCTTTTGCGGTAACGTCAATCTCATTCACAGCACCGATAGGATATTCCCATACGGAACCAGAAAAAGAAAAACGCTTTCCACAATGCGGACATTCAAAATCTTCGCATTCGATTTCGTGCTGAAGCTCAGCTCCCATTTCACGTTCATATCCAGTTGTTCCAATCTCAAAGTCACTGGTATCAACGTCAATAGGACAGCCGCAATGAGGACAGTCGATTTTGATGGACAAATCCATTCTTCTCACCTCCTTTTTGCTCAGCTTACCACGGGCCAATAAAACTTTCCATAAGCGGTTTGCACGAAAAATGTGATTTAAACGAGGACATTATGAGTAAAAATAAAATGAATTGTGCCAGTCGTGTTGATTCTCGGCATTTCGACGAATGATATTGGGAGGCTATTCATGCCTGATGCGATTTGGTATTGTACCCGCCAACGGGCCGGGCCTCTGGTCAAGGAGTGCCGGGCCCTGCGACCCAGACTCAGCAAGGACGATGACCCGTATACGACGGCAGAGAAGAACGCACTCAAAAAACGGATTCGCTCAGCGGTCTGCCATGGGCCTGTTGATCAGCTGGAGCTGATGCTGGCCCTGTTTGGCTATGAGGGGAGCCATTATGAGTTATCTTTCGATGACGAGCATCTGCCTAGCCGCTTCCAGGATGTGCGAACGGCTTTGACGTCGTTCTTCAGAAGATGCAAACGATGGCGGGGTAACATGGCTTTCGATTACATCTATGCCATCGAATATGGCTCTCAGCACTGCCGGTATCATGTGCACCTGATCCTGCGGGACAGCGAGTTTTCCCCGGCCGAGGTGCGTTACCTTTGGAAAGGCGGGACAGTGGAGGATTTTCCAGTGCTCCTGAAGACGGGCGGATACCGGCGTCTTGCCAAGTATTTCAACAAGGAACGCTCTGATGGATTCTTCCTTCCGGTGGGGCGCCATGCCTGGAGCTGCAGCCGGTGTCTGCGGGCTAAGCTTCCGCCAGCGGAGCGGTGGGAAGATCCGTCAGGCTCCATCCCGGTGCCAAGGGAAGCATTTTGGAGGAGCAGCCCTGCCGGACCGGAGTGTGTGCCCAATGAATTCGGGGTCTATTATTACTACTCGTACATCGAGCCAAAAACAGTGCTTTATATTTAGAATATGATTCAATACTTGAAATATAGTTGGTTTTTGTGGACATTCGAGAGAATCGGAGGCGAAACTATTGAAAAGTGCAAAGTTACCTGATAAACTAGCTGTGAAAGATGGGTTGGCGGTCTGCCCGGTTTGCAGAGGCAAGACTAACCAGGTGATCCGGCCGGAGACAAAGGCGGAAAACCTCCAGCTTTGGTGCCCGCGATGCAAGCGAGCATTTCTTGTGAATATCGAGTTCGGCCAGTGTTGCTTGATCGACCAGTGCTGCTAGGTCTCCCAGTGGGAGGATGGCAGCGCTGGTCTTTTTGTTTTGCCTGGATGGCATGGAGGTGATAGCCCATGAGCTGGGAAAAACACAAAGAGCAGACGGTTGAGGCGGTCCTGTGCATATCACCAATGCGGCTGGCAGAGCTGGCGCAACTAATCGCGGCTGGCCAGGAGGCCAAGTTCTACGACTGGCCAGAGTGGGCCCACATTCGGGCGGATGTCCTTGAGCTGGACCGGCATGAGTGCCAGCGGTGCAAGAACGTCAAGCACAGATATCGCAAGGCGGTCCTGGTGCATCACGTCAAGCACCTGAAGGACCGGCCGGATCTTGCGCTTAGCATCTGGGACGGACAGGAACGGCAGCTTGTGAGCCTATGCCGGGCCTGCCATGAGGAAGAGCACCCGGAACGCCAGTGGCGGAAGGTTGTGAAGCGCGATTATGTGACCCAGGAGCGCTGGGATTGACCACATACCCCGGGTCCGAAAAAACGAAAAAGGCAACACCGGGTCCAATCGCATAGGGTCCGGGACAAGGGAGAAATTCTCGGGCCCGCGCGGTGCCGCGACGTGCGCGGGCCCGAAAACGGCGGGCCAATTTCGGAAAAACAAGCCTGAAACGGCCTGAATTTTCCAAAACAGCGCAAAATCACGGGATAACCCGAAAGTGTGCCCGATTCTGGCACGAAAGGCCTCCGCTGCGGATCTGCGGCGGATTTGACCAGGGCGCTGCGGGAGCGCGGCGCCAAGAGAAGTCCTGTCCGATCCGGTCCCCGGCGTTGAGCCGGCCATAGTATTTCCTCCTTGCCCCGCGCCCTGCAGACACCTCTCAGGGCCGGGGAGCGGACCGGACGATGCTCCAGCGTATCCCCCAGCTTTGATAGCTGGCATGTTGCTTTTCTTTCTTTCCTCCCCGGCCTCACGGCTGGGGGATGCGCTGGATGACCTAAATCAAACACGCGGCTTTCTGCCGGGCGGCTTGCCACCGTCCAACTCTTCACCCACCGGGACCGGTCAACCAACGGCCGGCCTCCCGGCAGAGGGCCGCGGGAAAGGAGCGGACAGCGTGAAAGACGTCAAAAAGACAAAGGCGTATAAGGAGATTCGCCAGGCGCTGCTGGACAATTTGTCGGCCCGCGGGCTGGATACCAAGGCGTACACCGATAAGGTGGACGAGTACATGGACTTTTGGGTGCGGCGGCGGGAGCTGCGGGACGATGTGGCGGAACGGGGACTGACCGTGATGGACGACCGGGGAAGAGTCTCCGAGAACCGGAGCGTGTCCCTGGAGGTCCAGGTCTCCCGCCAGATGCTGGCCCTGTTCACGGCCCTGGGCTTTAAGCCAGAGGAGATTAAAGCACCTGTGGATGACGATGACCTGTAAGATGCCGCCGGAGGTCCTGGATTACATCGAGCTGGTGGAGAACGGACCGTACCGGGCCTGCCCGGAACAGCACGCACTCTGTGCTTACATCCGAAAGTGCTTCGAGACCGAGGCCATCCATGTGGACACCAAGCAGCTGGCGAACTACCTGAAGCTGGAGAAGTACTTCCCCTTCAAGCTGTATCCCTGGGAGAAGTTCTTGACGGCCCTGTGGGACTGCACCTACTGGGACGACAGCGGACTTCCCAGGTGGGACACGGTGTTCTGCATGATCGGCCGGGGCGCCGGAAAAGACGGATACCTCTCCTTCGACTCCATGTGCTCCGTTTCACCCTATTGCGAGAGCAGCCCTCGGTATGACGTGGATATCTGCGCAAACCTGGAGGAGCAGGCCACACGGCCGCTGAAGGACCTGGTGGAGGTCCTGGAGACGCCAGGACAACTGGACAAGCTGAAAAAGCATTTCTACCATACCAAGGAAGTGGTCCAGGGGCTGAAAAACCGGGGAAGCGTCCGGGGGCGGACCAACAACCCCAAGAGCCGGGACGGTATGCGGACCGGGAAGGCCATTTTCAATGAGGTCCACCAGTACGAAAGCTACGACAATATCACGGTGTTCCGCACCGGCCAGGGCAAGGTCCCTCATCCCCGTACCGGGTATTTCACATCCAACGGCAAGATCTCCGATGGGCCGCTGGATGACTTCCTGGCCCAGGGGCGCCGCATCCTCTTTGAGGGGGAGGCAGACCGGGGGTTCCTGCCGTTTATCTGCTGCCTGCACGACAAGGAGCAGGTACACGATCCTGAGAACTGGTACATGGCCAATCCGTCCCTGCAGTACAGCGAAAGCCTGCTGCATGAGACGGAGAAGGAGTATCACGACTGGCTGGAGTATCCGGAGCGGAACCCGGACTTTCTGACCAAGCGGATGGGCCTGCGGGTCCAGTCCGCTGAGATCGCCGTGACGGACTACGACAAGGTGCTGGTGACCAACCGGGAGCTGCCAAGCCTGTACGGCATGGCCTGCACGGTTGGCCTTGACTACGCCGATATCTCCGACTGGGCGGCGATGAATCTCCACTTCCGGCGGGGAGACCAGCGGTTTGATATCAACCACGCCTGGGTCTGCGCCCAGAGCAAGACCCTGACACGGGTCAAGGCTCCGTGGCGGGACTGGGCGGCCAAGGGAGACATCACGGTGGTGGACGACGTGAGCATCCACCCGGATCTCCTGGCCGGATTTATCCAGGCGGCAGCCACCAAATATGTCATCAAGGGACTGGCTATGGACCACTACCGGTGGACGCTGGTGAGCGAGAGCCTGAAAAAGATCGGATTTGACCCAAAGGACCGGAAGAACGTAAAGCTGGTTCGGCCCAGCGACATCATGCAGGTGGAACCGGTGATCCAGGACTGCTTCGACCGGGAGCTGTTTACCTGGGGCAATGTCCCCCACCTGCGGTGGGCGGTGAACAACACGAAGCGCGTCCGGGCAAGCCGGAGCATCGGTGTGGACACCGGCAATTTTATTTACGCGAAGATCGAGGCGAAGAGCCGGAAGACGGACCCCTTTATGGCGCTGGTGGCCAGCATGGTCATTGAGCCGCTGCTGGGAAGCGGGATACCGCCGTCGGAGCCGCCTCCCGTGATCGTTTTGAGGAGGTGAGACTTTGGCACTGAAATTTTTGGAGCGCATCATCGGCAAGGACAGCAAAGTGACGACCCGGGAGGTCTCTGTGGCAGACCTGTGCCGGATGGCGGAGGAATGCCGGGCGCGGGAGCTGGCTTTCCAGTGCTGCGTGAATATGATCGCCAGCGCCCTGGGGCGCTGCGAGTTTCGGACGTATCTTGGTGGGAAGGAGACCTTTGACGAGTACTACTGGCTGTTCAATTTTGACCCCAACACCAACCAGAACAGCACAGCGTTCCTCCACAAACTGGTGCATCAGCTGTACGCCAATAACGAAGTCCTGGTAATCCCCACCCGGCGGAAAAACGGCAGGTCCGCCTATGTGGTGGCGGACAGCTTTTTCACGCCGGAAAAGTGGCCGGACAAGCAGCGGGAGTACAAGAACGTCATGGTGGGCGATCTGACCTATGACAAGACCTTCCGGGAAAACGATGTGTTCCACCTGGAACTCCACGGCGTGAACATCAAGCCGGTGCTGGACGGGGTGTCCCGGTCCTTCCAGAAGCTCATCCAGGCGGCGGAGGGAAATTACGTCTTCTCCAACGGTCAGCACTGGAAGGTCCACGTCAGCCAGATGGCCCAGGGCGAGGACGGCTGGGCGGAGCAGTTCCAGGAGATGGTGACGGCACAAATCAACCCCTTCCTGAACGCGGCTTACGCCGTGCTGCCGGAGATGGACGGCTGGCAGTATGAGAACGTGGACAAGCAGGTGGAGGGCGGCCGGGACGCCAAGGACATCCGGGCGCTGTACGAGGACGTCTTCACCTTCACGGCCAACGCCTTCGGCATCCCGCCGGTACTGCTGCTTGGACAGGTCCAGGGGACGGCGGACGCCATGGGGCGCTTCCTGACGGCCTGTGTGGACCCACTGGCGGACCAGCTGAGTGAGGAGATCACCCGGAAGCTTTATGGCTTTGAGGGGTGGAAGTCGGGGAGCTTCCTGCGGGTTGACACCAGCACCATCAACCACTTCGACCTGCTGGCAAACGCCCCCAATGTAGAGAAGCTTATGGGCTGCGGGTACAGCTACAATGACGTGCAGCGGGCGGTAGGCATGCCCACCGTAAACGAGCCCTGGGCAAATGAGCACCTGTTTACCAAGAATTTTGCCAAGGCGGAGACTGTTTTGAAAGGAGAACAGACTGAATGAAAAGATTCTGGGAACTCAAGCAGGCAGCGGCTGCCGGTGCCGTGGACCTGTACATCTACGGAGACGTGGAAGGTGATGGATACGACTGGTGGACCGACCAGACCATCGAAAGCGAGACCAGCGCCAACCACTTCCGGGACGAGCTGGCCAAATACCAGGATGTGAGCCAGATCAATCTGTACATCAACAGCAACGGCGGCAGCGTATTCGAGGGCACCGCCATCTATAACCAGCTGCGGCGCCATCCGGCTAAGAAAACGGTTTATATCGACGGTTTCGCCTGCAGTGTGGCTTCCGTCATCGCCATGGCGGGCGATGAGGTGGTGATGCCCCGAAACGCCATGATGATGATCCACAACGCCTACATGTATACTTGCGGCAACGCGGCGGAGCTGCGGAAAGCGGCGGATGACCTGGACGCCATCAACAAGGGAAACCGCCAGGCGTATCTGCAGAAGGCCGGAGACAAGCTGAGCGAGGAGGAGCTGGTCTCCATGCTGGATGCGGAAACCTGGCTGACGGCGGAAGACTGCATCCGGCTGGGACTGGCGGACCGGTACGCCGAGAAGGATGCCGACATGAGCCAGGCGGCGAAGGTCCTGCAGAAGGCGAATCTGAATCTGGAACAGCGGATCAACCTGCAGAAGAGCCTTTCCGCCCAGTTGCGGGAGCTGGTACAGCAGAGCACGCCTCCCCAGGAGCCTGAGCCGGCACCCAAACCTGAGGAACCGGCGCAGAAGAGCATTCTGGCAATGTTCGGCGGGAAGTAACTGTATCCAACCGCTGTTGCGGTTTCAATATCTATCATTTTCAACAAGAGAAAGGATGGTACCCATATGTACAATTTGGAGCTCATCAACCAGCGCATCAATGACGCCCGGACGGCCATGCAGGAGGCCACCAAGAACAGCGACGAGGCGGCTTTTGCCAAGGCCCAGCAGGACATGATGCAGGCCCTTATAGAGAAGCTGCTGGCGGAGCACGACGATCTGGGCCAGCAGGCCAATGACATCCAGGTGCTGGCCCAGCGGGGTGTGCGGCAGCTGACGAGCCAGGAGAAGACCTATTACCAGAAGGTCATGGACGCCATGCGGAGTCCCAATCCCAAGCAGGCCCTGACCAATCTGGACGCGGTGATGCCCACCACGGTCATCGACTCCGTGTTTGAGGACCTGCAGCAGAACCACCCCCTGCTGAGCCGGATCGACTTCCAGAACGCCAGCGGCCTGATCGAGATGATCATGAACACCGACACCACGGAGCTGGCGGTGTGGGGCCCCCTGTGCGGCGATATCACCAAGGAACTGAGCTCCGCCTTCAAGAAGGTCAATAACACCCTGTACAAGCTGTCTGCTTTCTTGCCTGTGTGCAAGGCCATGCTGGATCTGGGCCCCGAGTGGCTGGACCGGTATGTACGGACCATTCTGGCGGAGGCACTGGCCTGCGGCCTGGAGAACGGCATCATCAACGGCGACGGCTCCGACGCTCCCATCGGCATGATCCGCCAGGTGGGCGAGGGCGTCTCCGTCACCGGCGGCAAGTACCCGGAGAAGGCGGCTGTCAAGCTGACCTCCATTGACCCCGTGACCATCGGCAACCTGCTGAGCATCATGGCCATGGGCCCCAACGGAAAGACCCGGATTGTGAATGGTGTGGTCTTCATCGTGAACGGCCAGGACTACTACCAGAAGGTGATGCCCGCCACCACCCTGCGGGCCCCTGACGGCACCTACCGCAATGACGTGATGCCTTATCCCATGACCATCATCCCCACTTTTGCCCTGCCCCGCGGCAAGGCTGTCATGGGCATTGCCGCCAAGTACTTCGCCCCCGTCGGCATGGCGAAGGACGGCAAGATCGAGTACTCCGACGAGTACCACTTCCTGGAGGATGAGCGGTTGTACCTGGTGAAGCTGTACGCCAACGGTATGCCCAAGGACAACAACGCCTTCCTGGTTCTGGATATCTCCGATCTGCGGCCTGCCATCTACGAGGTAACCCAGGTGACGTTGCCCACCCCCAGCTCTGACGCCGCCCTGACCTCCCTGAGCCTGGGCGCGGCGGCCCTGTCTCCCGCATTTAACGCCTCCACCGTGGCTTACACCGCGGCCACCACCAACACCACCAACGTCATCAACGCCGTGCCCGCCGACGCCGGTGCGAAGGTCGATATCACCGTGGGCGGCAAGAGCGTTGACAACGGCAGCTCCATCACCTGGGCCGATGGCAGCAACACTGTGGAGATCACGGTCACGGCTGAGGACGGCATTACCACCAAGACCTACACGGTCACCGTCACCAAGTCCTGATGCTGAGCCGGGAGGAGATCGTCTCCTACGGCCTGCTGGATGATGTGAAAAACCACCTGGACGTCACCTGGAGCGATGAAGCCACAGATCGAAAGTATCTGGGCTTCATCGCCTCCGGGATGGCGTATCTGGACAAAAAGGCCGGCGAGGAGATGGATTACGCAAAAGACGGCGACGGAAGGACCTTGCTTTTGGAATATGTCCGCTATTTCCGGGATGGCGCCTTGGACGTGTTCGAGAACAACTACCTGCATCTGCTGACGGCAATGCAGAACGAGAGGCGGGTGAAAGCCTATGTCGCCGAGAAAACTCCCCTTTCGGCCGGGGAATGAGGTCACACAGACCTTCAACGACGGTCTGGTGACCGTTTACCGGCTGAAGGATGAAGCGGAGCCCGGCTATATGCCAAAGCCGAAGCCCGTGAAGGTGGCTCTGCTGCGCTATGAGGAGCGTCGTCTGGGCCTGACCCGGTACTACTCCGCCAAGCAAAACAACGTGCAGGTGGAGCGGGTGGTGCGGGT
The DNA here is from genome assembly GCA_945864305.1 of uncultured Clostridia bacterium. Taxonomy (GTDB): domain Bacteria; phylum Bacillota; class Clostridia; order Oscillospirales; family Oscillospiraceae; genus Oscillibacter. Next base: position 8,863 of record CAMBAJ010000018.1, on the reverse strand, counting down.
GCCGAAAGGGGCACCCATCGCCGCCCAGGATATCGCCGTGACGGAGGATGGGCAGGAATACGCTGTCGGCCTGGTGCAGACCGTGGACGGCGTATGGCCTCCCAGTCTGGACCTGACGCTGGCAAAGGTCAGCCAGAAGCGGATCACGGCGGACGGCGTGTCCGATTCGGACACCGGAAATGAGGTGAGCGGATGACCTGGAACGAAAAGATCATCGCGGCACACACCGCCGTGACGGACCAGGTGAGCCACTTGGTCCGGCTCTCCTCGGAGCGATATTTCGTGTGGCAGGAGGATGGCCGGAACGACCTCATGACGGACAACATCCACGCGGAGACCGCCGTCACCGGCACCACGGATCTCTTCACCAAGCAGGAGTTTGACCCCTGGTCGGCAGCTTTTGAGGCGGCTCTGGATGCCCTTGGCATCGCCTGGAGCTTTTCCAGCTTCCAGCGGGAGAGCGATACCGGCTTTTTACACTACGAGTGGAGCTGGGAGGTGACGGGAGATGGCGACGATCACGTTTAAAAAGGGCGACGAGTATTTGATGAAGCTGTCAAAGCTTTCAAACGCAACGATCCATGAGGTATGCGGTCCAGCCATTTATGATGCGGCTGGTCTTGTTGCGGACAGGATCATGTCAGAGTTCAGAAAAGTTCCGACCGATGAGCGGTTCGGAACGGAAGGGACTCCTGCGATTGGCCCTAAGAAAATCCAGAAAAAAGCCCTGTATGACTGCTATGGCATCACAAAGATGGAAGAAGACGCAAACGGTTTTCTGAACGTCAAGATCGGTTTTGATGGATACAGCGGCATCAAAACAAAAAAATGGCCCAACGGTCAGCCAAATCAACTGATCGCCCGCGCGATCGAAAGTGGAACGACTTACATGCTGAAGCACCCGTTTGTTAAGAATGGCGTGGCCGCCAGCAAAAAGAAGGCCCTGGAGATCATGAAAAAGCGTGTGGATGACAATATTGAAAAAATCATGAAGTGAAAGGATGAATTGATATATGGCAATCATCGGCGTTAGCAAACCTTATTACGGCGTGTACAGCGCCAGCGGAAATAGCGTCACCTATGTCTCCGGCGGCGTCCTGGGTAAACTGAAGGAAATCAATCTGGAGATCGAGACCAGCAAGGACAACAACCTGTATGCGGACAACGGTGTGGTTGAGACCGACCGCACATTCGCCAACGGCACCCTGACTCTGACCCCCGATGACCTGAGCCAGGAGGTCTCCAAGGCCATCCTTGGGCTGAAGGAGCAGACCCTGGAGTCCAGTATCCCCGGTGTGACGGACAGCGACGTGAAGGAGCTGATCTACGATGACACCCAGGTGACCCCGTACCTCGGCGTTGGCTTCATCGTCAAGAAGAAGAAAGGCGGCGTCATCAAGTGGCGTGCCATCGTGCTGACCAAGTGCATGTTCGCCGTGCCCAGCGACAGCGCCACCACCCAGGAAGGGAGCATCGAGTGGCAGGTGCCTAAGCTGAGCGCAACCGTCATGCGGGACGATAGCGAGAACCACATGTGGAAGCGGGAGGCCACATTTACCACGGAAGCCCAGGCGGAGGCCTACATTAAGGACCGGTTGAATATCACTGGAGGTTAACCGATGAAGAGAGTCACGATCCCTATCAGAGGCAAGGAAATGCCTCTGTGCTTCTCCCTGCGGGTCATCAAGGCCTGCGGGGACCGCTTCGGCGGTCTGGAGGGCCTGGACGGCGCACTGTCCGGAAACGGAGACGTCATCCAGGCGCTGTGCAACTGCACCTGGCTTCTGGCTCAGATGCTGGACGCCGGATATCGCTATGACAAGGAAAACGGCGTGGAAGCCGTGAAGCCGCCCGACGAGGACGTGCTGCTGGATACCTTCGGCCTGGATGACCTGAACGATCTGCGGCACAGCCTGATGACCGCCATGAGCGCCAGCAATGAGCGGACCGTGGAGGCGGAGCCTGGAAAAAACGCAGAAACCACGCAGGAGCCGCGGGAGACCTGACTCCCGCGTGGTTTCTTTGGTACGGGATGGCCTGTGGCCTGACCAGGACGGAGACCATGGACCTGCCCTTCGGGGAGCTGCAGGACCTGATCGCCGTGTACCAGGTCAAGCACGAGGGGGCCAAGCCCAAGCATGTCCTCACGGACGAGGACATTATCCCGGACGTACTGTGAGGTGAGTACATATGTCCTATGATATCGGTCCGAAGATCGGTATTGACGGCGAGGCCGAATTCAGAAAACAGATCGGCACGGTCTCCGCTCAGCTGAAGACGCTGGGCACGGAGATGGGCGCTGTGACCGCCCAGTTTGCCCGGAACGCCAGCGGCCAGGACGCGCTTTCCGCCAAGACGGCTGTTTTGAACAAGCAGATCGCCGCCCAAAAGGAAAAGCTGGCGCTGCAGCAGGATATGCTTGCAAGGGCGACGGCCAAATACGGCGCGGCGGACGAGCGGACCCAAAAGTGGCAGCAGACGGTGAACCGGTCCACCAAAGAACTCTATGACATGGAGAATGCCCTTAATGACACCGGAGGATCCCTGAAGGACACCGGAGGTGCCCTGGACGACGCTGGAGACAGTGCATTGAAATTCGGCGATATGCTGAAAGCGCACGTCATCGGTGAGGCCATCGTGGAGGGCATCAAGAAGGTGGCGGGCGCGATCCGGGACATGGCCGGTGAATTCATTGAGTCCGCAGCCAGCGTGAAGGCCAACACTGCTCAGTTTGAACAAACCTTCGGCTCCCTGGGCGGCGAGGCGTCTGATGCGATCAACCGGGTGGCGGATGCCTCCGGCATCCTGGCTACCCGGCTGCAGGGCACCGGCACGCAGATCTACGCCTTCGCCCGGTCCGCCGGCGGCGACACGGCACAGAGCATGGATATCATGGAGCGGGCCCTGAAGGTCGCTGCAGACAGCGCCGCCTACTACGACCGAAGCCTGGAGGACACCACGGAGAGCCTGCAGAGCTTCCTGAAGGGGAACTACTCCAACGACGCGGCGCTGGGCCTCTCCGCCACGGAGACCACCCGGAACGCGGCGGCCATGGAGCTGTTCGGCCAGAAATTCAATGACCTGACGGAGATCCAGAAGCAGGACACGCTGCTGAAAATGGTGGAGGACAGCATGGCGCTGTCCGGCGCCATGGGACAGGCCCAGCGGGAGGCGGACGGCTGGGAGAACGTCCAGGGCAACCTGACGGAAGCATGGAAGCAGTTTCAGGCGGCGGTGGGAACACCGTTTCTGGAAAACCTGATCCCCATTTTGCAGGAGGTCACAAGCGCTTTCCAGAGCCTGACGGAAAGCATCGACTGGGAAGGCTTCGGGCAGGGCGTTACCGCCGTGTTTGACGCGGTGAAGCAGCTGTCTCATGGCGATACCAGCGGCGTGACCGACTTGGTCAGCCAGATGACCGGCTCCCTCATGGCAGGCATGGAGACGCTGAAAACAACGATCCCGGCGCTTCTGCCCACAGTTCTGGACATGCTCTCTCAACTGGCGGGCAGCCTGTTGAGCAATGGTGTGCCCCTGCTGACCTCGGCGCTGAGCCTGATCCATGAGACCATAGCGGCGCTGTTCGCGGATCTGGGGACCATGCTTGCGGAGGACCTTCCGGACATGGCATCGATCGCGCTGGATCTGATCGGCGGTCTGGCGTCAAGCCTGCGAGAAGGCTCATCCCACATCACGGAGGGCGCGGTGGGCCTGATGGAGGGACTGGGACAGGGACTGTCGGACAGCATCCCGGTGTTGATTGAAAAGGTGCCGGGCATCATCAGTGACCTGGCCGGCATCATCAACGACAACGCGCCGAAGCTGCTGGGGGCGGCTGCCAATCTGATCGGGACCCTGGCCAACGGCATGATCGAGGCCATCCCCACGCTGGTGGCCAATATCCCGCAGATCCTCAAGGCCATCTGGGACGTGTTTACGGCGTTCCAGTGGCTGGATCTTGGCAGCAAGATCATGCAGGGCGTCGGAAACGGAATCCGGAGCATGGTGAATTTCATCCGGGAGCAGGCGTCGGCCATCGGAGACGATCTGATCGGCTATTTCATGAAGCTGCCTGCTAAGCTGAAGGAGATCGGCTCTCACCTGATCGACGGCCTGCTGGAGGGTCTGACAGGAAAATTTGAAGCCATCAAGGGCAATATCACCGGCATCGCCTCCAAGATCACTGGCCTGTTTGCAAGCACATGGGACGTCAACTCCCCGTCCCGCGTGTTTATGACCATCGGCGAATATCTGATGGACGGCCTGGAGATCGGCATGGAAAACGGCAAAGGGAAGGTCATGGAGACGGTTGAAGATATCGCCGGCGAGGTGACGGACCGTTTCCGGACCCTCACCAGCGCACTGGATACACAGTCTGACATTTCGGACCTGCAGTATCAGCTGTGGGAGATGACGGCCGGGAAAAATGCCGGTGAACTGGAACGCTACGACAAAAAGCTGGAGCTGCTGACAGAGCAGGAGGCCACCCAGGCTGGAGTTTTGGAAGCTACCCAGGCCGTCTATCAGTCCATGGCGGACCAGTACGGCGTCAACAGCGCGGAAGCGCTCAGCTACATGAAGACCCTGCTGCAGGAGCAGATCGAGTATCAGAAGCTGGCAGACTCCATTCAGGAAGTGCTGGACAAGCAGCGGGAGCTTTCCATGACAACCAACGTGACGGCGAGTTACGCGGATATCGCCGGCACCATGCGCAGCGGCGTGCCCGATTTGGACACCAGCCTTTCCAGAGCTGCAGCCAGCATGGTCAACGGCATGTCCACGGTCATGGGCGGGCGGACCGAGTACGTGGGCACCACCGTACTGGCTATCGACGGCCGGGAGTTTGCCCGTGTGACCCAGCCCTATTACCGATCTGAAGACCGATCTAACCCGGAGGTGGTGAGCGACGTATGAGTCAGCCTATTCAATTGATCATCAACGAGGTACTTCTTCCCACGACCACACATGACCGCTACCAGTGCTATCCGGAGGAGCTGCGGGAGCAGATCCAGATGATCTCCGGCCGGATCGTGGAGGAGGTCCGGGGCGTGGTGCAGAAGATCTCCTATTCCTACGACTACATGGGGGACGCCAAGTGCCGGGAGGTGCTGGGCGCTCTCCGGAGCCGGGGGCCGAAGACCGTGGCGTACCTGCCGGATGATGGGGACGAGCTGGTGACTTCCACGTTCATTGTGGAATCGATCACCAATCCGACGCTGGCGTTTTTCCGAGACGGAACGCCAAAGTGGCACAACCTGGCCTTTACTCTGCGGGAGGTGAAACCGCATGCTCGCCATTACTGACGGATACAAGTCTGCTATTGTCGGAGATCCCCGGAATATGTTCATGAAGGCCGTGCTGGAGATCGTGGACCCGGATATCACTTTCGGGGCGCCCAATGGCTCCGGGGCGGCGGCATGGTCCAAGCCGGAGCAGCTGCACGACAAGGAACTGTCTCTGAACAGCCGGTACGCCACACTGGAACCAGGGCGGTGGGTACTGGACGGCAGCTTTCGGCTCATTCCGGATGACCCCGCCCAGCTCACCGGCGAGGTGGGCTTCGTGGGGGACGTGCTCAGCGGAGATGACGGCAGCTTTGCAAGCCCTGTCTACGCGGAGCTGACCTTTTCCAACTGCTCCATCCTCCAGGCGTGCAGCGTGTACTTCTCCGACGACGCCATCGACGGAATTGCCGAGGATTTCTCGGTAGCTGTCTACTCCGGCGACACGGCGGTCTACACCAAGGACTTCACCGGCAACACGGCCGTCTCCGTCAGCCTGGACGGCTTCACGGTCTACGACCCCACGGCCATCCGGGTGACGGTGACAAAATGGTCCCTGCCGGGGCGGCGGCTGCGGGTGGCGGAAATCATCCCCGGCGTGTACGAGGAATGGACGGACGACATCCTGGCCTCTATCAACATCCAGATGCGGGGCAACTTTGCCTGTCTCGCCATCCCCTACGGCACCTGCACCCTGCGGATGGACAACCTGGACAGGCGGTTTGAACCCAGGAACAAAAGCGGCATCTTCCAGAGCATCGAGGAGCGGCAGGCCATTCCCATCGCCATCGGCTGCGAGCTGTCGGACGGCAGCGTGGAGTACAAGCGGTCCGGGGTATTCTACCAGGCCAACGGCGGTTGGAAAACCGGCGACAACGCCATGACCATGCAATGGGACCTGGTGGACATTGTGGGCCTGCTGGCGGACCGGGAATTTAAGGCGCCTGATACCTTGCCCACCACCCTTTCCGGCTGGCTGGCGGCCCTTGCGGCCCAGCTGGGGGACAATTTCGCAAACAAGTACCACGTTGACCCGGATTACGCAGACGCTGCGGCCACGGTGAACAGCGCCGACGATGTCAGCGGCAAGAAGTGCGGCGACATCCTCCGCTGGGTGTGCATGGCCACGGGCACATGGCCCCGGGCGGACGCCGAGACAGGCGACCTGACGGCGGAACCACTTTGGAGCCAGGGCAACAAGCTGGATTTGGACAATATGACAGTGTACCCGGTGATGAAGGCCAACGACGATTTAGCGGTCCTGACCTTCCAGCTGTACGACGGGAACAACACCGTGGTCAACATCTCCGGCAACGCCACCAGCAGTTCCAATACCCTGACGGTGAGCAATCCATTTATCCACACAGCGGCCCAGGCCCAGACGGCGGCGCGGCAGATTTTGAGCCAGTACGGTGGCATCAAGCTGGAGACCACCGGCCGGGGCGACCCGGCGGGGGAAATCGGCGACGTGGACACGGTTTGGCTGGACGAATCCAGCGCCACCACCGGGCGGCGGATGGAGCAGAGCTTCACATTCAGCAACGGCGTCCTTCGGGACTGCAAGAGCGTCCTGCTCCAGGCGGACGGCAGTTTCCTGTTCCAGAACCGGGTGGTATTCACCGAGAGCGGCGTGTTCCATACCGGCCCGAATCAGACACAGGCGAGAATCATCCTGTCCCAGGGCGGACAGGGCGGCGCACGGGGCGGAGACGGCTATGTGGGCGGCTCCGGCGTGCTTCCCGGCAGCGGCGTGTCCAGCGGCGAGGGAGACCCCGGCCTGGACGGCAGCGGCGGAAAGGTATGGAGCGGCGTGGTCAGCGTCAACCCGAACACGGATTACACCGTGATCATCGGCAAGGGCGGCAAGGCAAGCGCTGTCACCGGCGTTCCGGGCGAAGAGGGCGGAGAGACCACCTTTGGCGTGTATTCCTCCGCCAATGGCCAAGTGTACAGCCCCAGCTTTACAGACATTGCCAACGGAGACGCCTACGGCCGTACCGGCGTGGAAGTGCCCATTTCGGGCACAGGCGACGGCGGCAAGGGCGGAGATGGCGGCAGCGCTGGTGCTGGATACTGGAAGCAGGAATTTTGGCCCGATGGGAGGCCTAAGGGATGGGATTTTATCGTCACGGTCAAGCCCGGCCCCGGCCAGCCCGGTGTGGACGGCGCGGACGGCGTGTGTGTAATTTACTGGGATAAGGAGTGAGCCATGGACAAGAATTTAAGCTACGCCGTTACCGGACAGCGCATCGAGCTGACGGAGCCGGTTATGCTGGTTGCAGGAACCGTGAATGTGTACACGGTATCATTTTCGTTCAACAGTGCTTGGGACGGCTTCCAGCGCACCGCCGTGTTTTACAGCAGAGACAACACCACAAGCATCACCCGGGAGCAGCTGTTGGAGGACGACGCCTGTAGGGTTCCGTGGGAGGTGCTGTTGCCAGGAGCCTATCTCAAGGTAGGCGTCTACGGCACCAAGGACGGCAGCCGCCTGCCCACCATCTGGACGGAGCGACGTCTGTACATCAATCCTGGCGCAGGCCCCACCCAGGAGGCGGCGGACCCGTCGCCCACGCTGGTAGAGCAGCTTCTGGGGCGCATGGGCGATCTCGCTGCTCTGAAGACGGAGGACAAGTCCTCGCTGGTGGCGGCCATCAACGAGATTTTTGCATCCGGAGGCGGTGGCGGCGCGTCCGTCACCGATGCAGCTATCAACGAGGATGGACACCTGATCATTACGCTGTCCACCGGAAAGACCATTGACGCCGGGTATGCCGTGGGACCTGCGGGCGCGAACGGCCAGGACGGCGCCACAGGCAAGGATGGTGCAACCGGAGCTGACGGACGGGACGGCGTAGGCATCCAGGCCGTGGTGCAGACTACCACCTCCACCGAGGACGGTGGCACCAACATCGTCACCGTCACCAAGACGGATGGCACGACCTCCACGTTTGAGGTACGCAACGGCAGTAAGGGGCCCGAGGGCGATACCGGCCCGCAGGGCCCCCAGGGTCCCCAGGGAGAGACTGGGCCACAGGGCCCTGCAGGTCCAACAGGAGAGACGGGCCCACAGGGGCCTGCCGGCAAGGACGGCCTCGGCGTCCCGGTTGCCACGGCGGAGGATGCGGGCAAGGTGCCGGTGGTGCAGGAGGATGGTAGCTATGGGCTCGCAAATATAAAAGATGTGCCGGTTTACTTGGGCACCATCCCTGTTTCGCCGGATACCGCGTTGTACCTTGTTGCGCCGGTCAAAGATTACAAAAAAGTTATCATCGTAAAAGAACGTACATCGTATAACAAAGATTTAACTTCGTATTTGTACGTTGGACTTAATCAGCCGGCAACTAAAAAAAATGTTATTTTAGCATCTTTTAGCAAGCCTGGGTATAGTTTTACTGCGTGTAAATTGGAATGTGTTTCCAATGATTTTGCTGTAGGAGAAATTGTCTATGGAAATAACGCAACAATGCAGCAGACTGTATCAGGGATGATTCCGCATAGCAGTGTGTTTAGCAATAGTGCGATTAATCAAAATATGCCAATTGATATTGATTCGTATTATTATGAGTTTCACGCAGCTG
>CAMBAJ010000017.1 GCA_945864305.1 uncultured Clostridia bacterium | reverse complement strand
CCATCGACCAGCGCCAGCGCTTTGAAAAGCAGGTGGAGCAGCGGGAGCGGGGCGACGACGAGACGGAGATGCTGGACGAGGATTTCCTGAACGCCCTGGAGTACGGCATGCCCCCCACGGGCGGCATGGGCATGGGCATCGACCGCACGGTCATGCTCCTCACTGGCGCCGACACCATCCGGGAAGTCATCCTATTCCCGACCATGAAGCCCCTGGACTGAGCATTTGCTACCAACGGCGGTCCTGAGACCGCCTGACGAGAAAGAGAAAAAGGAGGCCCTAGCCATGGAGACCATTACCAGCCGGCAGAATCCGCTGTGCACCCATCTCCGCAAGCTGGCGGCCTCTGTTTCCTATCGCCGCAGGAGCGGTGAGTTCCTCTGCGACAGCCCCAAGCTCCTGGAGGAGGCGCTGCTGTGGCAGGGGGACCTGCACACGGTGGTGTGTACGGAGCACGCGGCGCTGCCGCCCATCCCGGAGGGGGTGCGGCTGGTCCAGGTGCCGCCGGACGTGATGAAGTCCGTCTCTCCGGCAGAGACGCCCCAGGGTGTACTGTCCGTCTGCGGGATGCCGGACCGCACTCTGCCGGAGAAGCTGGAGGGGGAGCGGTACGTCATCCTGGACGGCGTTCAGGACCCCGGCAACGTGGGCACTATCCTCCGCACCGCCGACGCCTTCCGGGCCGACGGCGTGTTGCTGGTGAACGCCTGCGCGGACCTGTACAACCCCAAGACCGTCCGGGCCACCATGGGCGCGGTGTTCCGCTGCCCGGTGTGGACCTGCGGTGTCCCGGAGCTGCGGGCGCTGCTGACGGCCTCCGGGCTGCCGCTGTACGGCGCGGCCCTGCGGACCGACACCGTGGACGCCCGGAGCGTGGACTACGGCCGCTGCGCCATGGCCATCGGCAGCGAGGGAAAGGGCCTTTCCCGGGAGATGCTGGCGGTGTGCGACAAGACCGTGCTGATTCCTATGAGCGCTCACTGCGAGTCCCTGAACGCGGCCATTGCCGCCAGTGTGCTGCTGTGGGAGGCGGCGAGAAACGATTGACAAAGGAGGCGGCGCCATGTCGGTACTGAAGCACTGGGTGTGGCTTGCGGAACTGAAAGGCCTGAGCAATCAGACCCGGCTGGCGCTGCTGCGCCACTTTGGGACCCCGGAGGACGTGTTTTACGCCGACGCCGGGGAAATTTTGCTGACGGAGGGAATCACCCGGGAACAGGCCGCGCTGCTGGAAAACCACGACCTGACCGCCGCGGACAAGATCCTGGCGGACTGCCAGCGGCTGGGTCTGCGCCTCCTGACCATTCAGGACGCCGAATACCCCGGGAGACTGGCCAATATCTACGACCCGCCGGTGCTGTTGTATGTGAAGGGGCGGCTGCCCGCTTTCGACGACGAGGCGGCGGTGGCCGTGGTGGGCACCCGGGACTGCACGCCCTACGGCATCGCCAGCGCGGAAAAGCTGGGCTACGGTCTGGCAAAGGGCGGCGCCGTTGTGGTCAGCGGCCTCGCAAAAGGCATCGACGCCGCGGCCACCCGGGGAGCCCTTCGGGCCGGCGGCATCACCGTGGGCGTGGTGGGCAACGGACTGGATGTCCGCTACCCCTACGAGAGCCGGTATCTCTACGAGGACGTGGCCGCCGCGGGCGTGCTGATATCGGAATATCCGCCGGGAACGGAGCCGGCCGGGTCACATTTTCCCGTCCGGAACCGCATCATTTCCGGCCTGTCCGCCGCCACGCTGGTGGTGGAGGCACCGGAGCGCAGCGGCGCGCTGATCACCGCTGAGACGGCCACGGAGCAGGGGCGGGATGTATTCGCCGTCCCCGGTCCCATCGACGCGCCTACAAGTGTGGGCTGCAACCGCCTCATCCAGGACGGCGCCGGCCTGGTGATGGATGCCCGGGATATTCTTCGGGTATACACGGAGCGGTTCCCGGACAGGCTCCATCCGGAAAAGGGCCGGGAGCAGCCGGTGACGCTGGGCTATCAGGCCCGGCAGAAGACGGAGGCAAAGCCCGTGCCGCCGTCTCTGGACCTGTCGGACAACGGGCTTGAACTGACGGATGACCAGATCGCCCTGCTGCGGGTTTTGACAGAGGAACCTCAGCTGGTGGACGATCTGATCGAGCTGACCGGCATCCCCACCCGGCGGGTGCTGTCGGCGCTGACGCTTCTTGAGATTGAAAACTTGGTCCAGCAGCACAGCGGAAAGCGCTATACCCGTGCTGTGACCTTAACAGAATAAATGAGGGAATGTATTCGTGCCCTGCCGGGCACGTGGAGGTAACTATGGCAAAACACAGCCTGGTCATCGTGGAGTCTCCCGCGAAGGCCAAAACCATCGGCAAATATCTGGGCAAGGACTACGAGGTCAAGGCCTGCATGGGCCACCTGCGGGACCTGCCCAAGAGCACCCTGGGTGTGGATGTGGAGAAGGACTTTGAGCCGGTCTATAAGCCCATCAAGGGAAAAGAGGATATCATCAGTGACCTGAAAAAGTCCGCCAAGGCAGCGGACACCGTGTACCTCGCCACCGACCCGGACCGCGAGGGCGAGGCCATCTCCTGGCATTTGAAGCAGCTTTTGAACCTGCCGGATGAAAAGGCAAAGCGGGTCACGTTCAACGAGATCACCAAAAAAGTGGTGCAGGAGAGTATTCAGGAGCCTCGGGAGATCGACCAGAATCTGGTGGACGCCCAGCAGGCCCGCCGCATCCTGGACCGCCTGGTGGGCTATGAGCTCAGCCCTCTGCTGTGGAAGAAGATCCGCCGCGGGCTCTCCGCCGGCCGGGTCCAGTCCGTGGCCACCCGCATGGTGGACGACCGGGACCGGGAGATCGAGAACTTCCAGCCGGAGGAGTACTGGACTCTGGACGCCAACCTGCTGGGCAGTGACGTGAAAAAGGTCCCCTTTGCCGCCCGCTACCACGGGAAGGACGGCAAAAAGGCGGAACTGAAATCGGCGGAGGACGTGGACGCCGTGGTGCGGGAGACCGAGAACCAGGCGTTCACGGTGAAGTCCGTGAAGCGGACCGACAAGCAGCGCAGCCCCTCTCCGCCCTTCACCACCTCCACCATGCAGCAGGAGGCGTCTAGAAAGCTCTCCATGACTCCCCGCCGCACCATGGCTATCGCCCAGCAGCTCTATGAGGGCGTGGACATTGAGGGCGAGGGCACCGTGGGCCTGATCACCTATATGCGTACCGACTCGCTGCGCCTGTCCGAGGAGGCCATCGCCTCCGCTAAGGAGTTCATCCTGGGCCGCTACGGCAGGGAGTACTATCCTCCCCAGGCCCACCGCTATAAGGCCAAGGCCAACGCCCAGGACGCCCACGAGGCCATCCGCCCCAGCAACGTCAACTGGACCCCGGAGATGCTGAAAAAAGACCTGACCGGCGAGCAGTACCGGCTGTACCGCCTGATCTGGAGCCGCTTTGTGGCCTGCCAGATGTCCAACGCTGTGTACGACAGCGTGGCGGTGGAGATCGAGGCCAACTGCCACAGCTTCCGGGCCAGCTCCTCCAGCCTGAAATTCTCCGGCTACACCGCCGTGTATGAGGAGGGCAGGGACGAGGAGAAGGAGGAGAGGGAATCTCCCCTGCCGGCCTTGCAGGAGGGCGAGGTCCTGACGCTGAAGGACTTCTCCAAGGACCAGCACTTCACCCAGCCCCCCGCCCACTACACCGACGCCACCCTCATCCGCGCCATGGAGGAGCAGGGCATCGGCCGGCCCTCCACCTATGCGCCCACCGTGTCCACCATCATCGACAGGGAGTACGTCATCAAAGAGGGCAAGTACCTGCGCATCACCAACCTGGGCCGGGTGGTGACGGAGCTGATGAAGGACAAATTCACCGACATCGCCGACACGAAGTTCACCGCCCACATGGAGCAGAAGCTGGACTCCGTGGAGGAGGGCGCCACCCCCTGGAAGGGCGTCCTGCGGGACTTCTACGGCGATTTTGAGGAGCATCTGAAAAAGGCCGAGCAGGACCTGGAGGGCACCCGCATCAAGGTGCCCGACGAGGTCAGCGAGGAGATCTGCCCCGAGTGCGGGCGGAATCTGGTGGTGAAGTCCGGCCGGTTCGGCCGCTTCCTGGCCTGCCCCGGCTATCCCGACTGCAGCTTCACCATGCCGCTGGTGGTGGAGATGCCGGGCCGCTGTCCCAAGTGCGGCGGCCGCCTGATGAAGCGCACGGGCACCAGCAAAAAGACCAACAAGCAGTACACCTATTACTGCTGCGAGCATATGAACAGCAAGGACGAGGCCAAGAAGTGCGACTTCATGAGCTGGGACGTGCCGGTGAAAGACGACTGCCCGGTGTGTGGCCAGACCATGTTCAAGAAGGCGGGCAGAGGCTTCAAGAAGCCCTTCTGCATCAATCCGGCCTGCGCCAACTTCCTGCCGGAGGAGAAGCGGGGCTATCACAAGAAGACCACCTCTGAAGAACCCCAGGAAGAGAGCGCACCGGCGGAGGAGACAGCTGAGAAGACCGCACCCAAGAAGGCCGCGGCCAGAAAGACTCCCGCAGCCAAAAAGACTACGACTACCAAAAAGACCACGGCTGCAAAAAAGACCGCCGCCAAGAAGCCCGCGGCCAAGAAAACAGCCGCAAAGACCGCGGAAGAGTGACCGGCGAGCGTCAGCTCTCCGGAGAAAAGACAGAGGAACGAACCTATGCATGTAACAGTCATCGGCGCGGGCCTGGCCGGCAGTGAGTGCGCCTGGCAGCTGGCCCAGCGGGGCGTGGATGTGACGCTCCGGGAGATGAAGCCGGAGAAGAAGACACCCGCCCATGTAACCGAATATTTCGCGGAGCTCTGTTGCTCCAACTCCCTGCGCAGCGACCAGTTGGAAAACGCGGTGGGCCTTTTGAAAGAGGAACTGCGCCGCCTGGACAGCCTGATTTTGTCCTGCGCGGACGCCACCCGTGTGGAGGCCGGCGGCGCTCTGGCGGTGGACCGCCACGGTTTTGCCGCCCTGGTGACGGAGAAGATCAAAAATCATCCCCGCATCACTGTGGTGCCCGGGGAGGTCACCGACATCCCCGAGGGGGAGGTGGTCATCGCCTCCGGCCCCCTGACCTCCGACGCCCTGGCGGAGCGCCTCCAGACCCTGCTGGGAGCGGACAGCGACCTACACTTCTTCGACGCGGCGGCGCCTCTGGTGTCCGCCGACAGTGTGGATATGGACAAGGCCTGGTTCGGCTCCCGGTACGACAAGGGCACGGCGGACTACGTGAACTGCCCCATGAGCGAAGAGGAGTACGACGCCTTCTGGAACGCCCTGACCACCGCCCAGGAGGCGGAGGTCCACGGCTTTGAGGACAAGATGGTCTTCGAGGGCTGCATGCCCGTGGAGGTCATGGCCCGCCGGGGCCACGACACGCTGTGCTACGGCCCCCTGAAGCCCCGGGGATTGAAGGACCCCCGGACGGGGAAGGAGCCCTACGCTGTGGTGCAGCTGCGCCGGGACAACGCCGACGGCACAGTATACAATCTGGTGGGCTTCCAGACCCACCTGCGGTTCCCGGAGCAGCGGCGGGTGTTCTCCATGATCCCCGCCCTCCACGACGCCGAGTTCCTGCGCTACGGCGTCATGCACCGCAACACGTTCCTGAACTCTCCCCGGCTGCTGGACCGGTACTACCGCCTGAAGGCGGAGCCCCGCATTTCCTTCGCCGGCCAGATGACCGGCGTGGAGGGCTATGTGGAATCCGCCGCCAGCGGCTTCCTGGTGGGCGTGGAGACCGCCCGGCGGCTCCAGGGCAAGGCACCCATCGACTTCCCCCAGGAGACCGCCATCGGCGCGCTGGGCCTGTATATTTCCAACCAGTCCGTGACGGTGTTCCAGCCCATGAACATCAACTTCGGCATTATCCCGCCCCTGGACCACAGGGTCAAGGGGAAGAGAAACAAGAACGCGGAGCTGTCCCAGCGGTCCCTGGCCATCATTGAGCAGTTGAAAGAAGAGGTGCTGACATGAAGATCATCGTAGACGCCATGGGCGGCGACAACGCCCCCCAGGCCACTGTTCAGGGCGCGCTGGACGCGCACAAGGAACACGGCGTGGACATCGTTCTGGTGGGCCGCGCGGCGGAGATTCTGCGGGCCGTGGAAGCCTGCGGCGAGAAGACGCTGCCCGCCGGTGTGGAGATCAAGGACGCCAGCGAGGTGGTGGAGATCGCCGACGACCCCGCGACAGCTTTCAAAATGAAGAAGGACTCCTCCCTGACGGTGGGATTGAACATGCTGAAAGCGGGGGAGGGAGACGCCTTTGTCTCCGCCGGTTCCACCGGCGCCCTGCTGGCCGGTGCCACGCTGCTGGTCAAGCGCATCCGGGGCATCCGCCGGGCCGCCATGGGCCCCGTCATCCCCGTTCTGGGTGGCCGGGCCATTTTGTGCGACTGCGGCGCCAACGCCGAGTGCACGGCGGAGTATCTGCTCCAGTTCGCCTACCTGGGCAACTATTATTCCAAGCGGGTCCTGGGTGTGGAGACGCCCCGGGTGGCCCTGCTGAATATCGGCGCCGAGTCTGAGAAGGGCGACACGCTGCGGCATGAGGCCTACGCCCTGCTGGAGGAGGCCGGCAAAGAGGGCCGCATCCATTTTGTGGGCAACATCGAGGCCAACGACGTCATGCTGGGCGGCGCGGATGTCATCGTGACAGACGGCTTTTCCGGCAACATCATGCTCAAGAGCCTGGAGGGCACCGGCAAGTTCCTGCTGAAGGAGCTGAAAAAGCTGTTCCTCTCCAACGCCAAGACGAAGCTGGCCGCCGTCCTGGTGAAGAATGACATGGCGGACATGAAGAAGCTGCTGGACCCCAGCGAGGTGGGCGGCACGCCCTTCCTGGGCATCTCCAAGCCGGTCATCAAGGCCCACGGCTCCTCTGACGCCCGGGCCATCTCCAATGCCGTCCTGCGTGCAAAGGAGTATGCCGAGAGCGGCTTCATTGCCGATATCGAGGCCAACATCGAGTACATGCGGGTAAAACCGCAGGTGGAAAAAATTTGATTTCCTATTGACACCGACGCATTCCTTGCCGTATGATTGCCTCACGAGAACCATAATTCCGTGAGGAGTGAACAGCATGTCAAACGAAGAAATTTTTCAGACAATGAGAGAACTGGTGGCCGAGCAGTTTGCCATGGAGCCTGCCGAGGTGACAATGGACACGGATTTCGCCGAGGATCTGGGCGCGGATTCTGTGGACCTGGTGGAACTGGTCATGGCGATGGAGGAGTCCTTCGGTGTGGGCGAGACCCAAGAGGACGATCTGAACGGCCTGAAGACCGTCGGTGACGCGGTGAACTACATCGCGGGCAAGCTGAAGTAAGTAGATTTGAGGACCGCCCCGCCCAGTGCGGGGCTTCCTTTTGGAGAGAGGACCGTTATGCAGGAACTGGAGAAAAAACTGAATTACACGTTCCGGGACCCGGCGCTCCTCAGCGAGGCCCTGAGCCACAGCTCCTATGCCAATGAGCACCGCGCTGCCCATCTGAACAGCAACGAGCGGCTGGAGTTTCTGGGGGATTCCGTATTGGGCTTTGTGACGGCGGAATTTTTGTTTGTACAGCATCCGGACCTGCCGGAGGGGGACCTGACCCGCATCCGGGCGGCACTGGTGTGCGAGCAGAGTCTGTACGAGGTGGCGCAGAAGCTGGGCCTTGGAAAATACCTGAAGCTGGGCCGAGGCGAGGAGGCCGGCGGCGGCCGGGAGCGAACGTCCATTCTGGCGGACGCCACGGAGGCCGTGTTTGCCGCGGTCTATCTGGACGGCGGTATCGGCGCCGCGTCGGCGCTGATCCACCGCGTTCTGCTGGACGCAGAGCGGGAAGAAGTGGTGGAGGAGCGCCGCCGGGACTACAAGACTGCCCTTCAGGAGTTGGTCCAGCGTCAGGCAGACCAGGTGCTGACTTACCGCATGGTGGGGGAGCAGGGGCCGGACCACGCCAAGACCTTCTCGGCGGAGGTGCTGCTGAACGGCGCGCCGCTGGGGACCGGCACCGGCCACAGCAAGAAGGAGGCGGAACAGGCCGCCGCAAGAGCCGCCTTGGAGACGCTGGGCGGAGAATGAGAGATTTTCAGGCAGGGGACGCAAAGGCGGCCCCTGCCTTGCCTTTCCATCGGATGTCCAAACTGCGAAAATTTTAAGCGGTGACGGAGAAGAACAGAAGTTCCACAAATATAGCTGGAATTCGAGGCATATCCGTGGTATACTATATCGTACGAGATTTTTGACTGATTTAGGAGCGTGAGCGTTTTGTCACTGCTGTCATCGATTTTGCTGGGCGTGATCCAGGGCGTGGCGGAGTTTCTGCCGATCTCCAGCTCCGGCCATCTGGCCATCGCGGAGCATCTTCTGGGCATGTCCGGTGCCTCCGACATTCCGGAGTTTTTCGACGTGCTGCTGCACCTGGGCACACTGGTGGCCGTCTTTGTGGCCTACTGGGATGACGTCCGGGACATGGTGGTGGAGTTTTTCTGCGGCGTCCGGGACCTGGCCCGGGGCTCCACCCCGACGCCGGTGCCGCCGGCCCGCCGGATGATCCTGCTGATCATCGTGGGCACTCTGCCGCTGCTGATCGTGCTGCCCATCAAGGACCTGGTGGAGGGCCTGGCGGACAACATGTACTTCGTGGCCGCAGCGCTGTTGGTCACCGGCTGCCTTCTGTTCGCCAGCGACCGGGTGAGAAAGGGCCGCAAGACGGAGAAGAGCGCCACCATGGTGGACGTTCTGCTGGTGGGCGTGGCCCAGGCCATCGCCACTTGCCCCGGCATCTCCCGTTCCGGCACCACCATCACCGCCGGCTGCTTCCGGGGCTTTGACCGGAAATTCGCCGTGCGCTTTTCCTTCCTGCTGTCCATCCCCGCCATTTTGGGCGCCAACATCCTGAGCCTGAAGGACGCGGTGGAGGCCGGCATCATCTGGGCGGATGTCCCCGTCTATCTGGTGGGCGTGGTGGTGTCCGCTGTGGTGGGCTACGCCTGCATCCGCCTGCTGAAGATGATCGCAGACAGGGGCAAATTCGGTGCGTTTGCCTACTACTGCTGGGCGGTAGGCGTACTGACCCTGATTTTGACATTCATCTAGAAATAACCTTTGGAGGTACATACCGTGGCTTCCACGACACAAAAGAAATCCACAACGCAAAGAAGCGGCTCCGGAAAAAGCAGCTCTTCCAAGAGCAGCTCCGGCCGCTCCAAAAAGCCCGTGCAGCCCCAGAAGCGGCCCATCCGCCGGGAGGTGGGGGGCGTGGTTTTGCTGCTGTTGACACTGTGCGTCGGCGTCAGCTACGTGGGTGTCAGCGCCCTGTTCGTCGACTGGTTCGCACTGCTGCTCCGGGGGCTGTTCGGCTATGGCTACTGGCTGGTGGCACCGGCCATGCTGCTGGCGGCAGTGATCCTGCTGTTCCACCACGGCCGTCCCGTCCAGCTGCGGGTGACCTGCGCTTTGCTGCTGCCGGTGCTGTTCGGCACCCTGGCCCATATGGCGCTGTGCCGGGAGGAGTTTGAGTCCGGCGTCGGCATTTTGGCAAAGCTGTGGACCTCCGGCATTCAGATGACCTCCGGCGGCGCCGTGTCTGGCATTTTGGCGGAGGGCTCCGTGGCGGTGTTCTCCATGCTGCCCTCGGTCATCATCTTCACGGTGCTGTTTGTCGTCATGCTGATGGTGGCCCTGCGGCTGACCGTGGGGGCCCTCATCGAAAAGCATCGGGAGCGCCCCCAGTATGAGGAGGAACCGGAGCCTGAGCGGCCCCATATCCGGGTCGTGGAGACGGAGCCTGTCCGGCGCCGCACCTCGGACCGGCCCAAGCCTCAGATCGACATTCCCATCGACGAGCCGGCGGCGCTGCCGCCAACGCCCGCCCCCAAGGAGCCAGGCCGCTTCACCAGCTTTTTCCGCCACAAGTCGGACCAGCAGAGAACGCCTGACCAGGTGCTCTCTGAGAAGAATTCTCAGCAGGAGACGGAGGAGCCCCGGGAGAAGATGCCGGCCATCCCCCAGGCAAGGCAACCGGCGGCTGCCGCTGTGTCCCAGCCTGCCGTAAAGCCCCCCGTGCCCATCCAGCAGGAGGAGCCGGCGGCGCCTGTGCGGGAGGCTCCGGCGTCCGGCCGGAAGGAGAAGGCGAACACCGCCCGGGAAGTGGCGGAGCAGACGGCCGCCGTGACGGCAGAGATCGAGCAGAAGCTGGCGGACGGCGAGAACGCCTACCAGTTCCCTCCCATCACGCTGCTGCACGAGAACCGGAACGACAATTTTGTGGAGGCCGGCGCGGAGCTGCGGAACAACTCCCGCCGTCTGGCGGAGACCCTGACCAGCTTCGGCGTGGACGCCACGCCGGGAGACGTGGTCCACGGCCCCTCTGTCACCCGCTATGAGTTCGTGCTGGACCAGGGCGTGAAGCTCTCCAAGATCACCAACCTGGCGGACGATATCGCCCTGGCGCTGGGCGCCACCGGTGTCCGCATCGCCCCCATCCCCGACAAGAGCTCCGTGGTGGGCATCGAGGTGCCCAACAAGCAGGTGACGCCGGTGCTGATCCGGGATGTCATCGAGTCCCGGGAGTTCACGGAGCACAAGTCCCGCACGGCCTTCGCCGTGGGCCGGGACATCAGCGGCAGGAACATCGTGGGCAATATCGAAAAGCTGCCCCACGTGCTGATCGCCGGTACCACCGGCTCCGGTAAATCCGTGTGCACCAACTCCCTGATCGTCAGCCTGCTCTACAAGTCCACGCCCGATGAGGTCCGCTTTATCATGGTGGACCCCAAGATGGTGGAGCTGGCCCCCTATAACGGCATTCCCCACCTGCTGATCCCGGTGGTCACGGACCCGAAGAAGGCCGCCGGTGCCCTGCAGTGGGCGGTGTTCGAGATGATGAAGCGGTACAAGACTTTCTCCGAGCACGGCGTGAAGAAGCTGGAGGAGTACAACAAGCTGGCTAAGGCCACCGAGGGCATGGAGACACTGCCCAGCGTGGTGGTGGTCATCGACGAGTTGGCCGATTTGATGCTGGTGGCGGCGAAAGAGGTGGAGGAGTCCATCTGCCGCGTGGCCCAGATGGGCCGCGCCGCCGGTATGCACCTGGTCATCGCCACCCAGCGGCCCTCCGCCGACGTCATCACCGGTCTGATGAAGGCCAACATCCCCAGCCGCATCGCCTTTGCCGTGGCGTCCTCTCTGGAGTCCCGCATCATTCTGGACACCACTGGCGCGGAAAAGCTGGTGGGCAAGGGCGACATGCTCTACGCCCCGCTGGGCGAGTCCAAGATCCGTGTCCAGGGCTGCTTCATCTCCCCGGAGGAGATCGAGGAGGTGGTGGCCTTCGTCAAGCAGACCGGCGAGGCCCAGTACTCCGACGAGGTCATCGCCAAGATCGAGGAGTCCATGCAGGAGAAGGAGAAGGGCGGCTCTTCCAAGGGCGCTGCCGCCGCCGAGTCCTCTGACGACGAGGGCGACGAGCTGCTGCCCGCCGCCGTGGACGTGGTGCTGGAGACCGGCCAGGCCTCCGTGTCCATGCTCCAGCGCCGGCTGAAGCTGGGCTATTCCCGGGCTGCCCGCCTAGTGGACCAGATGGAGGAGCGGGGCATCGTGGGCCCCTTCGAGGGCTCCAAGCCCCGGCAGCTGCTCATCACTCGGGCCCAGTGGCAGGAGATGCAGATGGGCGGCGCGGCGGACAGCACTGATGCGTCAGCACCATCCCCGGAAGAAGAGACATGAAACTTTGACATACCGGGCTTGACAAATACTTTGAAACACGTATAATAGAACAAAGCAAAAGCGATGACAAAGCCAGCTTTGCGAAACCGGCTGCCAGCGAGAGGGAATCGGTGCAAGCCCTCAGCCCACGCCGCAAAGTAAGCCACTTTGGAGCGGCCCGTGACGAGCGGGACGGCTCATCCCCGTTACAGGATGACATGAGATGTCTCCGCCAGGAGACAGATCAGGGTGGTACCGTGGAAGATTTTCCGCCCCTGACGTCTGTCAGGGGCGGTTTTTTATCCCCAGGTAGCGGAGGACGCAAAACAGCGCCGTCGAAACATGTATCCAATGCATCGTCAAAATTCAGATCGATTCGATCTAGGAGGATTTATTATGAGACTTTCCAGCAAAATCAAGCGGTGCGAGCTGTCGCCCGTACGGAAGTTTTACCCCTATGAGATGGCGGCCGTGGCCAAGGGCCTGAAGGTCCGCCACCTGAACATCGGCCAGCCGGACATCGAGACCCCCAAGGCCTTTTTCGACGCTGTGAACGACTTCGGGGAGGCTGTGCTGGAATATGCCCCGGCTCCCGGCGTAGAGGTGTATGTGGACGCGGTTCGGAAGTATTACGAAAAACTGGGCTGCCCTGTTGCGAACGATGACATTCTGGCTACCTTCGGCGGCAGCGAGGCGCTGGAAATCGTCTTGTCCTGCATCCTGGAGGAGGGCGACGAAGTCCTGGTGCCCGAGCCGTTCTATCCCAACTACACCACCTTTGTCAATATCACTGGCGGCAAGATCCGCCCCATCCCCACCACGGCGGAGGAGGGCTACCGCTTCGCCAGCCGGGAGAAAATCGAGCCCCTGATCAACGGGCATACCCGGGCCATCCTGATGACCACCCCCGGCAATCCCACCGGTGTGGTCCTGTCCCATGAGGAGATGCGGCTGATGGCCGACATCGCCAAGGAGCATGACCTGTTCCTCATCAGCGATGAGGTATACCGGGAGATCGTGTACACCGGCAAGATGGCCTCCATGCTGGAATTCGAGGACGCGGCGGAAAATGTGGTGGTGATCGACTCTATCTCCAAGCGCTTCTCCGCCACCGGCGCCCGGGTGGGCACGCTGGTCTCCCGGAACCGGGAGTTGATGGGCGAGGCCATGAAGCTCTGCCAGGGCCGCCTGTGCATTGCGACCCTGGGCCAGGTGGGCGCTGCCGCCATGTACAACACGCTGGACGCCTCCTACTATGAGTCCGTGCGGGAGGAGTACCAGCGCCGCCGGGACGCCATCGTGGCGGCATTGTCCAAGGTCCCCGGCGTGCAGTTCACCACGCCCGAGGGCGCTTTCTACCTGATGGTGACGCTGCCCGTGGATGACGCGGAAAAGCTGCAGTACTTCCTGCTGGAGGAGTTTGAGGACCACGGCGAGACTGTTATGTTCGCTCCCGGTGAGGGCTTTTACAGTGACCCGGCCTTGGGCCGCAATAAGGCCCGCATTGCCTATGTGACGGCGCCGGACGACCTGACCCGGGCCGTGGAGCTGCTGGGCCTGGGCATCGAGGCGTACAACGCGCGGAGGAAGTAAGATGATCCGGCATATTGTGATGTGGAAATTCCTTCCCGGTACGGAGGCGGAACAGGAGCAGTTTCTGACGGGCCTGCGGAACCTTCAGGGCGTCATCCCCCAGCTGCTGCGCAGCGAAGTGGCTGTGAACGTGGGCGAGGGCAACTACGACGCTGTGCTGGTCAGCGAATTTGAGAGCCTGGAGGCACTGGATACTTACAAGAACGATCCCCGGCACAAGGCGGTGTCCGCCCTGTGCAAGTCCATCCGCGAGGACCGGGTAGCGGTGGATTACGAATTCTGAGCAAAAAAACGAGGCGGTGCGGCAAGCGCATCGCCTCGTTTTTGAATCAGGGGTTTATCCCTCCGATGCGGAAAAAAGCTTTACATCACTTGAAAATCCGGATGCCAAAGACAGCGCTCCAGGTCCACCGTCCCATCTTCCCGGAATGCCACACCCTCGGCCTCCAGCAGTGCCCGCTGAGTGCCGGGAGCGCAGATGTCGAAGCAGGCCTTTGTTCCGCCGAAGCGGTCCACCACCCGGTGGCAGGGGACGGAGGGGTCCTGACAGCCCGCCATGGCGTAGCCCACCGTCCTGGCACACCGGGGCAGCCCGGCCAGATGTGCCACCTGGCCGTAGGTGGCCACGCTCCCGGCGGGGATGCGGCGGACGATGTCGTAAAATGTGGCAAAGACCCGGCTGCTCACTTCTCCCGCACCTCGTACAGGTCCGTCCGTCGGGCGGACAGGATGGGCAGCTGCTGCCGCACGGCCTCCAGCCGGGCAAAGTCCAGGTCGGCGTACAGTGTCGTCTCCTCCGCCCCGGCCCGGCACAGCACCGTGCCCCAGGGGTCCACGGCGATGGAGTTGCCGTAGGCCACGTAACCGGCGGTCTCGTCCCGGGCGGGGGAGACGCCCACGGTGAAGCATTGATTGTCCACGGCCCGCTGGCGGAACAGCAGCTCCCAGTGGGCGGGGCCGGTGGTCATGTTGAAGGCCGCCGGGACGAAGATGACCTTGGCACCCCGGAGGCACATGCACCGGGCCAATTCCTCAAACCGCAGGTCAAAGCAGATACAGAGCCCCATGGTGCCGAATTCCGTCTCAAAGGTGGTGACATCGCTTCCCGGGGAAAGAGTGTCCGACTCCATGAAGCGCTGGCCGCCCTGGACGTCGATGTCGAACAGGTGAGCCTTACGGTGCTTTGCCAGCAGCTCTCCGCGGCGGCCGTAGACATAGCTGGTGTTGTAGACATTCCCCTCCGCCAGCTCCGGAATGGAACCGCAGACAATGTAGATGCCCAGTTCCGCCGCCAGCGCGGAGAGCACCGTCTGGGCGGGGCCGTGCTCCGCCTCGCCGTAGGCCCGGAAGCAGTCATTCTGATAAGGACAGCAGAACATCTCCGGCAGCACGGCGAAGTCCGCGCCGTTTTGCGCGGCCTCCCGGATCTTTTCACAGGCTGTCTGGATATTTTTCGCTCTATCCGCCGTTACCGGCATCTGAATCAGCGCGATACGCATAAAACCGCCTCCTGTATTCAAACGTATTCCCGCAGCACCAGCTCCGTGGCCCCGCCGTCCGGGGAGCGGACCAACCGCTTTACTTTGGGATGGTGGGCGTACTCCGCCTGGATGAAGTCCCGGAGCGCCGTGCCGCCGTGGCTGCCGTGGACCAGCCGGACGCGGTAGGTGCCGGCCCGGGCACGCTTCAAAAGCGCGTCCACCGTCATCTTGGCCTGATAGGTGTTTTTTCCGTGGAGGTCCACGGTGAGGATGCCGGAATCCATCAAACCACTCCTTTGGAAACATTGTATCACAGGCAAAAGTGTGATACAATGCAGAAAACCGAAGAGGAGGCCCCTTCCATGGCAGTTTATACAGAGACCAAGACCTATCATACCAAGGCCCACATGGGCATGATCGACGTGACGGAGGATTTTCAGCACGCGGTGACGGAGGCGTGCAGGAAATACAACATCTCCGCCGGCACCGTCACCGGCTTCACCACCGGCGGCGTGGCGGGTCTGACCACCCTGGAGTTTGAGCCGGGCATGGTGAACCACGATCTGAAAGCGGCGCTGGACGTGTTCTCCCCCTATCTGGATGAGAAGGGCCGGGTGGTCCCCTACTGGCACCACGAGACCTGGCATGACGACAACGGCTCCTCCCACATCAAGGCGGCGCTGCTGTCCCCCTTCATCACCATCCCCTTTGTGGCGGGGAAGATCACCATCGGCCCCTGGCAGAATCTGACCCTGGTGGAGTGCGATACCCGGAACCGGGTGCGGGACATCGTGTTCCAGGTCATGGGCGAGTGAAGGCCCTGAAAACCATAAAATTTAGCACTTTTTAACGGTATTATCCCTTGACAACCGGGGCAAAGTAGAGTATGATGCCCTCTACAAAAAGGGAGTAGCTGGCACAGCTTGTGTATCCGTGGGCGTCAGTACGGGCGCAGACCCCGCTGCGGATTGAAATGGCGAGACTTTTGTATCAATGCAGGGCATTGACGCAAAGGCCTCGCCTTTTTGCGTCCTGCCGGAAAGGATGAAACGTATGAACAAGGTGTGGCAGAAGAACCGGATGGAGCTGTTCCGGGAGCTGAACTGCTCGGAGGAGGGCCTGACGGCGGCGGAGGCTGCCGGACGGCTGAAACAGTACGGCTCCAACGAATTGCAGGGAGGAAGGAAGAAGAGCGTGCTCCGCATTTTCCTGGAGCAGTTCGCGGATTTCCTGGTGGTCATTCTAATCCTGGCCGCCATCGTCTCCGCCGTTTTGGGGGACGTGGAGAGCACGGTTGTCATTCTGGCGGTTATCACCATGAACGCCATACTGGGAACGGTCCAGACCGTGAAGGCCGCCGCCTCCCTGGACAGTTTGAAGCAGATGTCGGCCCCCACGGCCAAGGTGGTCCGAGACGGCCATGTGCTCCAGGTCCCCGGCCGGGAGGTGGTCCCCGGCGACGTGGTGGTGCTGGAGGCGGGGGATTCCGTCTGTGCCGACGGCCGCCTGCTGGAGAGCGCCAGCCTAAAATGCGCGGAGAGCGCCCTGACCGGCGAGAGCCTGCCGGTGGAGAAGGACATCCATGAGATCGAGGGGGAGGTCCCACTGGGCGACCGGAAGAACATGGTGTTCTCCGGCTGCTTCGTCACCTATGGCCGGGCCCGGTTCCTGGTCACGGCCACCGGCATGGACACGGAGATGGGCAAAATCGCCGCGCTGCTGAAAAGCACCGAGGAGAAGAAAACGCCGCTCCAGATCAGTCTGGACCAGTTCGGCAGAAAGCTCTCCATCGGTATCCTGATCATCTGTGCCGTGCTGTTCGGCGTCAGCGTGTTTCTGCGGCAGGAGAACGTCATGAACGCCTTCCTGTTCGCCGTGGCCCTGGCCGTGGCGGCCATTCCCGAGGCGCTCAGCTCCATTGTCACCATCGTGCTGTCCTTTGGCACCCAGAAGATGGCGAAGGAAAACGCCATCATCCGCAAGCTCCAGGCGGTGGAGGGTCTGGGCAGCGTGTCCGTCATCTGCTCGGATAAGACCGGCACCCTGACCCAGAACAAGATGACCGTGAAGAAGATCTACGCTGGCGGAAAAGTCATTGACGCGGCGGACGCGGACTTCCGCGACCCGGTCCAGGAGCCGCTGCTGCGGACGGCGCTGCTGTGCAGCGATGCCACGGTGGACGAAAACGGGGAGGTGGGCGACCCCACTGAGACGGCGCTGGTCCGTCTGGGGGAGGACCACGGCTTTGACGAGGAGGCCACCCGCTCCCGCTGGCCCCGCCTGACGGAGATCCCCTTTGACTCCGACCGGAAGCTGATGAGCACCGTCCATCAACTGTCCGGCGGTCTGATGATGGTCACCAAGGGCGCCGTGGACGTGCTGATGGACCGCTGCGTCATCTCCCCCGAGGAGCGGGCGGAGGTGGAGCGGGTCAATGAACAGTTCTCCCGGGAGGGCCTGCGGGTGCTGGCTTTTGCCTGCCGGCATCTGGACCGGGCATCCGTGTCCCTGGAGGATGAAAACGGCCTGGAGTTCCTGGGACTCATCGCCATGATGGACCCGCCCCGGGAGGAATCCAGGGCTGCGGTCAGCGAGTGCATCGCCGCAGGTATCCGGCCCATCATGATCACCGGCGACCACAAGGTCACCGCCGCCGCCATCGCCAGAGAGATCGGCATTCTCACCGAGGGCACCGAGGCCGTGGAGGGCGCCGTCATCGACACCATGAGCGACGAGGAGCTGCGGGAATTCGTTCCGAAGGTCAGCGTCTACGCCCGGGTTTCCCCCGAGCATAAGATCAGAATCGTCAAGGCCTGGCAGGACCGGGGCAATCTGGTGGCCATGACCGGCGACGGCGTCAACGACGCCCCGGCTTTGAAGCAGGCGGACATCGGCGTGGCCATGGGTGTCACCGGGACGGAGGTGGCCAAGGACGCCGCCGGCATGGTGTTGACGGACGACAACTTCGCCACCATCGTCCAGGCGGTGAAGAACGGCCGCAACGTCTACGCCAACATCAAAAAAGCCATCCAGTTCCTGCTCTCCGGCAACGCGGCGGGCATCCTGACAGTGCTGTACGCCTCCCTGATGGCCATGCCGGTGCCCTTTGAGGCGGTGCATCTTCTGTTTATCAACCTGCTGACGGACTCCCTGCCCGCCATCGCCCTGGGACTGGAGCCCCACACTGACGCGGTGATGGAGGAGAGGCCCCGGCCCCGGAACGAGGGCATCCTGACGAAGTCCTTTCTCGCCAGCGTGGTGACGGAGGGCCTGGTCATCGCCGCCGCCACCATCGCGGCGTTCCACATCGGCCTCAGTCACGGCGGCGCGTCCACGGCCAGCACCATGGCCTTTGCCACGCTGTGCCTGAGCCGCCTGTTCCACGGCTTCAACTGCAAGTCCCCCCGCCCCGTTCTGCTGACAAAGCGGTTCTGGAACAACCGCTTCCTGCTGGGCGCCTTCGCCGTCGGCGCTGCACTGCTGGCGGCGGTGCTACTGGTCCCGGCGCTGGAGCCGCTGTTCCGGGTGGCGAAGCTGTCCGCCGGACTGCTGGGCACCGTCGTGGGCCTGTCCGCCGGCTCCATGGTGGTCATCCAGCTGCTGAAAACCATCCGCACCCGAACATAAGCCTGCAAGAGGACAGCTCCGGCAAAGACCGGAGCTGTCCTCTTGCGGATGCGGACCTGTACAGAACAGGTCTCCGGAAGCAGGGGCTTTTCATTTTCGCGTTTCAGGCGTATAATAGCCCCATAAGGAGAGATGCCCCATGATCAATTCCACCCTGTGCTATCTGGAGCGGGGAGATGAGTACCTGATGCTCCACCGGGTGAAAAAAGTGAACGACATGAACCACGATAAGTGGATCGGCGTGGGTGGCAAGTTCGAGGAGGGTGAGAGCCCCGAGGACTGCATCCTGCGGGAGACCTTCGAGGAGACGGGCCTGACCCTGACGGACTACCGCTATCGGGGCCTGGTGACCTTCGTGTCCGACCGGTATCCTACCGAGTACATGCATCTGTTCACCGCCGCGGGCTGGACGGGAACGCCCCACGAGTGCGACGAGGGCGAATTGGCCTGGATCAAAAAGGCGGACCTGTTGTCCCTGCCCCTGTGGGAGGGGGACAAGATTTTCCTGCGGCTGCTGGACACCGACACGCCGTTTTTCTCCCTGAAGCTGAAATACGAGGGAGAGAAGCTGGTGCTGGCGGTGCTGAACGGAGAGAAGCTGGTATGAGCGTCCGGCTGAAGCCCCGGCATCCGGAGAGAGGAGAGACCGGGTTTGATACGAACCGCTGTTCATTCCGGCATCTTTCAACGGAACGGAGGACCATGGTTATCCGGGGCTGCACGGAAAGCCCCGGCGTGAAGGAGGTACCTGTATGAGTGGAAAACTGCTGCTGTTTGGGTTTGATACCCTGCCGGCTATTCTGGCGGTGGAGGCCGCCGCCGGACCGCTGGGCGCGGAGATCGTGCCGGTGGCCCGGACGGATTACAACAAGACGCTGGCGGTTCTGGCGGGACTGGACACTGCCCCCGGTCCGGCCCAGCCCTATGCCGGCGGTACTCTGGGCGGGCGGATGATCGTTCTGTGCGGAATGGACGACCAGCTGGACGCGTTGCTGCCGGCGCTGGCGGGCGCTGGTGTGGGGCCGGACTGCCTGAAGTCGGTGCTGACCCCCCACAACCGGACCTGGAACGCCGTGACGCTGTACACGGAGCTGGCGCGGGAGCGGCGGGCCATTCAGGGAAGGTGAGGCGGAAATGCGCATTTTGATTTCAGCCTGTCTGCTGGGAACCTGCTGCCGATATGACGGCGCGTCCAAGGGCCAGCCGCTGGTCAAGGCGCTGGCGGAGCGCCACACGCTGGTGCCCGTCTGCCCGGAGCAGCTAGGGGGCCTGCCCACGCCCCGCCCGCCCGCCGAGCGGCAGGGGGGCGCCGTGCGGACCCGGAGCGGTATTGATGTGACGGACCAGTACCGCCGGGGAGCGGAGGAGACCTTCAGGCTGTGCCGCCTGCTGGGCTGCGAGGCGGCGGTGCTGAAGGAGCGCAGCCCCTCCTGTGGCCGGGGACAGATCTATGACGGGACCTTTTCCGGCACACTGACAGCCGGAGACGGCGTGACGGCGGAGCTGCTGACCGCCAACGGCATCCCGGTATACGGGGAATCTCAGATCGAAACACTGCTGAAATGACGGCCGCGGCATCTGCCTTTGCCGTCATTTTCGACAATTTTGGACGCCTATTTTGTCTGGACCTCATGAGAACTCCTCCTTGCAAAGCAAAGGCCCTTTCTGTATAATAGACCAAAATAACGAGAGGGGGAGACTGGTATGCTGCTGATGACGCGCAACATGAAAGCTGCGGAGGTTTCTTCTTTTCCTTATTTTTATGGGATTTCCATTTTCTGAGCCGGCTGGAGTGCCGGTATTTTTTTTGCCCCTGTGTGCAACAAAAGAGAGGAGAAAAAACTGATATGAATGAAAAGAAACCTGATATCGGTCAGCAGCCCATCCGGGACGCCCGCGCCCTGGGGGTGCCCAAAATGCTGATCCTGGGTCTGCAGCACATGTTCGCCATGTTCGGCGCCACCGTGCTGGTGCCCATCCTGGTCCAGAGCTACGGCCTGCCTCTGTCCATCCAGACCACGCTGTTCTTCGCCGGCTTCGGCACCTTGTTCTTCCACTTCTGCACGAAGATGAAGGTGCCCGCTTTCCTGGGCTCCTCCTTCGCCTTCCTGGGCGGCTTCGCCGCCATGGGAGCCATGGACAGCGGCATGTACGCGGCCATGGAGGCCGGTGAAAAGCTGCAGTACGCCTGCGGCGGCATCGTGGTGGCGGGCCTTCTGTATGTGGTGCTGGCCCTCATCATCAAGGCGGTGGGCGTCCATCGGGTTATGCACTACCTGCCCCCCGTCGTCACCGGTCCCATCATCATCCTCATCGGACTGAATCTGGCTCCCTCCGCGGTGTCCAATGCCTCCACCTGCTGGTGGCTGGCGCTGGTGTCCATCGCCGTCATCGTGGTGGCCAACATCTGGGGCAAGGGCATGGTCAAGATCATCCCCATCCTGCTGGGCGTGGTCATCCCTTATGTGGTGGCTCTGGTGGCCGGCATGGTGGATTTCTCCGGCCTGGATGTCCAGGGTCTGTTCGGCGGCGCCACCCCGCTGCTGGGCTTCCAGCCCTTTGTCACCGACTTTGGCGGCAGCATCGCCAAGTTTGATATCTCCGCCATCCTGGTGATGGCCCCCATTGCCATCGCCTCCATGATGGAGCACATCGGCGACATGTCCGCCATCTCCGCCACCGTGGGTGAGAACTTCATCGAGGACCCCGGCCTGCACCGCACCCTCATTGGCGACGGCATCGCCACCTCTCTGTCCGCCATCTTCGGCGGCCCCGCCAACACCACCTACGGAGAGAACACCGGCGTGCTGGTGCTCTCCCGGGTCCATGACCCCAAGGTCATCCGTCTGGCTGCCGTCTATGCCATCATCCTCTCCTTCAGCCCTGCCTTTGCCTATCTCGTCAACACCATCCCCGCGGCCATCATCGGCGGCGTCAGCTTCATCCTCTACGGCATGATCTCCGCCATCGGCGTGCGGAACGTGGTGGAGAACCAGGTGGACTTCACCAACAGCCGCAATCTCATCATTGCCGCCGTCATCCTGGTGTGCGGCTTGGGTTTCACCAACGGCCTGACCTTCACCGTGGGCGGTGCATCCATCACCCTGACCTCTCTGGCCATCGCCGCCATTGCCGGCATCGTTCTCAACGCCATCCTGCCCGGCAACGACTTCCACTTTGGCAAGAGCGCCACCTCTGATACCGCCGCCTCCCTGGGCCGGTATTGATCCTGAATCCATTGAAAAATATCCGGGCGGGATTGCCGCCCGGATATTTTTACCCTCTGCCATTGGACAGAGAGAGCATCGGCCGAGAAATTCCATCCACACCTGACAGTTCTTTACTGTTTTCTAAGGAAAAACAATAAAAAATATAAAAGTTCATTGACTTTCCAGAAAACTCCTATATAATAAAGCCACCAAGCATGATAGAGGCGCGGATGTCAAGAGTAGTCTCCCTCACACGGACAGGCACAGGGGGAGCGGAAAGGGGCAGCCGCCGAGGTTTCGGAATCCCCAGCCTGTGGGGACCGGAGCCGGGCCGGGGGAGAACATCCCACGGACTGTCACCTGAGAGGGTGGAGCGCTGTCGTGGATTCATACAGGGAAACGGTGGGTATGAAGTCATGACCGCAGTCATGACTTCATTTTTTATAAGGAGAGAGAAACATGAAAAACCTGAGACGCCGGGTGCTGCCGCTGCTGGCCCTGGTCCTGCTGCTATGCACGCTCATGACCGGCACTGCCTTCGCGGCGGACGATCCTACCGAGGAGACCGGCACCAAGATGATCGAGTGCGCCGACTGCGGCGCCGCCGGTGTGGTCCTCACGGAGGAGGGAACTGCCGCTCCTTGCGGGACCTGCGGCGGCACCGGATATGTGGAGTCCCCCAGCCGTTTCTTTAACACCTTCTGGTCCCTGCTGCCGCCCATCATCGCCATCGCTCTGGCCCTGATCACAAAGGAAGTGTACAGCTCTTTGTTCATCGGCATTCTGGTGGGCGGCCTGCTGTACTCCAACTTCGCCTTTGAGAGCACCATTCTCCATGTGTTCAACGATGGCATCGTGGCCTCCGTCACCGACAGCTACAACATGGGCATCCTGATCTTCCTGGTCATCCTGGGCGCCATGGTGTGCCTGATGAACAAGGCCGGAGGCTCCGCCGCCTTTGGCCGCTGGGCCAAGGTCCACATCAAGAGCCGGGTGGGCGCGCAGCTGGCCTCCATTCTGCTGGGCTGCCTGATCTTCATTGACGACTATTTCAACTGCCTGACCGTGGGCAGCGTCATGCGGCCCATTACGGACAAGCACAACATCTCCCGCGCCAAGCTGGCCTATATCATCGACGCTACCGCCGCCCCCATCTGCATCATCGCCCCCATCTCCTCCTGGGCCGCCGCCGTGGCCGGCTTTGCCGAGGACGGCCAGGGCTTCACCCTGTTCCTGCGGGCCATTCCCTATAACTATTACGCCCTCCTGACTATTGTCATGATGGTGGGCCTGGTGGTCATGAAGGTGGATTTCGGCCTGATGAGCACCTTTGAGCGCAACGCCCTCGAGAACGGTGACCTGTTCTCCGGCCCCAATCCCTACGCCGCGGCGGAGGACGAGGTGGCCGAGGACAAGGGCCGGGTGCTGGACCTGGTGCTGCCCGTGGTGGTGCTGATCGTCTGCTGTGTCATCGGCATGATCTACTCCGGCGGCTTCTTTGAGGGCGAGGGCTTCATCACCGCCTTCTCCAATTCCGACGCCTCCGTGGGCCTGATGCTGGGCTCCGCCTTCGCCCTGGTGTTCGCCTTCGTCTACTTCCTGATCCGCCGCTCCATGAGCTTCAAGGACATGATGGGCTGCATCCCCGAGGGCTTCAAGGCCATGGTGCCCGCCATCATGATCCTGACCTTCGCCTGGAGCCTGAAGACCATGACCGACTCCCTGGGCGCCAAGTACTTCGTCCGGGACTTCGTCCGCACCTCCGCCACCGGCGTGCAGATGCTGCTGCCCGTTATCGTGTTCGTCATCGGCTGCCTGCTGGCCTTTGCCACCGGCACTTCCTGGGGAACCTTCGGCATCCTGATCCCCATTGTCCAGAACGTGTTCTCCATGGATAACCCCATGGCCATCGTCTGCATCTCCGCCTGCATGGCCGGCGCTGTCTGCGGCGACCACTGCTCCCCCATCTCCGACACCACCATCATGGCCTCCGCCGGCGCCCAGTGCGACCATGTGAACCATGTATCCACCCAGCTGCCCTATGCCATCACCTGCGCGGTAGTGTCCGGTGTTACCTATCTGATCGCCGGTATCCTAGTGTCTGCCGGCGCTCCCGGCATTCTGGGCCTGCCCATCGGCATCGTGTTGATGCTGGGGACCCTGGCTGTCATCAAGCGGCGCCACAGCCAGAGCGGCGTATAAAAGAGCCCGAAACAAAAACCAATCAAAAAGCAGCTCCGCGCCTGCCGGATATACCATCTCCGGCAGGCGCGGTTCTTTTCATATGAAGGCATTCCCGGTATGAGAAGGCTTGTGCCAAGGGAAAAACGGCGCTATAATAAACAAAATATTCTGTCGGAAACATGGGAGGCATCTGCATGAGTCGAGAAACAGTCCTGGCGCTGCTGCGGGCCAGGGAGGGGGAGTATCTCTCCGGAGAGGAGTTGAGCCGCCAGCTGGGGCTGAGCCGCACCGCGGTATGGAAGGCGGTGGACGCCCTCCGGCGGGAGGGCTACGCCATCGAGGCAAAGACCAGCCGGGGCTACCGGCTGACGGCGGCGCCCGACGCCCTGACGGAGCCGGAGATCCGGAATTTTCTGCAAGAGACGCGGACCGTGGGCCGGGAGCTGCGGTGCTTTGACGAGATCGACTCCACCAACACCTATGCCAAGCAGATCGCCCTGGACGGCGCTGCTGACGGCACCGTGGTGGTGGCCAACTGCCAGACGGCGGGCCGCGGCCGGATGGACCGCTCCTTCCAGTCCCCCAGGGACAAGGGCATCTATCTGACGGTCCTGCTGCGACCGGACCTGCCCACGGA
Organism: uncultured Clostridia bacterium; assembly: GCA_945864305.1. Taxonomy (GTDB): domain Bacteria; phylum Bacillota; class Clostridia; order Oscillospirales; family Oscillospiraceae; genus Oscillibacter. The sequence continues at coordinate 13,117 of CAMBAJ010000017.1, read as the reverse complement.
GCGACTGATCCCCGTGACAGCCCTGGCCGGTGTGGCGGTCTGCGAGGCCGTGGAGCAGGTCTGCGGCGTCCGTCCGGGACTGAAATGGCCCAACGACCCGGTGCTGGGGAACAAAAAGCTCTGCGGCATTCTGACGGAGATGTCCCTGGAGGCGGAGACCGGACGGCTGCAATATCTGGTGGTGGGCATCGGTGTCAATGTCCTCCATGAGGCGGTGGATTTCTCACCGGAAGTGGCGGAGATCGCCACATCCCTCCAGATGCAGCTGGGACATCCGGTGAGCCGTCCGGCCTTGGCGGCGGCCATGATCGAGGGACTGGACCGGCTGTATACGGCGCTGAAAACCGGTAATCTGTCCGCCTACCTGGCGGCGTACCGCCGGGACTGCGTGAACCTGGGCAAGACCGTCCAGCTGCTGGGCACCCAGGGCCGGGAGACCGTGACGGCGGTGGGGATCGACGACGAATTCGGCCTGGTGGTCCGGGCGGCGGACGGCACGGAGAAGACCGTCCGCTCCGGCGAGGTCTCCGTCCGGGGCCTGTACGGATACGTGGAGTGAGCGGGAAAGAGAGGAACATCCATTGAGGGAGCTTTGGGAACTGTTTTGGACGTTTGCGAAAATGAGCGCCATCACTTTCGGCGGCGGCGCGGCCATGCTGCCGTTGCTGCAGCGGGAGCTGGTGGAAAAACGGCAGTGGGTGACGGAAGAGGAGCTGATGGACTACTATGCCATCAGCCAGTGCACACCCGGCATCATCGCCATCAATTCGGCGGTGTTTGTGGGACAGAAGAAAAGGGGAGACCTGGGCGGCGCGGCGGCGGCCCTGGGCATCGTGTTTCCGTCTCTGGTCATTGTCACCATTCTGGCAAGCATCATCACCAATGTGGCGGACCTTGCCTGGGTGCAGAACGCCTTCGCCGGTATCCGGGCCTGTGTCTGCGTCCAGATATTTAACTCCGTCCTCAAGCTGGCGAAGAAGTCGGTCATAGGTGTCGGGACGGCCCTGATTTTTGTGGCAGTATTTTTGGGGAGCGTCTTTCTGGATATCTCTCCGGTGTGGTTTGTACTGCTGTCGGCTGCCGCAGGTATTATCCTGGAGCAGTTCCGGCTGCGGAAGGAGGGAGAGCGGACATGATCTGCCTGAGATTGTTCTGGGAGTATTTCAAGATCGGCCTGTTTGCCGTGGGCGGCGGTATGGGTACGGTCCCATTTCTGTATGACCTGGCGGACAAGACCGGCTGGTTCACCCACGCGCAGCTGGCGGACATGCTGGCGGTGGCTCAGTCTGTCCCGGCAGCCATGGGCGTCAACCTGGCCACCTATGTGGGTTATACTGTGGGCGGTGTTCCCGGTACCATCGCGGCGGTGCTGGGATTGGGCCTGCCCGCTGTTCTGCTGATCGCGCTGATTGCCCGGGTACTTCAGCAGTTCCGGCACAACCGGTATGTGGAGGCTGCGTTCCGGGGCTTGCGGCCGGCGTCCACGGGCCTGATCGGGGCCGCAGGCATCACAGTGGTCATGATCGCGCTGATGGACAAGGAGTTGTTCCAGACCACGGGGAATCTGGCGGACCTCTTCCGGTGGAAGGCGTGGATTCTGGCGGCAGTGGTGCTGGTATTGACCAACTGGGTAAAGCCCACAAAGAAGTGGCACCCCGCTGTGTTCATCGCCATTTCGGCGGTGGCGGGCGTTGTATTCCACTTTGCGGGGGTGTGAGGCGTGCGGCGCGTCGAAGGTCCTGCGCAAGATATCAAAAAGAGGCGCTTTGCGGAATTTTCAGGTCCGCAAAGCGCCTTTCAAACGGCTGTTATTCCGCGTCGATGTGGTTCTGGATGCGCTGCATGATCATCTCCAGGGCCACCAGGTTGTGGCCGCCCTCCAGCACCACGATGTCGGCGTACTTCCGGGAGGGCTCCACGTACTGCTCGTGCATGGGCTTCACCGTGGTGAGATACTGAGTCACCACGGACTGTAAAGTCCGGCCCCGCTCCTCCACGTCCCGCAGGGCCCGGCGGAGAATGCGGACGTCCGCGTCCGTCTCCACGAAAATCTTGATGTCGAACATGTCCCGCAGGGTGGGGTTCTGGAAGATCAGGATGCCCTCGACAATGATGACCTTGGTGGGGAAGATCTCCACCGTCCGGTCGGTGCGGTTGTGATCGGAGTAGGAGTAGACAGGACACTGGATGGAATGCCCCGCCTTCAATTGGCGGAGATGTTCGATCAGCAGGTCCGTGTCAAATGCACTGGGGTGGTCGTAATTGACTTTGGCCCGCTCTTCGTAGGTCTTGCCGTCCTGCCGCTTGTAATAGTTGTCATGGCTGATGACCGTGACCTCCTGGCCAAAATGCTCTTTTAAATGCCGGGTCAGGGTGGTCTTGCCGGAGCCGGTGCCGCCCGCGATACCGATCAGGATGGTGCTCATATCTCCAAACCTCCCGCAGAGTTGATGAAGGAATCAAACATGGCCTTTTCGTCCAATTATAGAAGTATGCCGCCTCAAAAGCAAGGAAAAGCGTGAATTTCCTGAAAAATCGACAGCCTGGTCTTGACGGCCTCAGGAAAAACCGATATTATGTAAATTATAAATTGATCGATTACGGGAGGATTCATCATGGCTATGAAACGCTGCCCTGTCTGCGGAGAGAAATTCTCCGATACATATAAGAATTGTCCGTTTTGTGAAGAAGAGGCGGCCCTGCGGGAGGGCGACAAGCTCCGCCGCGGCGGCAAGCGGACGGCCCACGGCCGGCAGTACAGCCTGATCACCCCTACGCTGGTGATTTTGATCCTGATTATGGCGGGCCTGCTGATCTACCTGCTGTACGGCGACAAGATCGCCGGGAAGCTCAAGGGGGAGGAGCAGACGGAGCCCCCCGCCACAGAGGAAGTGGTACCCGTGAAGCCCGGCCAGGAGGGTACCGGTGAGGGCGAGGGCACCGGAGAAGAGACTCCCGAGGATACGACACCCGAGGGTACGGAGAATCAGGACCAGTCCGGCACCGCCACCACCCAGAGCGACTATGAAAAGGCGGCCAGCCTGCCCGACGGCCTGACGCTGAGCACCACGGACTTCACCCTGAAGAGCGTGGGTGAGACCCACACCATCCAGGTCTCCGGCGGCAGCGGCAGCTATACCTGGATCAGTGAGGATGCGGGCATTGCCTCCGTGGACGGCAGCGGCAAGGTTACGGCTGTCTCCAGGGGCACGGTCAACGTGCTGGTGACTGACGGCAGCAAAAAGGCCGTCTGCATCGTCCGGTGCAACGTGACCGGCAGTGCCGCGGCCACGACGACCACCACTCCTTCCGGCAATAGCGGGACCACCATGACTTCCGGCAGCGGCTCCCTGAAGGCGGGCTCCGCCGTGGTCGTCAACGGCGGAAATGGCGTCCGTGTGCGCTCCGGCCCCGGCACGGAGCATGAGGCCCTGGCCACAGTGCCCAACGGCGCCTCCGTCCAGATCGTGGAGAGCGCCGGAAACGGATGGTACAAGATCACCTTCTCCGGCGTGGGCGGCGTGAATACCACCGGCTACATGAAGGGCGAGTTCCTGGAGAACCGGTAAGAACGACCACAATATCCCCGAATGCACGTGCATTCGGGGATATTTCATTGCATGGACACTGGAATTGTGGTATCATATATATCCGTATGAACACGCAGACGAGCAAGGAGCATGGATATGACGACAAAAGAGTTTCAGCAGAAATCAGCTTTACAGATATTTCTCTCTTATTTTAAACCCCATAAAAAGCTGTTCATCATGGACCTGTCCTGTGCCCTGGCGATCTCCATCATCGACCTGGCGTTCCCCTATGTCTCCCGCTGGTGCATGTATGAACTACTGCCGAAGAGCGCCTATCAGACCTTCTTCGCTGTCATGGTGGTGGTGTTCGCGGCGTTTGCCCTGCGGGCGCTGCTGACCTATGTCATCTGCTATTGGGGCCATACCTTCGGCATTTTGGTGGAGGCGGATATCCGCCGGGACCTGTTTCGCCATATGCAGGAGCTCTCCTTCGACTACTTTGACCGCAACCGCACCGGGCAGCTGATGAGCCGGCTGACGGCCGATTTATTCGATATCACGGAGCTGGCCCACCACGGTCCGGAGGACATCTTCATCTCCGGCGTCACCATCGTGGGCGCCCTTGTCATCATGTTCACTATCCAGTGGCGGCTGGCGCTGATCATTGCCGTCATCCTGCCCATCTTTTTGCTGGTGGTGTGGCGCTGCCGGAAGTCCATGCAGGACGCTTCCGATCGGGTGAAGCAGAAGACCGCCACCATAAATGCCGATATCGAGTCCGGCCTCTCCGGCATCCGCACCGCCAAGGCCTTTGCCAATGAGAAGGCGGAGCTGCAAAAGTTTGAAAACTCCAACGATAGCTTTAAGACCTCGAAGCGGCAGTTCCACAAGGCCATGGGGCGGTTTAACGCCACCATGGAGTTCTTTATGTGCATTCTCTCGGCGGCGGTCATTGCCGCCGGCGGCTTCTTCATCATGCGGGGCCAGATGGACACCGTGGACCTTATCACCTTCAGCCTGTATATCACCACCTTTGTTAATCCCATCCGCAAGCTCTCCACCATGGCGGAGATGCTTGCCAACGGCACCGCCGGCCTGGGCCGGTTCATCGAGCTGATGCGGACGGAGCCCGCCATGAAGGACGCCCCGGATGCCAAGGTGCTCCGGCGGGTGGAGGGCCGCATCGACGTGGACCACGTCAGCTTTGCCTATCAGGACGATCTGGCGGTGCTTCACGACGTGGACCTGCACATCCATCCCGGCGAGACCGTGGCGGTGGTTGGCCCTTCCGGCGGCGGCAAGTCCACCCTCTGCCAGCTGATTCCCCGGTTCTATGACGTGACCAGCGGCGCCATCCGCATCGACGGCCAGGACGTAAGGGACGTGACCCAGGAGTCCCTGCGGCAGAACGTGGGCGTGGTGCAGCAGGACGTGTTCCTATTCGCCGCCAGCATTCTGGAGAACATCCGCTACGGCCGCCCCGGCGCCACCGAGGAAGAGGTGGCCCAGGCGGCGAAGCTGGCGGAGATCTATGACGATATCGTGGCTATGCCCGAGGGCTTCAACACCTACGTGGGCGAGCGGGGCGCTCTGCTCTCCGGCGGCCAAAAGCAGCGCATTTCCATCGCCCGCATCTTCCTGAAAAATCCTCCGGTCCTGATTTTGGACGAGGCCACCTCCGCGCTGGACAGCGTGACGGAGGCCAAGCTCCAGGAGACCTTTGAGAAGCTGTCTCAGGGCCGGACTACCATCATCATCGCCCACCGCCTCTCCACCGTCCGCAACGCCGACCGCATCGCGGTGGTGGAGGACGGCCGCATCGCGGAACTGGGCAGCCACGAGGAACTGATGGCGAAGAACGGCGCCTACGCGGCGCTGGTCCGCACCCAGGAGCTGCGCCATGGATAAGAGCCATCTGCTGGACCGCCTGGGCGCCACGGGGGACGACCGGCTGCTGCTGGCCAAGGTCCTGGACCGGGCGGAGCAGGCCCAGAGACGGAACATCCCCGCCGCCACGGATTTCCTCAGCCCCCAGCAGCAGATGCAGACCCTGGACCTGCTGCGCCTGGCGGGTGTTCCGGAGACGGCGTATGCACGGTTGGGCGGCTACGACGGCTCGGAGCGGAATCTGTTCCTCTTTCTGCCGGACTGGTTGGACAGAGAGGACGCGGACAGCCAGAGTCCCATCCGCTGCCTGCGGGCGTTCTTCCGGGCGGAGTACGCCCTGACCCACCGGGATTTCCTGGGCAGCCTCATGGGCATGGGCATCGTCCGGGAAAAGGTGGGGGATATCCTGGTGGGCCCCGACAGCGCGGACCTCGTCGTGCTGGACACGGTGGAGGACTTCCTGCTGCAAAGCTGGGACTCCGCCGGACGGGCGAAGCTGACCGTCACCGCCATCGAGCCCTGCCACATCCACATCCCGGAGGTCAAATGCCAGGAGGTGCGGGACACCGTCTCCTCTCTGCGGCTGGACGCCGTGGCCTCCACGGGCTTCAAGATGGCCCGGGGCAAGGCGGCGGACCTCATCACCTCCGGCCGGGTCCAGGTGAACTGGCGGGAGTGTACAAAGCCGGACAAGTTGCTCTCGGCGGGGGACACCGTCTCCGCCCGGGGCTTTGGAAAATTTGAACTGACCGAGGTGGGCGGCGTGACCAAAAAGGGCCGCACGTCCATCGTTCTGAAACGGTATGTCTGACAGGAGGAGCAAACATGGATCAAAAACAGATCGACCGCATCAACGAACTGGCCCGGAAGGCCAAGAGTCCCGAAGGACTGACGGAGTGGGAGGTGGCCGAGCGGGCCGCGCTGCGCCGGGAGTATATCGACTCCGTGCTGGGCAGTCTCGAAGGCCATTTGGAGAACACCTATATTGTGGATGAAAAGGGAAATAAGAAGAAGCTGAAAAAGAAGGGGGATTGACCCATGGCAGGCAGCCAGCAGAAGAAAAAAGACAATGACTGGGGCTCCTGGGTATTGATCGTGGCGCTGTTCGCTCTGGGCGTCTGGCCAGTGGCGCTGTTTTTGCTGTTCATGAAGCTGTTCGCCAGCGATGAGAAGAAGCAGCAGACGGCTCCGCCGCCCCTCCGGGAGCAGGAGAGCCGCCGGAAAGAGACCGCCGCCCAGACCAACAAGGCGAAACAGGCGGTGGGGAAGGTCACGAAATCCCCCACGGCCAAGAAGTCCAACGCCAAGTGGCTGAAGATCGCCGGCGCTGTGGTGGCGGCCATTGGCGTCGTGGCGATGGCGGAGCCACTGGGGATGCTCCCCTATTCCACAAACTGGATAGGCGTTTGGCTGGAGGACCTGCTGGCGGCTCTGGCCATAGCAGTAGGCGGCGGCGCCATGTTTTTCAGCGGCGTCTCCATGGACCGCCAGCTGAAGCGCTACGCCAAATATCTGGCGGTCATGGGAGACCGGGAGGCCATGCCGGTGGACGAGCTGGCCCGGACCCTGGGTTATCCAAAGCGCCGGGTGGAGAAGGACCTCCAGAGAATGATCGACAAGGGATACTTCGGCGGCAAGGCCTATCTGAATGTGGAGCTTGGTTACCTGTTCCGCAGCGGCGAGGCCGACGCAGCCTGGAAAAAGCAGCAGGAGGAGACCAAGAAGGCCCCCACGCCCAAGGAGGCGGAGGAAGGCTACTCCGGCATCCTGCGGAATATCCGGCGGGCCAACGACCGCATCGCGGACCCGGTCCTCTCTGCCAAGATCGACCGCCTGGAGGAGATCACCGCCAAGATTTTCAAGGCGGTGGAGGAGGACCCGAAGAAGCGGGGGCGCATCGACACTTTCCTGAACTACTATCTGCCCACCACACAGAAGCTGTTGGATTCCTACGCGGAATTTGAGTCCGCCGGCGTGGAGGGGGAGAACCTGCGGCAGGCGAAGAGCCGCATCGAGAGCACCATGGACTCCATCGTCAGGGGCTTTGAACACCAGCTGGACGAGCTGTACAAATCCGACGCCATGGACGTGGACAGCGATATCCGGGTCATGGAGACCATGCTTCGGCGGGATACCGCCACCACGGCAGACGACTTCGGCCTGGGCGGCACCGCCGTCCAGCGGGAGCATGAAGGGTGAACGCCGGTGGAAAACCTGATAGGCGAAAAAAGAAGAGCGGCTATGCCGCTCTTCTTTTTTCGGATTATTCGTCACCTACGTCCCGGTACTCCACATCCACAGCGTCCCGGGCCGCGTTGGAGGCCTTTGCCGCGTCCCGGACCGCCTTGCTCACCTGGGTGGTGATCCAGATATCGCTGATGCCGTCATAGATCAAAAAGGCGCCGATGAGGCGGACCACGGTGGTGAAGGCCTCAAAGGGGGCAAGCACCAGAATGGCGCCCAGGACCAGTGTGACCGCGCCCAGCAGGAGCGCGGCAGTCCAGCGGGAGGACCCGGATTTTTTCAGGGAGAGGGTGTCCCGGATATCCCGGAATCCATGGACGCACACCAGAAGTCCAATGATGCGGGGGATGATGACCGTCACCAAAGTGGGACGCGCCATCAGCCAGATACCGACCACTGCCAGGATAATGCCGGTGATCAGAAGAAAACCGGCATACAGCGTGCCGTCCCGGTGGGACAAAAACACGAGGATATTGATGACACCGCAGATGGTCAGCACCAGCCCCAAAGCGATGCACAGAAGACTTGCGGAAGGAGCGGGCCAGATTAGAAGCACCAGCCCCAACAGGGTATACAGCGCCGCGGATAACAGCGCGTTGGCCTGAATCTGCTTCAAAAAATCACGCATGGACATGACCTCCCGGAACTTTTGTTTCTTGCGGATAGTATACTCCTTTTTTCGCGGTTTTGAAAGAGCTTTTATCTGTTGAGAAATATCAGTCAAGTGTCCACAATACAAGGACATATGCGAAAAGACAGTGCTGGGGAGGAAAAACGGGCAGAATGATGGAAAAAACAGAAAAATGCTGTGCAAAACGACGAATATAAAAAGAAACTATGACAAAACACAACAAAAATTCCAAAAAAATTCACAAAGGGAGCGGGCAGATTTCTCTATGCGGCGTCTTGGACGAATAATTGACATGTCCCTGCTCGGCGGTCTATACTAAGGATAGTAACAAGCGTTTGCAGCGAAATGAGGTAAATTACCCCTGCAAAGGGAACAAACGAAACGAGGAGGATCACACATGAAAGACATCGTAGAGATCCGCTGGCACGGCCGCGGCGGCCAGGGCGCGAAGACGGCGTCCCTGCTGCTGGCAGACGCCGCCTTCAACACGGGCAAGTACGTCCAGGGCTTCCCTGAGTATGGTCCCGAGCGTATGGGCGCGCCTATCACGGCGTACAACCGGATCAGCTCCGAGCGGAGCACCGTGCATTCCAACATCTACTTCCCCGACTACGTGGTGGTCGTGGACGAGACTCTGCTCTCCGCCGTGGACGTCACCGCCGGCCTGAAGAAGGAAGGCGCCATCGTCATCAACTCCGGCAAGAGCCCGGAGGAGTTGCGTCCCCTGCTCAAAGGCTACGAGGGCCGCGTCTGCACCATCGACGCCGGCAAGATCTCCGAGGAGGAGCTGGGCAAGAACTTCCCCAACACCCCCATGCTGGCCGCCATCGTCAAGGTTTCCGGCGTGGTGGAGCCCGACGCGTTCGTGAAGGATATGGAGGCTTCCTTCAAGCATAAGTTCGCCTCCAAGCCCCAGGTCATCGAGGGCAACATGCGTGCCCTGAAGCGTTCTATGGAGGAGGTACAGGTAGGATGAGCCATCTGGCAAAGGATATGACGCCCAGCGTCACTTGGAAGGATATTACCCCCGGCTGCAACATTTTTGAGGGCGGCACCTCCGTCACCGTGGAGACCGGCGACTGGCGCACGATGAAGCCCGTTATCGACTGGGACAAGTGCAAGCAGTGCCTGCTGTGCGCCCCCGTGTGCCCCGACATGTCCATCCCCGTGGGCGCCGACGGCAAGCGCGGCGATTTTGACTACTTCTTCTGCAAGGGCTGCGGCATCTGCGCGAACGCCTGCCCCTTCGGCGCCATCACCATGGTCAAGGACGAGAAATAAGGAGGGGACAGAACAATGGGAATCAGAGAAAGACTTTCCGGCAATGAAGCTGTTGCCTATGCTATGAAGCAGATCAACCCGGACGTGATGGGCGCGTTCCCCATCACCCCGTCCACTGAGATTCCTCAGTACTTCTCCACTTACGTCGACAACGGCGAAGTGGACACTGAGTTCATCGCTGTGGAGTCCGAGCACTCTGCCATGTCCACCTGCATCGGCGCCGAGGCCGCTGGCTGCCGCGCCATTTCCGCCACTTCCTCCTGCGGTCTGTGCTACATGACCGAGATGCTGTACGTGGCCGCTTCCGACCGTCTGCCTATCACCCTGGCGGTCTCCTGCCGTGCCCTGTCCGGCCCCATCAACATCAACAACGACCACTCCGACGCCATGGGCGTCCGTGACTGCGGCTGGCTGATGCTGTTCGCCGAGACCAACCAGGAGGCTTACGACAACTACCTGCAGGCCATGCGCATCGGCGAGGCTGTCAGCCTGCCCATCATGATCTGCCAGGACGGCTTCATCACCTCTCACGCCATCGAGAACATCGAGCTGGTGGAGACCGAGAAGGTGAAGGAGTTCGTGGGCGAGTACAAGCCCCAGCACTTCCTGCTGAACAAGGACGAGCCCATGGCCGTCGGCGCTTACGCCACCCCCGTGTACTACATGGAGGCCAAGCGTCAGCAGGCCCAGGCCATGATGGACGCCAAGGAAGTCATCAAGAAGGTCGGCGCCGAGTTCGCCGCCATGACCGGCCGTGAGTACGGCCTGATCGAGAAGTACATGATGGACGACGCCGAGGAGGCCATCATCATCATTGGCTCCTCTGCCGGCACCGCCAAGGAGGCCATCCAGAACCTGCGCGCCCAGGGCAAGAAGGTGGGCCTGATTAAGATCCGCTCCTTCCGTCCCTTCCCCGCCGAGGACATCGCCGAGGCTCTGAAGAACGTGAAGGCCTTCGCCGCCATGGACAAGGACGACAGCTTCAACGCCCACTGCGGCCCCATCTTCGCCGAGACCGCCGCCGCGCTGTATGCCGCCGGCATCAGCGCCCCCAAGGGCATCAATTACATCTACGGCCTGGGTGGCCGCGACGTGCGCGTGGAGAGCATCGAGCACGTGTTCGCCGAGCTGGAGAAGGTCGCCGCCACCGGTGAGACCGGCGAGACCTACCGCTATCTGGACGTCCGGGAATAAGGAGGGAGAACAGTCATGGCCTATAATCTGAAAGAAAATGTAATGAAAGAGGATCGCCTTGCCGGCGGTCACAGAATGTGCGCGGGCTGCGGCTCCCCCATTGCCGTGCGTACCGTGCTGCGCGCCCTGAACCCCGAGGATCACGCTGTTGTGTGCTCCGCTACTTCCTGCCTGGAAGTTTCCACCTTCATGTATCCCTACACCGCGTGGAAGGACAGCTTCATCCACAACGCGTTCGAGAACGCCGGCGCCACCATCTCCGGCGTGGAGACCGCCTACAAGGCGATGAAGAAGCGCGGCAAGCTGGATGAGACCTGGAAGTTCATCGCCTTCGGCGGTGACGGCGGCACCTATGATATCGGCTTCCAGTCCCTGTCCGGTGCCATGGAGCGCGGCCACGACATGGTCTATGTCTGCTACGACAACGAGGCCTACATGAACACCGGTATCCAGCGTTCCTCCTCCACGCCTCACTTCGCCGACACCACCACGACCCCCGCTGGCTCCGTGGTCCCCGGCAAGCTGCAGCAGAAGAAGAACCTGACCAAGATCATGGTCGCCCACGGCGTGCCCTATGTTGCCCAGACCACCTTTATCGGCAACTTCAAGGACATCACCGAGAAGGCCCACAAGGCCATCTACACCCCCGGTGCCGCCTTCCTGAACGTGATGGCTCCCTGCCCCCGCGGCTGGCGCTATCCCAGCGAGAAGCTGATGGAAGTCACCAAGGCTGCTGTCGAGACCTGCGTGTGGCCCCTGTATGAGGTCATTGAGGGCAAGTACATCCTGAGCTACAAGCCCAAGGAGAAGAAGCCCGTTGAGGAGTACCTGAAGATGCAGGGCCGTTTCGCCCATATGTTCAAGCCCGGCAACGAGTGGATGATCGAGCAGGTCCAGAAGGAAGTCGACCGCAACTGGGAAGAGCTACTGAAGCTCTGCGAGCTGTAAGAGTTCCGACATTGAACCCAAAATCCCGCCCCGACAGGGGCGGGATTTTTCCATATCTGCGCCCGGCATGGGTGAAATCCAACGGACGAAAGCCCCAAGCGCATCCGGTGGTCCGCTTTTATAGAAATTTTTTATTTTTATAAAACCGCAGGATCAGATGTAAAAGAAAACGGTTGCTTTTTGGCAGTGGCCGTGCTATATTGAACATCTGAAAATCATTCTCAATTTAAAGGAGATACCCTGTGAAAAAATTTCTGTCATTGTGTTTGCTCTGTGGCCTGCTGATGACCGGCTGCGGGGCGTCCCAGCCCGCAGCCGCGCCGGAGACGCGGGACCGCCTGAAAATCGTGGCCACGGTGTTCCCTGCCTATGACTTTGCCCGAGCCGCGGCGGGAGACCTGGCGGACGTGGAAATGCTGCTGCCGCCGGGAACGGAGAGCCACTCCTATGAGCCCACGCCGGCGGATATCCTGGCGGTCCAGGACTGCGACCTGTTTCTGTATCTGGGCGGCGAGTCGGATACCTGGGTGGACACGATTCTGGACGCCGTCTACATGCGGGGCACCGCCATGCGGATGGTAGACTGTGTGGAGTTGCTGGAGGAGGAGACCGTGGAGGGCATGCAAGAGGAGCCCGGACACGACCACGAGCATGAGCACGAAGATGAGAATCATGAAGACCATGACCACGGCCTGGGTGAAGTGGTCGGCATGGACGAGCACGTCTGGACAGCACCTAAAAATGCCGCCGAGATCACCCGAGATATCGGGGAGAAGCTGGCGGAGCTGGACCCGGCTCACGCTGCGGTATATACGGAGAACGCGGAAGTTTATGCCAGACAGATCGACGAACTGGACGGGGAGTTCCGCGATTTCTTCGCTGGAATGCCGGACCGGACCATCGTGTTCGGAGACCGGTTCCCGCTGCGCTATTTTGCGGAGGAATACGACTTGAACTACTACGCCGCCTTCCCGGGGTGCAGCACCCAGACGGAGCCCTCCGCGGCGACGATCGCCTTTTTGACGGAAAAGGTGCGGAATGAGAACATCTCCACTGTCTGGTATATCGAGTTCTCTAACCACCTGGTGGCGGACAGCATCGCCGAGGCTGCTAGCGTCGGGACGGCCATGTTCCACACCTGTCACAATATCTCACCTGACGACCTGGAAGCGGGCACCACATATGTATCGCTCATGCGGATGAACCTGGAGACACTGAGGACCCATATGACGAAGTAAGGAAACACGGTATAAAAGGCTGACGCTGACCGGAAAACGCAGCACTTTCTGGGTAGAGGAAGCAATTACATCCTGCCATTCAAATACGAAAAAAGAACACCCGTGGGGGCAATGTCATTAAGTTAATCTAAAAACACAGCCGTTGAGGGACGGAGAATTGACTT
>CAMBAJ010000016.1 GCA_945864305.1 uncultured Clostridia bacterium | reverse complement strand
ATCTTCATCGCCCCGCCCAGCTGGGCGGAGCTGGAGCGCCGCCTCACCGAGCGCGGTACCGACAGCAAGGATAAGATTCAGAAGCGGTTACTGCGGGCCAAGGTGGAGTTCCAGACGGCCCATACCTATGACTATTTCGTCATCAACGATACCGTGGAGAACGCGGTCCGGGAGCTGGACGCCATCATGACGGCGGAGCACTGCAAGCCCAAGGAGCGCATGGAGATCATCAGCGGCAGATGAGCCGCTCCAATTTATTAAATTTTTCGCCGAACAAGGCAGAATGGAAGTAGATATTATGTCAATGCTGTATCCCGCAATGAATAAACTGACCGGTTATGTCCCCAACCGCTATATGCTGGTGAACGTCGTGGCCCGCCGGGCCCGCCAGATCGCCGAGACCGCTGAGGAGGCCGGTGAGCATCTGGACGAGAAGCCCGTGACTCTGGCCATCCATGAAGTGGCGGACGGCAAACTGGACGCCAGCCACATGGACCTGACCATCGAGGAAGAGAACGCGTAAGCAACCGGACACCGCAGAGGAGGGGCGAGGCATGGAGACCGCTGTGATCACAAAAGTCGCGGTCAGCGCCGCGCCCTATTCCATTGATAAGCCCTATGACTATCTGGTCCCGAAGGAGCTGCTGGACATGGCTGTCCCCGGCGTCCGGGTGACGGTGCCCTTCGGCCGGGGAAACCGGGAGTCCGAGGGCATCATCCTGGCCCGGAGCACCGGGGAGAAGCACCCGGGATTGAAGCCGCTGAAAGCGGTGCTGGACCGGGAGCCGGTACTGGACCAGGAGGGCATCGCCCTGGCCCTTTGGATGCGGCAGCGGTATTTCTGTACGCTGTTCGAGGCCGTCAAGACCATCCTGCCCGCGGGGCTGTGGTATCAGTTCCGGGAGGTCTGGCACCTGGCCGAAGGGCTGGACCGTCCGGCGGCGGAGGAAGCGGCGGCAGGCGTCAAACGGGCACCGGCGGTGCTGGATGTCCTCTTTGCCAATGGCGGCAGTGCGGAGCTATCCGCGCTGCAGGATGCCTGCGGCGAGGAGGTAGAGGCGACGCTGAAAGCTCTGAAAAAGGCGGGCGCTGTCACCTGCGAGACCGCCGCCAGGCGGAAGATCAGCGACAAAAAACGGCGCATGGCGGAGCTGGCGGTCAGTGCGGAGGACGCTCTGGCCCTGACGGAGGCCAAACGGCGGTCCGCGCCGATGCGCTATGAGGTGGTGCGATTGCTGGCGTCCACCGGACGGGCGTCCGCCGCCGATGTGTGCTACTTCACCGGCGCCTCCATGCAGACGCTGCGGGGACTGGAAAAGGCGGGTATCCTGACTTTTTCCGAGGAGGAAGAGCTCCGGGTCCCCGAGGTGCGGCAAGTCGAGCCGGGGCCGCCCATCGTGCTCAACGACGAACAGCAGGCGGCCTTTGACAGCATCCGTGCCCTGACGGAGTCGGACAGGGCGGAGGCCGTTTTGCTCCAGGGCGTCACCGGCAGCGGAAAGACCCAGGTCTATCTGCGGCTGGTTCAGGACATACTGAAACAGGGGCGGACCGCCATCGTCCTGGTGCCAGAGATCGTGCTGACGCCCCAGATGATGCGGAAATTCACGTCCTACTTTGGGGAGCAAGTAGCAATGCTTCACAGCTCTCTCCGGATGACGGAGCGGTACGACCAGTGGAAGCGCATCCGCCGGGGAGAGGTCCAGGTGGTGCTGGGCACCCGGTCGGCCATCTTCGCCCCTCTGAAAAACCTGGGCCTTGTGATCCTGGACGAGGAGCAGGAGGGCAGCTACCAGTCGGAGAACCCACCCCGGTATCACACCCGGGACATCGCCAAGTACCTCTGCGCCCGGGACAGGGCCACCCTGGTCCTGGGCTCCGCCACGCCTGCGGTGGAGACGGCCTGGGCGGCGGAGACGGGCGTCTATCACCGCGCGCTGCTGCGGCGGCGCTACAACGACCACAGCCTGCCTCAAGTCACCATCGCGGACCTGCGGCAGGAGATCAAGGCGGGCAATCCGGGCCTCATCGGCACTGAGCTGCGCCGGGAGCTGGAGGAGAATCTGGCCCGGGGAGAGCAGAGCATTCTGTTTCTCAACCGCCGGGGCAGCAGCCGGATGCTGCTGTGCGGGGAGTGCGGCCACGTGCCGGAATGTCCCCGATGCAGCGTAGCGCTGACCTACCACTCCACCAACGGGCGGCTGATGTGCCACTACTGCGGCCACTCCGAGCGGGCCAGTGAGGTCTGCTCCGAGTGCGGCGGCATCATGAAGCACGTGGGCGCCGGTACCCAGAAGGTGGAGGAGGAACTGCGGGAACTGTTCCCGGAGGCTGGCATTCTGCGAATGGACGCGGACACCGCCTCGGGAGGCCACGAGAAGCTCCTCGGCCAGTTTGAAAAAGAGCGCATTCCCATTCTCCTGGGCACCCAGATGGTGGCCAAGGGCCTGGATTTTGAAAATGTGACCCTGGTGGGCGTGCTGTCGGCGGACCTGTCGCTGTACGTGGACAACTACCGGGCCGCTGAGCGGACCTTCAGCCTGCTGACCCAGGTGGTGGGCCGGGCCGGCCGGGGCGGCAAGTCCGGGCGGGCCGTCATCCAGACCTACACGCCGGGAAATGACGTCATCCAGTGCGCCGCCCGGCAGGACTACGAGGGCTTTTACCAGGGCGAGATTCGGATGCGGCAGCTGCGCCGCTATCCGCCTTTCGCGGACCTTTTTACGCTCACCGTCTCCGGAGCGGAGGAGGGGAGCGTGCTGCGGGCCGCCGTCCAGGTGCGGGAGCAGCTTCGCCGTCTGTGCGCCGCGCCGGAGATGGCGGCGTCTCAGCCGGAGGTGCTGGGTCCTGCCCCCGCGCCGGTGCTGAAGGTGAACAACCGCTTCCGCTACCGCTGCGTGCTGGTGGGCAAAAACGACAAGGCCACCCGGGACCGGGTGAGCTGGCTTCTGAAAGAATTTGCAAACGACCGCGCCAACCGCGGATTGAATATTTTTGTGGACTGCAACACCATGGAGTGAAGCGGTCAGGGAGGAATATCATATGGCATTGCGAAAAATCGTGGAACAGGGCGACGAGTGCCTGACAAAAGTCTGCCGTCCCGTGACGGAGTTCAATTCCCGCCTGCATGAGCTGCTGGACGATATGGTCGAGACGCTGGCGGACGCCAACGGCGCCGGTCTGGCGGCGCCCCAGGTGGGCGTCCTCCGGCGGGTGTGCATCGTGATGGACGAAGACAGCGAGGAATACATCGAGCTCATCAACCCGGAGATCGTCGCTCAGAGCGGCGAGCAGACCGGACTGGAGGGCTGCCTCAGCGTGCCCGGCAAATGGGGCATCGTCACCCGGCCCAACGTGGTGCGGGTCCGGGCACAGGACCGGGACGGCCAATGGTTCGAGGTGGAGGGCGAGGAGCTGACGGCCCGGGCCTTCTGCCATGAGATTGAGCATCTGGACGGCCACCTGTACACGGAGCACATCGACCACTTCCTCAGTGAGGAGGAGCTGCGGGCGTACCTGGAAGCCGAGGAAGAGGAAGGGGAGTAAGCCCATGCGCATCCTGTTTATGGGAACGCCGGAGTTCGCGGTGGCCTCCCTGAAACGGCTGGTGGAGGACGGCCACGACATCTGCGGCGTGTTCACCCAGCCGGACAAGCCGAAAAACCGGGGACACAAGCTGATGTTCTCACCTGTAAAGGAATATGCCTTAGCACAAAATCTGGAGGTCTACCAGCCGCTCAAGATGCGGGACGGCGAGGCGCTGGGCATCGTGGAGTCCCTGGCTCCGGAGCTGATCGTGGTGGCGGCCTACGGCAGGATTTTGCCGGAGGAGATTTTGAACGCGCCGCAATACGGCTCCATCAACGTCCACTCGTCCCTGCTGCCCAAGTACCGGGGCGCAGCGCCCATCAACTGGGCCATTCTGGACGGCGAGGCGGAGACAGGCGTCTCCATCATGTATATGGCGAAGGAGCTGGACGCCGGTGACGTGATCTTGCAGAAAACCACCCCCATCGGCCCGGACGAAAACGCTCAGGAGTTGACGGCCCGTCTGGCGGAGCTGGGGGCGGAGGCCCTCTCCGAGACGGTGAGGGCCCTGGCTGACGGCACGGCTACCCGGACGCCTCAGGACGGGAGCTTGCAGACCTACGCGTCCATGTTAACCCGTGAGATGTCCCCCGTGGACTGGACCCGGACGGCCCATCAGATCAGTTGCCAGGTCCGGGGGCTCATCCCCTGGCCCTGCGCCACCACCGACATCATCAGCGGCGAGGCCATCAAGCTGTACGCCGTGACGGAGACCGGCGAGGCCACCGACGCCCGGCCCGGTACCATCGCGGCGGCCACCAAGTGGGGCATCGACATCGCCTGCGGCGACGGCAAGCTCCTGCGGATCACGGAGCTCCAGGCCCAGGGCGGCAAGCGAATGACCGCCGCGGCCTACCTGGCGGGCCATCCCATTCAGTGCTGAGTTGGCCCATTCTATATCCGCGCCGGAGGGCGCATGGAGGGTTTCATGCCTTATTATTCTTATGGTTACGGCGGCTATGGAGATTTCCTGGCCAACAACATCTACTGTATCCTGCTGATCCCGGTGTTTCTGCTGTCATTGTGGGCACAGATTCAGGTCAGCGGGAACTTCCGGCGGTACAGCGCCGTCACCAACAGGCGGCGGCTCACCGGCGCCCAGGCGGCAGAGGCGGTGCTGCGGGCTCACGGGGTCTATGACGTGGCTATCCGCCGCTGCGGCGGCAGTCTGACGGATCACTATGATCCCAGGGACAACACGATCTACCTGTCGGACGACGTGTACGGCGCCCCCACCGTCGCGGCGGTGGGCGTGGCCTGCCATGAGGCGGGACACGCGGTGCAGTACGCGGTGGGCTACGGCCCGGTGCGCCTGCGCAGCGCCATCATCCCCGCCACCCAGATCGGCTCCAAGTTCTCCTTCATCCTGCTGCTGATCGGTATGCTGCTGTACAGCCAGACGCTGTTTTTGGTGGGCATCGTGCTGTTCTCTCTGACCACCCTGTTCCAGCTGGTGACGCTGCCGGTGGAGTTCAACGCCTCCCACCGGGCCATCGAGACCATTGAGGGGGAGTATCTGCTGGACGCGGACGAGGTGCCGGGGGCCAAACGAGTTCTGCGGGCAGCGGCTATGACCTATGTGGCCGCGCTGCTGATGTCCATTTTGCAGCTGCTGCGGTTCGTGCTCATCTTCCTGGGCCGAAACGGCGACAGACGGCAGGGAGGAGGCCGCCGATGAGCACTTCCGCCCGTGAGACCGCCCTGCGGGTGCTGGTCAGCTGCCGCACCAACGGCGCCTGGGCGGACGCCGCCCTGAAGGCCCAGCTGGGCCGGGACGGCCTGTCTGGCCCCGACGCGGCTCTTTGCAGCCGCATCGTGTACGGCGTCATGCAGAACCGGCTGCTGCTGGACTTCTATATCGGCGCCTACTGCTCCCAGAAGCCGGACCATTTGCAGCCGCCCCTGCTGGACATCCTGCGCGTCGGTGCCTACCAGATTCTGTTTCTGGACAAGGTGCCGGACAGCGCGGCGGTGAACACCTCCGTGGAGCTGGCAAAGCTCTGCAAGCGGGGACAGGCCGCGGGTCTTGTGAACGCGGTGCTGCGCAAAATTTCCCAGAACAAAGAGAACCTACCAAACATCCCGGACCGGGACGAGGCCCGGTATCTGTCCATCCGGTACAGCCATCCCAAGTGGCTGGTGAAACGGTTGCTGGCCCTGCTGGGCCGGGAGGAGGCGGAGGCCTTCCTGGCCGCCGACAACGGCGTGGCGCCGCTGACGGTGCAGGTGAATCCGCTGAAAACCACCCCGGAGGCCCTGATTGCCGGACTGGCGGAGGTCGGTGTGACCGCCCGCCCCCATCCTTGGGTGCCGGGCTGTCTGGAGCTCTCCGGCACCGGGGATTTGACGGCGTTGGAGGCCTTCCGGGCCGGTGATTTCGTGGTCCAGGACCCCGCCGCCCGACTGGTTTCCCTGTTCGCGGAGGTCCGTCCCGGCCAGCGGGTGCTGGACGTCTGCGCGGCGCCGGGAGGAAAATCCTTCAGCGCGGCCTTTGCCATGGAGGACCGGGGGACCATTCTGGCCTGTGACCTCCATGAAAACAAATTAAAGCGCATCCGGGAGGGGGCGGACCGGCTGGGGTTGACCTGCATCGAAACCGAGGCCGCCGACGGCAGAACGCCGCACCCCGACTGGGTGGGCATCTTTGACGCGGTGCTGGTGGACGCCCCCTGCTCGGGCCTTGGCATCATCCGGAAAAAGCCGGACACCCGGTATAAAAAAGCCGACGACCTGTTCACCCTGCCGGTGGTCCAGGCGGCCATTCTGGAAAACGCCGCCACCTACGTGCGGCCCGGCGGGATGCTGGTCTACTCCACCTGCACCATCCTGCCGGAGGAGAACCAGCAGGTGACGGACGCCTTCCTGGCGGAGCACCCGGAGTTTTTCCGGGAAAACATCGCCCTGCCGGAGCCGGTGGGGGAGACGGACGGCCAGCTGACGTTGTGGCCCCAGCGCCACGGCACGGATGGCTTTTACATCTGCCGCATGCGGCGGCAAGCATAAGGGGACCCTTTTATGATTGATATCAAATCACAGACTCTCCAGGAGATGACGGAGACCCTGAAAGCCATGGGGGAGCCGGCCTTCCGGGGAAAACAGGTGTTCACCTGGCTCCACAAGGGCGCCAGGTCCTTTGACGAGATGACGAATCTCTCCAAGGCCCTGCGGGAGAAACTGAAGGCGGAGTGCGTCCTGACAGTGCCCCAGGTGGCCCGGAAGCAGGTCTCCCAACAGGACGGTACCATTAAATACCTGTGGGAGCTGGCGGACGGCAACTGCATCGAGACGGTTTTGATGCAGTACCATCACGGCAACACGGTGTGCATCTCCTCCCAGGTGGGCTGCCGTATGGGCTGCGCCTTCTGCGCGTCCACCATCGCCGGCCGGGTGCGGAACCTGACGCCCGCTGAAATGCTGGACCAGGTGCTGTTCACCCAGATCGACTCCGGACTGGAGATCAGCAACATCGTCCTCATGGGCATCGGAGAGCCTATGGACAACCTGGACACGGTGCTGAAATTTCTGGAGCTGGTGAACCACCCCGACGGCATGAACATCGGCATGCGCCACATCTCCCTGTCCACCTGCGGCGTCATCCCGGGGATTCAGCGGCTGGCGGACCTGGGACTGCAACTGACGCTGTCGGTGTCCCTCCACGCGCCGGACAGCGAGACCCGGTCGAAGATCATGCCGGTGAACCGGGCCTACGACGTGGACAAGCTCTTCGCGGCCTGCCACGACTATTTCAAAAAGACCGGGCGGCGCATCTCCTTCGAGTACGCCATGATCGACGGCGTCAACGACCATGACTGGCAGGCGGACCTGATTGCCAAAAAGATCAAGGGTATGCCTGGCCACGTGAATCTGATCCCGCTGAACGACGTGGTGGAGAGTCCCTTCAAGCCCTCCAAACGGGTGGCGGCATTTCAAAAGCGCCTGGAATCCCACGGCGTTACCGCCACAGTGCGGCGCAGCCTGGGCGGCGATATTGACGCGTCCTGCGGACAGCTCCGCCGGAAGGCTATGGAAGAAGCACAGAAAGGGGAGATGGCCCAATGATGAGAGTATGGGGCATGACCGATATCGGTCTGGTCCGGAAGGACAATCAGGACGCCTACGCGGTGCGGGAGCAGACCGCCACTGGCCACACCATCTGTGTGGTGTGTGACGGCATGGGCGGTGCGGCCGGCGGCTGCGTGGCCAGCAGCATCGCTGTGACCACCTTTATTGAGGAACTGGAAAAGGTCCTGACGCCGGAGATGAGCCCGGAGCAGCTACGGGAGGCATCCTCCTACGCGGTGGCTCTGTCCAACAGAGCCATCCGGGACGCCGCCGACCGGGAGGAGGCGTACCGCGGCATGGGCACCACCCTGGTGTCCGCCGTGTCCTACGAGGGCGGCGTGGTGGTGACCAACGTGGGTGACAGCCGGGCCTACCACATCACGCCGGACGGCATCACCCGGGTCACTAAGGACCACTCTCTGGTCCAGAGCATGGTGGAGCGGGGCGACATCACCGCCGAGGAGGCCCGCCGCCATCCCAACCGGAATCTGATCACCCGGGCCCTGGGCCCGGACGCCGTCGCCCAGTGCGACGGGTACATCTGTCCCATGGCGGCGGGGGAATTTCTGCTGCTGTGCACCGACGGCATGGTGGACACGGTGACGGACCAGGAGATGCTGTACGAGGTCATCCACGGCGGCGATCCGGACACGTGCCTCGGCCGCCTGCTGGATATTTCCAAGAGCCAGGGTGCGTCTGACAACGTGACGGCCGTGCTGATGCAGAAGCTGTAAGAGAGGGGGGAGACGTATGGATCAGTACATTGGAAAGATGCTGGACAACCGCTATGAGATCCTGGAGCGCATCGGCACAGGCGGCATGGCGGTGGTCTACAAGGCGAAGTGCCACCGTCTCAACCGTCTGGTGGCTGTCAAAATTCTCAAGGCCGACCTGGCCCAGGACGAGGATTTCCGCCGCCGGTTCAACGCGGAGTCCCAGGCAGTCGCTCAGCTGTCCCACCCCAACATCGTGTCGGTCTACGACGTGTCCCGGGGCGGTGACACGGAATATATCGTGATGGAGCTCATCGACGGCATCACGCTGAAGCAGTATATGGAGAAGCGGGGCCAGCTGAACTGGCGGGAGTCCCTGCACTTCATCACCCAGATCATGCGAGGCCTGAGCCACGCCCACAGCCGGGGCATCGTCCACCGGGACATCAAGCCCCAGAACATCATGGTCCTGCGGGACGGCAGCGTGAAGGTGGCCGATTTCGGCATCGCCTGCCTGGAGAACTCCGCTCAGACCCTGACCCAGGAAGCCCTGGGCTCCGTGCACTATATCTCGCCGGAGCAGGCCCGGGGCGACCGGATCGACGCCCGGAGCGACATCTACTCCGCCGGCGTGGTGCTGTACGAAATGCTGACCGGCCGGCTGCCTTTCGAGGGAGACTCGGCTGTCTCTGTGGCGATCCAGCACCTCAGTTCCATCCCCCTGGCGCCCCGGGAGATCAACCCCGACATCCCCGAGCAGCTGGAGCTGATCTGCATGAAGGCCATGGCCTCGGACATCGACCGGCGATATGCCTCCGCCGATGATATGATTGCGGACCTGGAGGCCTTCCGGAAGAACCCCGGCGTCAACCTGGACTTCGAACTGGAGGACCTGCGGCCGGAGGAGGTGGACGAGCCCACCAGACTGCTGCGGACCGGCGGCGCCCATGCCGCGTCAGCGACCCAGACCGCCCACCGGCCAGCCCCTGCCCACGAGCGGGAGCGCCGGAGAGACTACGACGACGATTACGACGAGCGGAAACCGCAGCGGAAAAACGGCACCCGAACAGTCCTGACCGTCGTGGCGGTGGTACTGGCGGTGGCCCTGGTGGCGGTGATGTTCAAGTCCATCCTGGGGTCTTTCGGCAGTTCGGCATCGGAAACATATAGGGTCCCGTCCGTATTGGGGTATCCCGAAGAAGAGGCCAAGGAGAAGGACGGCATCAAGGATATCTTCCAATTGAAGTATATGGGCGATATCTCCAGCGACTATCCCGAGGGGACTATTGCCAAGCAGGACCCCGCCGAGGGTGAGTACCGGAAAGGCGACAATCTGGTCATCCAGATTTGGATCAGCTCCGGTGAGGACACCAGTGTGATGCTGGATGTGACGAAACAGACGTTCGCCCAGGCGAAGCAGACGATGAAGAACCTGATTGAAAAGTATGACCTGGTCTTCGAGGCGCCGCCGGAGGAGGAGTGGGTCTACAACGATGAGATTGAAAAGGGCTGCATCGTCTCCACGGAGCCGGCTGTAAACGAGCAGCTGAAAAAGGGCGACACCATCAAGATCATTATGAGCAAGGGCCCCCAGACCTCTCCGCTGCTGCCCTTTGAGGGCGTGCAGCTGGAAGTGGCCAGAAAGCAGTTGACACAACTGGGCCTGGATATTGGCGACGTTACCTATGAGACCAGCGAATACGAGGCAGGCATCATCCTGCGCCAGGACCCGGCGGCAAACACGGCAGTGGCCTCGGGCACCAAGGTGAATTTCGTGGTCAGTTCCGGTCCGGAGAATACCGGCAATGAAGGCTGGACCGCAGGCGAGGACACGCTGTATATCCCCCTGCCCGAGGACCGGGAGACCGCCCGCCTGGTGGTGTATCAGGATGGAAATCTGCTGCTGGATAAGACGGTGGACTGCACGTTGGGGAACTACCCGGTGACCGTCACCGGCACCGGCGAGACCCATATCTATGCGGAATTGGACGGAGAGGTGGTCTACGACAAGACGATCACCGTGGAACCTTATTATGATTGAGGGAAGAATTCAAAAAGCACTCAGCGGGTTCTACTATGTGGACACCGGCAGTGAAGTGCTGACCTGCCGCGCCAGGGGGAAATTCCGGAAGGACGGCGTCTCCCCCCTGGTGGGCGACCGGGTGGAGGTCCGGGAGCTGGGCAATGGCGAGGGGTTCGTGGAGCGCATCTGCCCCCGGAAGAACGCCTTTGCCCGGCCCGCCGTGGCCAATATCGACCAGTTGGTCATCATCGGCTCCGGGGCCATTCCCAGGACGGACCCGTTCCTCATCGACCGGGTGGCCGCCATCGCGGCGCTGAAGGGCTGCGAGGCCATCATCCTGCTGAACAAGTGCGACCTGGACCGGGCGGACGACCTGTACGACCTCTACCGGGCCGCCGGGTTCCAAACCCTCCGGGTCAGCGCGGAGACCGGCGAGGGACTGGAGGAGCTAAAGCCCTTGATTGCCGGAAAGCTATCTGCCTTTACAGGGAACTCTGGCGTAGGAAAATCAAGCATTCTGAACGCGCTGGACCCGGCCTTCGATCTGAAGGTGGGCGAGATCAGCGAGGCCCTTGGCCGGGGACGGCACACCACCCGCCACGTGGAGCTGTTCAAGCTGAGCTGCGGCGCAGAGATCGTGGACTCCCCAGGCTTTTCCTCCTTTGAGACGGACGAGTTGAACCTGGAGTGGAAGCACCGCCTGCCGGAGACTTTCCGGGAGTTCGCACCCTATCTGGGCCAGTGCCGGTTTGTGGGATGCAGCCACACGAAGGAAAAGGGCTGCGCCGTGCTGGAGGCCGTCCGCCGGGGCGACATCCAGAAAAAGCGCCACGAGAGCTATCTGCGGCTCTACGAGGAGCTCAAGCCCCTGAAGGACTGGCAGGAAAACAAAAAATGAGCTGTGGCCGCCGGATGCTGAAACCATCCGGCGGCTTTTTTCGCGCACACTGGACAGACTTCCCTGTATATACTGAGACAGGAGAGGGGGCGTGACGCATGTTTCGAGGCGGGGACGGCTGCCGGATCCTGGGGATCTGCGCCGTGGCACTCGGGGCCGGCATTCTGATTGCGGCCATTTTTCCGGTGGGAGCTCTGCTGTTTCTGGTGGCGTTTTTGCTGATCGCGTGCGGATGCGCCTGCTGCAGGCGTTAGAAGGAAGGAGCGTCATATGAATATCGTGGTTTGGAAGTCACCGAAAGCGCTGCGGGGCATTCTGCGGAAATTGTTCCGGATCAAAGCATAAGGCCGTCCGGCGGTTCATAGACTGATGTCAGGATCGAACTGCCGGGAAAGGAAGGGTTCTTGATGGAACTGGATTTGAAAAAAACAAGCCTGGATGCCTATGAGGCAGGCGGTGAGCTGGTACTGACACAGGAGGAGACAGCTGAGACCATCGTGCCGGACTACTGTCCGGATATCGCGCGGATCATCGAGACCGACGGAAAGGTCTATCTCCACAGCCGGGAACTGCGGGACGGAAAAGCGGAGCTCTCCGGCACGGTCCGGGTAACGGTGCTGTACACCCCCGACGGGGAGGGCGGCATCCGCACGCTGGAGTTCGCCATGCCCTTCACGGTGGAGAGCGACAGCCGCAGTCTGCCGGGCTGCCTGTATCTGACGGCGGAGACGGAGCCGGAATTTCTGGAGACCCGGATGCTGAATCCCCGGAAGGTCTTTACACACTGCAAGCTGGTCACACATATCACCGGATACCAGAAGGCGCCTCTCAGCTTCTGCACAGACGTGGAGGCGGAGAAGGCGCTGTGCGTGGAGAAGCGGCAGGAGCAGCAGCACGCCATCCTGCTGACCCACATCGCGGAGAAGGACTTTACCTTTTCCGAGGAGATCAATCTCTCCCCGGGCCGGGAGGGCGCCGCGGAGCTGCTGACCCAGCAGGTCTGCAGCTCCGTGACGGAGACGAAGATCGTGGGGAGCAAGCTCATTTTCAAGGGCATGTTCCTGGTGAGTCTGCTCTACCGCACCGGCGGCGGGAAATGCTGTTCCACCACGGCGGAGCTGCCCTTCTCCCAGATTATGGAGGTGGAGGGCGCACCGGAGGGGGCCGCCCCCTCGCTGCAATTACAGCTGACCGGCACAGACTTCCAGATCGACGGCGACGACCCGGAGGGGCGGCAGATCGCCGTGACGCTGTATTTCCACGCCACGGCGCTGCTGCGGGAGGAGCGGGACCTGACCCTCCTGAATGACCTGTACTCCACGGCCTATGACATGACCTACGAGGCGTCGCCGCTGTCGCTGACGGACTTCTGCGAGACCGTGACCCGCCGCCAGACGGTCCGGGAGGTGCTGGAGATCGGCGTGGTGGCGGAGTCCATTCTGACGCTGGACGTCTCCTGCGGGGCGGTCTCCGTCAGCCGGGAGGGGGAGAGCACCACCCTCCGCACCAGCGCGGCGGTGCGGGCGCTGTATCTGGACGAGGGCGGCGTGCCCCTGGTAGCGGAGCGGTCCATCGATGTCAGCTGCCAGCTGGAGCTGCCAGAGCTTTGCAAGGTCACGGCCCGGGCGGTCTGCCCGGAGGAGGTCCAGGGCAGCCTGGGAGACCGGGGCATTGAGGTGCGCTTTCCGGTAGACTTCCGGGCGGAGGCGGCGTCCAAGGTGAAAAAGGTCTGTATCTCCGCCGCCAAGCTGGACACGGAGTCCGCCAAGGACACGGCGGGCGCGCCGTCCCTGGTACTGCGCTGCCTGGGGAAGCAGGAGAGCGCCTGGGACCTGGCGAAGAAGTACAACACCACCATCGCCACCATACTGGCGGCCAATCAGCTGGAGTCGGAGACGGAGCTACCTCGGGAAAAGCTGTTGCTGATCCCGAGAAAGCGGGCGTAAAAAGCACAAAAATACCAGCCACATTTCGTGGCTGGTATTTTTGTCTGTGCGCAGTATTCGAGTGCTCACACCTGGCCCTGACGGTCCTCACCGTCGCTGAGCAGCAGATTCATGATCTGGCTGTACAGCTTCTCCGGCGACTTCTGAAAGCGGTCCGACAGCACCTTGGCCATGTCCTCCCGGGGCACCATCAGCCGCAGGTCCATGACGCTGCCCATGTCGTCGTCCAGGCACAGCTTCACGGTGTAGGTCCCGTTGGGACGCTTCTCCGTGGTGGCCCGGACCTGGCTCTTCCGACGGAGCTTCCGGTTGCAGGAGGCCAGATTCTTGTCGCACCGCAGCCGCACGGAGTAGGGGAGGCTGGACTCGCAGATGCGGCTGTTCCGCAGGCCCTTATCCGTGATGGCGTACAGCCCGTCCTCGGAGAGGGTCAGATGCTCCGTCTTCACCAGGTCCGCCAGACACTCGGAGAAGTCGAAGTAGTCGATGGCGTCGTCGCACAGCGTCAGGTCCAGCACCGTGTCGAAGGGGATGGGCTCGATGACCCGGGCGGTGATATAGAGAATGAGAAATTTGATTTCCAGCTTGTCATGGATAAAGCCGCGGCCTGCCATGTGCAACACCTCCAGATGTTGTTTCGTCTTTTTGTATAGTATACCGCATCTGGTGGCGGTTTGTACAGCCTCAAAACGAATTTTGCCGGATTTTGCCTTGACGGGACTCACTGCCGTTGGTATCATGGAGTTACCATAATACGATACGAGAGGCGGCGACGGGATGAACAAGCGGGTATTGGCAATGCTCCTGGCGGCGGTGATGCTGCTGAGCCTGGCGGGCTGCGGGAAAAAAGAGGAACCGGTGGAACCGGCGGTGGAGCCGGAGTCCATCGAGGAGCCTGTTCCGGAACCGGAACCCGAGCCGGAGCCGGAACCGGAGCCCTACGTGCCCGCGGGCACCAACCCGTTGACGGGGCTTCCCATGGAGCCGGAGTATGAGAACGACCGCCCGGTGGCGGTGATGTTCAACAATCTGAAAGCGGCCCAGCCCCAGCTTGGCATCTCCCAGGCGGACATCATCTATGAGGTCCCGGCGGAGGGCGGCATCACCCGGATGCTGGGCGTGTTCCAGAACATAAGCGGCGCGGGCGTCCTGGGCAGTATCCGCTCCGCCCGGCCCTATTACATCGAGCTGGCCCTGGGCCTTGACGCGCTGTATGTCCACGCCGGTGGCAGTCCGGAGGCGTACCAGGACCTGAGGAGCTGGAAGGTGGACAATATGGACGGCGTCAACGGCGGTTCCGACGCCAAAATCTTCTGGCGGGACGCGGAGCGCCGCAAGACCATGGACTACGAGCACACGCTGGTGACCTCCGACGAGAAGATTCTGGAGTATCTGAGCCAGGGCCGGTTCCGCACGGAGCACAAGGAGGGCTACACCTACGACCAGGCCTTCGCGGAGGACGGCACGCCGGCCAACGGCGCTCCGGCGGCGGACGTGACAGTGAAATTCTCCAACTACAAGACCGGCACCTTCACCTATGACCCGGAGACCCGGCTTTATATGGCGGGGCAGTACGGCACGGAGCACATCGACGGCTCCACCAACGAGCAGGTGAGCGCTACGAATGTGCTAGTACTGCGGACCAGCATGAAGGTGCTGGATTCGGCGGGCCGGCTGCGGGTGGACCTGACCAGCGGTAAGGGCACGTTCTTCTGCGGCGGCAAGGCCGTGGACATCCAGTGGAGCAAGGGGGACCGGAACACCCCTCTGGTCTACAAGCTGGCGGACGGCACCCCGCTGACCCTGGGGCAGGGCAGGAGCTATGTCTGCATTATCAATTCCGCAACCAGTACCCTGACCTATCAATAAGCGTACAGAGCAGCAAAACAGCGGACCTTGTGGTCCGCTGTTTTCGCACCTCCGGCGGTCGGCGGCATACACTGGAATGAAAGAGTTCTTCTTTCACCCAGCTACTTATTAGGAGGTATTGCAATGCCCGATAAAGTCATGCCCGGTCCCATCGAGGACCCCAGCGGCATCCGAGAGGCGGTTTGCATCCATACCAGGAAAATCTATGATTCCTGCCGCGAATAGCAATGAGCACTTTAGAGGAAGATAATCAAATAAAATCTTTCAGTTTGATAGAGAGGGCGAAGTCTGCAGGCTTCGTCTTCTTTTCTTTGGTGTACTGGATATCGCTGATGATGGATTGCAGGAGGTCTTTCCGGCCGGAGAGGGAGGAAGATTGGTAGTGCTCCAGGACGGTTTTCAGCTGATAGAGCTGCTTTTCCTTGTTGCGGGACAGCTCCAGGTGGATGCTGGACTCTGTTTCAGAGATCGCCTTTTTCAGTGTCTCTTCTTCCTGAGACAGGAGCTGCATGCGCTCAGAGAACAGGGCACGGGTATAGGTCCCATCTTCCAGAAGACTATACAGCCGGTTGCGGCGGTCCTCCAGCTTGACAAGCTGGCCATGCATTCTGGAGAGAATGGATTGTAGTTGGGAGACATCCGGAGGTGCGGCCTGGGCAACCTCAATTTCCAGGTTAGAGGCAAGAATTCCAAGCTGGCGCAGGACAGCCTGTTCCACAAATTCAAATTTCGCACCGGCGGAACAGCCCTTTGTGGGGCAGAGCAGATAGGGGACACCCTTGTTTTTGCCCTGCATATTCATCAGATGGCCGCATTTGGAGCAGTGGACCAGGCTGGCCAGGGGACTGGCCACATGCTTATTATCCACATAGAAATAGCGGGATTTGCGGCGGGCCTGGACGGTGTCCCACAGCTCCTGGTTGATGATGGCGGGGTGGTGTCCATCAATGATGCGGACCTTATCGGAGGAATTATAGACCACCTTTTTGTGACGGTCGGCGCCGATGCCGACCTTGACGGTGGATGTTTTATCCCACCGGACCTTCCCGATATAGACAGGATTGTCCAGAATGGTGCGGATGGTGTTCCGGTTGAAGCGGCTGCCCCGGCGGCCATGGAAACCCATGGCATTGATCGCCTGTTCGATTTTGGTGCAGCCGTTACCGTCGGCGTAGAGTTGGTAGATCTGCCGGACACATTCAGCCTCTTCAGGGATGATCTCCAGGGTGGGAATTTTGTTGACGCGGACCTTCCGGTAGCCGAAGGGGGCGTTGGCCATGTAAGCGCCGTTCTTCACGGAATGGAGCGTGCCGCGGCGGAGACGCTTGGTGATCATGCGGTACTCGCTGCGGGAGAGGAAGGTCTGCATCTCTGCGGCTTCCTCATCCATTTCCTTGGTCAGGTCATAGATGCGCTCCGGGGTAACGATCAGGGTCTCGGAGGCCTTGAAGGTATCAAGGATAAAGCCCTGGTCATACATGCCGCCACGACCGAGGCGCTGCATGTCCATGCAGAGGACGGCTTCATATTTACCGGCGCTGACGGCCTCCATGAGCCGGAGCATTTCCGGGCGGGAGAACAAGCTTTCACCGGAGACGACCTCTTTGTAGATATCGGCATCCTCCACCAGGAAGCCGTATTTCTCGGCGTACTCTTTCAGATCGGAGAGATGGCGGCTCAGGATCTCCTCCAGGCTCATGTGCTCCTCTGCCCGGGATTTGCGGAGGTAGATGGCAGAACGGACCCAGCGACCGGTGCGTTTATATTGTTCCAGCATTTCGCGGAGCATGGGGGTATCACCTCACGATATTTCAAGTCTAAACTGCTGTAAAATTGAAATGATGGAATCATAACATCCATCTGGCGTTGGAACCTTGTTGCATAAGTATTTTGCGACTTGTGCCATGCCGTTTAATGAAAGAGGAGAACGAACATTGATCTGCAAAGGACCAGCAATGATCTTTGATATTTCTGAGCGTATTTCGGAATGTGCATCTGGAATCAAATCGATATACTCTTGGGAAAGACATTTAGAAAAGTGGTCTTGTAGCATTGAGATAAAGATATCTGAAATCACTCTTGCCTGCGTTGTGGTAATGCGTTCATTAAAGAGAAGAAGTTCTACCAATCCAGCATGAGCCGAAATAAAGTGACGAATATCGGGGCCATTAGCGGGAGCAAGGGCATCTACAAGATCAGCGGTATAGTCGTTAATGACGGGATAATATTTTGAAAAATAGTTTTCTGGTCCCACATTCATCATCCTTATTTACTTAATCTTTGCTTGTACGGAAATCGACATAGATTATCCGGCCGATTCGGCGGATGCGGTGGGGTTTGCACGGTATTTCTTCAAAGCCAACTCTACCAGCGCACGGTCATCAGGAGAGGCCTTACGGTAATAAAGGATAAGTTCCTCTTCTTGCGGTGTAAGAAGAAGGCCTTCTGTTCCAGAAGTAGGTTCATTTCCAAGAAGGTAATCAATACTGATGTTCAAATAGCTGGCAATACGAGAGAGGACATCTCTGCTGGGATTACTGCGTCCCTTTTTCCAATCGGTGACATTACCTTGGGAAACACCTATCGCAGTAGCGAAGGTTTTCTGATTGATATTACGTTCATTCAGAATAGAAAATATCTTTTCGACAGTAGTCATAAATACTCCTTGATAAATACTTAATTACGAATTATTATATAAACATAAGATGAATGGGGGGTATCGTATGAACATTTTGGTTATGCTGTGCCGTATTACAGTCATTACAGTATTTGTTCTGTTGACGTTAGCCTGGTTGAAGGATGATGCGAGACTACTGGAAATG
Source organism: uncultured Clostridia bacterium (assembly GCA_945864305.1). GTDB lineage: Bacteria > Bacillota > Clostridia > Oscillospirales > Oscillospiraceae > Oscillibacter. Next base: position 20,127 of record CAMBAJ010000016.1, on the reverse strand, counting down.
GCGAAAGAGGCTCAAAATAAAACGGCCAATTGCAGAAAGGGTGCGGAAAGCGCCGGGGGCATCGTTGAGGACACTGATCAAGCTGGTAAAAGAGACCAGGAGCTTGCCATTATGCGGGGATGGATCGTCAGGCAGGTGCGACTCAGTTACATCAAGGGATTGGGGGGCGCAATCATCGTCATGTGGCTGGCTCAGCTTGGGAAATAACCGGATAGCCTCTGTTGTCCGTTCATCGTCATAGCCCCACATTAGAATCATTTGGCGCCGGTTTTCATCGGAGGCTTCCCAATAGTCCTTTGAAGCGTCCTTACTCCAATTTGCATCCGATTTATGCGGAACGATATCATCCATAGCTGCACCGGCTTTCTGCACAGCACCGCCAATTTGGCGGTGCTGTTTTTGTATAATACGACAAAGTTCGTATTTAAGTATTATTCACGCTTGCAAAATACTTAAGTACGAATTAAAATACTTACAACAGTAGTTCACAACGACAGTTTACACGGAGGATAAACAAAAGTCAACAGGAGGTTATAAAAATGGTCGGAAAGAATTTGAAGGTGCTCCGGGAGGAGCGGGGCGTGACCCAGCAGCAGCTGGCGGACGCCATTGATGTGAAGCCGCAGTATATCAGCGCGGTGGAACGGGATGTGCGGCGGTTGAGCGCGGAGCAGGTGGCGGTGTTCGCCGAGCTGCTGAATTGCAGCACGGATGACATCATCCTGGGAAAGGACAGGGTGAGCGCATGATGGAGCTTTCAATGGAAGAGCGGTTGTTCCTCTTAAATTACCGCCAGTCATCGCCGAAGGGACAGGAGTTTGCGAGAGAGAAGCTCCGGGAGGCGGCGGACCGGGCAGAGAGGAGCGGGAGCCATGTACGAATGGACCGGAGGAAGGATCAGTGAGGTCCGGAAGAGCAAAGGAATGAGTGGGCGGGAGCTTGCGAAACAGGTTGGTATCACACCCACAACGCTGAGCCACTATGAGACAGGAAAAACGATCCCGCCATACGATGTGTTTTTTAACATTGCAACCGCACTGGGAGAAACGGATATTCGCTGGCTTGCTGGCTTTTCAGATCATAGAGAGAATTCCTTTGAACACATTGCCAGTTTGGTATGGGGCAACGAAGAACTTGAAAAAAAGCAAAAGGCGAGGTTGCTCCGCTGGGAAGGGAAAGCGGTATCGGCACTCGAACGAACCTTTGAAGTTCACGGAGCGGGAGGGGACGGAAAGCTTTACCAAGAAGGACAACGTTATTATTACTCCATTCCAGGGCCGAAGGGGCTGAGAGTAAAGATAGACCATCAGATTTCTTTTCAAACAGAACAAGACGAGTGACCAATTTGGAATAGGACAAGGCAGACAGACAGTAGGCTGAACGGAGGAGGTGGGCGCCTTGGAGGAAAACTCAATCGTACATATCGACGGAAAGGCGTACATCCGCTCCGAGTACACCGTGGACTTCGGGCCGAAGAACGGGTGCTGCCGGGTGGAGGTTCTTGACCCGTGTATCACGGAGGAGGCCCAGCAGAAGCGCCGGGAGGCAATATTGCGGAAGTGCCAGGAGCTGATCCGGCGGGGATTGATGTAGAAAAACGGAGGTACATATGAAAAAGAACGAGATGCAGGAGAAGTTTCGGGATCTTCTGAACAGACGGAAAGAGTCTCTGAAAAGAGCGATGGACAAGGGAGAAGAAGGCGTGGTCTTGGAGAACGTTGGAGAAATCTGCGGTATTGCCGCTTCCATGCAGATCATCGGTCTCATTGATTGGGAACAGAAGGATTACATAGAGAATGAGGCCTGGAACATGTACCTGAGGAGGGAGCCGGAGCATGAGGCGTGCTAAAAAGGGCGGCGGGATGACCGCCGAGCAGGTCATTCTGGCGGCCGTTCTGGTGCTGGCGGCCATGATCGCCATGACGATCCACGCGGCGGGAGAGTGGAGCGGCCTGTCAGCGGGGGAGCAGCTGCACTACGCGTTGTTTGAGGCGGCGGACTGGGACTGATGCGCGACGAAGAGAACTGCCTGGGGTGCGAGGTGCGCTGCGTTGGCTGTCACGGCAGAAACCAGGACGGGACATGGAGGTGCCGGTCCTGGGGGATGCGGCAGGACAAGCTGACGGAGGAACGCCGAAGGACCGCCAGGGAATGGAAGGGAGAGCAGGTGTTCCGGGAATACGGATGGGACAGCAAACGGCGGCATGAAATCAGGAAGCATTCGGGACATATAGGGAGGTGAAGGATTTGGCGGACAGGAAGAAAAAGGACATCCTCTGGGAGGTCGGCTGCGAGGGGCATACGGATGCCTGGGTGATTGCGGGCAACTGGGAGCTGGCCACCGTGGAGGCGGCAAAGTTCTGGCAGGTCCCCTGGCGGGAGGTTGCCGCCGCGTGTGAAATGAAAAAAAGGATCGTGGGTGCGCCGAGGAACGTCTGCTGCCGGTGCGGCAAGACCTATTTCGGAGCGCCGCCTATGTGCTCGTTTTGCCAGAAGGACCAGAGGCTGGAGGAGGAGCACCTGCGGAGGAAGCTGAACAGGGCCTACCAGTTGGGAAAGGTCATGTAAAAAAGCCCATGGAGGTGGGCGAAATACGGAGGTAACAATGAATAAGTTCTACGAAGAGGCGCGGCAGAAGCTGCGTAAAGAATCATCAGCCGGGAAGTTTGACCGCTACGGTTCAGCCATGAAGACGGCGGTAGTGAAGGCCCTGGAGGACTTCTGCCGTCAGAGCGAGGTGTTCGCCGAGGCGGTGGCCCACGGACGGTCCTTCGAGGAGTGCATGAAAGCAGTGTCCAAGGGCATCAGCGGCAGTATATCGGACCTGGAGGCCTACCAGAGGGCGGTCAAATACTACATGAAGGACGCGGACGTGCGGTTCTGCATGGAGATTACTGTGGGAGGGACGGCCACGGACCGGAAGGCTGTGGAGCCGGCGGAACAGCCCGTGGAGCGAAAGGCACCGGAGATCATTGACCTCTCCGCCTTTATGTAAGGAGGAACCAGTGAAATTGGTGACGGAAATACTGGGAGCGCCGCAGCGCGAGACAGTAGAGGAGGAGCCGACATGAGACACATGAGACACGAGAAAAAGCTGCTGGCGGTGCCGGTGCCGGACTGCCCGGACCTGCCCCAGAAGGAAAACGAAAAAAACGGCCAATACGGGACACTCTTTCATATCCGCTACGCGGCGGAGGTCCTGACTGTGGACGGCGAGGAGGTCCTGGCCGTGACCACTTTCTATACGGACGGAACGCCTTGCCGCCGTTTCTGGCAGGCGGGAGAGCAGTACGGCATGGAAGTCTTTCGGAAACAGGAATACGACTATCACAACTACCGGAAGCCGGGAAAGATGTATGGAGCGGCAATCGACTCCATTTATGAGGACTTCGGACGTTACTACAGCAGAGATAAAACCAATTTCTACGCATCGGATGAGTCCGCGGACGCTGTCCTGCGCTTCATTGGAAAGCCGGATGAAGAGCGGGAAAAGGCATTTGATCTGCTGGCGGACTATCAGCGGACAGGCAGAGAGAAAATCATCGAACGCCGGGATGAGAGGAAGCGTGCTCTGATCCGGGAGGCCTTTAGAGGCATCCGGCCCGGGGCGCCGGAGGGCTTCAAGGAGTGGTGCGAGGCGGTACCCATGGCGGACTGCCGGTATTTTTTCTATACATACACCGGAAAGACAGAGCAGGAGGGCATTTGTTCCTACTGCGGAAAAACGTCCAGCATGGCTGGGATTCGGGACCGGAAGATGGGGACCTGCTCCGCATGCGGATCCCGGGTGAAGTTCTGGAGCCTGCGGCGGCTGAACAGAAGCCATGGCATCAGCCACCGCATCGATGCGGCTGTGTATCAGACGGTAAACGGAAGAATCGTGGCGCGGAAATTTGAGGTGGGCATTTTTCTGAAAGGGGCCGGATACGGCATCAAAAAGGAAATGTGGGCCAGAGAGACCAAACGGAGCTTTCTGGACGGGAAAACCGCCGTGGAAGTGGAGAGGTACGCAACGCCCACCGGAACGACCAAGGTCTATGTGGATGGGCTGTGCAGGGACTCCGCCTACGACAACTTCGGGACATGCGCCGTGGCGCCTGTGAATATCCGTGAGATCAGGGAGAGCCTGGGTCTGTACGCGCCGCTGGAAGCACTGGCAGAGCACGGACGTGAGATGGACCCGGTAACGGTATGGAATCAGGCGAGGAAAAAGCCGGAGGTGGAATACCTTATCAAGCTGGGGCTGTACCGCCTGGCAGAGAACGAGCTGCTGGGAGCTTACGGGGTCAACGATGTGCTGAAGAGGGACAAGCGAAGCGCGGCGGAGCTGCTGGGCGTACCGAAGGATGCCGTGAGCATGCTGCGGAGCGTGGACCCGACGGCGAAGGCGCTGGTGATGATCCGGGGGCTTATCAAGTGCGGAACGGCTTTGAAAGAGCAGGATATGCGGGATATCAATGAGATGGGTTTGAGCTGGGGAATGATTCGGCAGCTCCAGACAATGATGCAGTATCTCAGTATCCACAAGTCGCTGCGGTATATCCGAAAACAGATGGAGTATTGCAGCGCTTTTGAGAATGCGGCCCATGTGCTCCAGACCTGGGATGATTACATGAGCATGGCCTTTCGGGCGGGGAAGAACATCGATGACATCCATGTGGCGCTGCCGAAGCATCTGAAAGCGGCCCACGATGAGACGGCCAAGATTCTGCGGATGCAGAAGGACAAGAAACTGAACGAGGCGGTTGGCAAAAGCGCGAAGAAGCTCCGGGATCTCTGCTGGACCTGGAACGGCCTGACAATCCGCCCGGCGGAGAGCCAGGAGGAGCTGTTCCAGGAGGGTGAGACTTTGAACCACTGCGTGGGCCGGATGGGCTACGCGGAAAAGATGGCAAAGTTCCAGACGGCCATCTTCTTCATCAGAAAGGAACAGGCGCCGGATGTGCCCTATGTGACGCTGGAACTGGATCTGAAAAAGTGGGACAAGCTCCAGTGCTACGGGAAGGGAGACACCTGGGCGGGCAAGCTGGTGGACAGTTTTGTGAAGAAGTGGATCAAGGACATTGTGAAGCCTGCCAAATGCAAAGGCCAGGCGAAAACCGCCTGAGACATTGAGGAGGAAATGAAATATGAGCGAATTGGCGGTGAAGCAGGCCAAGGGCCTGGAGCGGACGCCGCAGAAAATCGGCGAGGAGATCAGGAGCCTTACCTATCAGGCCAAGTGCATGACGGTCTACTACGGCGTGGAGATCGGCCGGCGGCTGGTGGAGGCGAAGCAGATGGTGGGCCACGGCGCCTGGGGGGACTGGGTGAAGAACGAGACGGAATTTTCCCAGTCCACTGCCACCCGCTTTATGCGGGTATTTGAGGAATACGGGGCAGAGCAAATCGGTATTTTCGGCGCTGTGGAAAATTCGTCAACGTTGCAAAATTTGAGTATTTCCAATGCTTTGCGGCTTCTGGCCGTGCCCAAAGAGGAACGGGAGGAGTTCGCGGCGGAGGTGGACGCGGAGCACATCAGCGCCAGGGAGCTGGAGCAGGCCATCCGGGAGCGGGACGAGGCCAGAAGCACCGCCGCAGCCGCCAAAGCGGAGGCTTCGGCGGCGGAGGAGAGCCGGGCCAAGATGGAGACGGACATGGCGGCGCTGAAAAACCTCCAGGAGAGCGCCAAGGCCGCCGAGGTAGAGGCCCGCCGGGAGCTGGAGAAGGTCCGGGCTGAGCTCCAGGCTCTGCGGGACAAGCCTGTGGAGGTGGCGGTCGAAGTGGATCAGGAAGCAGTCAGCAGGGCAGCGGAGGAGGCCAGGACCGCAGCGGAAGCGGAATGGCGGGAGAAGCTGGCCGCGGCGGAGCGGATGCCTACGTGCCGGGGAACAAGGTGTACTGGCAGGGCGGCAGCTATGTATGCCTGAAGCCCTGCACGGGTGTCACGCCGGTGGACGGAGAGTATTGGCAGCTGGTGGTCCGCAGCGGCTTCGCGGAGCCGGGGACGTTCGGCTTTGACGTGGTGGACGGGCGCCTGATCTGCTACTACCAGGGAGAGGAACCGCCTCCGTTCAGGCTGGGCGAGGACGGCCACCTGTACGCGGACCTGGAAAAGACGGTGGATCTGGGAGCGGTGAAGGGTTCCAAAGGAGACGCTGGAGTTGGCATCCAGTCTGTGGAGCAGACTACCTCCAGCACGGAGAACGGCGGCATCAATGTTGTCACCGTAACCAAGACAGACGGCACGTCCAGCACGTTCCAGGTGCGGAACGGATCACAGGGAGGCAAGGGAGAGACCGGCCTCGGCGTACCGGCTGCCACGGCTGAGGATGCGGGCAAGGTGCCCGTTGTGCAGGAGGATGGAAGCTATGGGCTTATTAAGCCAGAAGATAAGCCGATCTATTTGGGAACTGTTCCTGTCTCAGCGGACACCGCATTGTACTGTGTAGTGCCGGTCAAAGATTACAAAAAAGTTGTGTTCATAAAAGAACGACCGGTCTATGGTTCGGCACTCAAGACAAATTTATGGTTCGGTCTATATCCTAATTCTTATACTTTTGGTTTAAGTGTAGCACTAGCTAATACACCGGGTTATACGTTTATCACTGCTGAAATCGAATGCTTCGAGGATTTTGCGGCTGGATGGTCGGTACAAAACAACAACATAGGGTCCTCCAATTCAGTATACGGTTTATTTCAGCATAGTAGCGAAATTAGCAGAACTGAACTGTCGAAAAATATGCCGGTAAATATGGACACATATTATTACGGTTTTTACGCCGTCGATCCAGCACTCGCCTTTGATGGAAACGAGACAGTCCATGTATGGGGGTGGAAGCGATGAAAAAATACGTAAATGGGCAGTTGGTTGAGATGACTACTGAAGAGATCTCCGCCATGCAGGCCGAAGCCGCCCGCGCCGCTGCCCAGGAGCGCACCCGCCCGCTGACCGTCGAGGAGATCACTGGACTGCTCATCAAGCAGCAGATCAACAGCCTCACCGTGGACGACCAGACGGCGGTGCGTATGACGGCGTTTTACCCGGAGTGGTGTTCCGGACAGGATTACACAGCAGGATACAAGGTACAGCACAACGGCAAGTTGTGGCGCTGCATCCAGGCGCATACATCCCAGGATAGCTGGGCACCGTCCACCGATACCGCCAGCCTGTGGGAGCGCATCGACGAGGAGCACACCGGCGACCAGTATGACCCCATTCCCTATGAGGGCAACATAGCCCTGACAGCGGGCCTGTACTACATCCAGGGCGGCGTGACGTATCTCTGCGACCGGGATACAGGTATTGCCGTGTACAACGCGCTGGCGGACCTGGTTGGAATCTACGTTGAGGAGGTGACTGGCTGATGTCAAAAACCATTGACCTGGGACCGGTCAAAGGCACAGAGGGCAAGACCGCTTACCAGTACGCCCAGGAGGGCGGCTACACCGGAACGGAGGCGGAGTTTCAGACGCTGATGGCGGCGGTGCCCACACATGCCTCTGATACCGCGCTGCACATCTCCGCCACCGCCAAGGAGACGGTGGCGGACGCGGACAGTCTGGTGCTGTCGGACAGCGCGGACGGCGGCAAGAGCAAGCGGGTGCTGTGGAGCAAGGTCAAGGCGCTGCTGGGCGCCGTGTTTGCCGCCAAGAGCCACACGCACACAAAGAGCAATATCACGGACTTCCCGTCCACCATGGCCCCCAGCGCCCATGCCGCCAGCCACGCCAGCACGGGCGCGGACCCTCTGACACCGGCGGCGATCGGGGCCGCTGTGCCGCCCACCAGCGTCGCTGTGACGCTGACGGCGGCAGGGTGGGACACTCTGACGCTTGAGCAGACAGTGGCTGCAACTGGCGTCCTGGCGGACGAGACAAAGCAGCTGATCACCCCTTGCCCAGCTGCGGGAAGCCGGACCGCCTACTATGACGATGGGATCATCATCACCGCTCAGGCGGCGGACAGCCTGACGTTCACGGCCACGGTCCTCCCAACGGAGAATCTGACGGTGTATGTGGTGCTCCAGGGGGTGGGCGCGTGATCAACAACCCGACGGAGTATTGGTACCGGGAAAACAGCCCTAATATCTATGGCGCGATATGGGAAGGAACGGAGCGGACCGACTGGACCCGCACAGACAAGGCGGCCAATTTCGAGGACCCTGTTCCGTATGTCGCAGGGGCAAGCAGTTACGGAAGTCCATTTGACAACCTTTACCCGTGGAGCGGTGTGGTGCGCGTCACCGACAGCACGGCGGGCGAGTTGGTGGCAATCCCTAAATTCTGGTACAAGTGGACGAAAGCCGGAACGGCCCTGAAATTGCAGATAGCAGACGGACCGGTCAATGGATTTTGTGTCTCTCCCGCTCATATGGACCGGGGAGACGGGAAAGGTGAACGGGATATCGTATACATTGGCCGGTATCGCTGCAACACCAGCAACTATAAGAGCAAAACGGGCGGGACGCCCAGGACGAGCATTACCAGGGCAGCGGCCAGAAGTGGAATCCACGCATTGGGCAGTACATATTGGCAGTCAGACTTTGCAATGCGCATGACCATATGGATGCTATACCTGGTGGAGTTTGCAGACTGGAACAGCCAAAAGACCATTGGATATGGATGCGGCACTGACGGAGCGGCGCAGAACGTTGGTTATACGGACAGTATGCCCTATCACACAGGAACCACGCAGAGCAGCCGGGAAACCTACGGCGTGGGTACACAGTATCGCTACATTGAGGGCCTGTGGGATAACGTGTCTGAATGGGGAGACGGCTGCTATTACGACAGCAGCGGCCTGAATATCATCATGAATCCCAGTAGTTTCAGCGACAGCAGCGGAGGAACCTACGTGTGCAAACCTGCGAGCGGTTATTCAAGCGCGTTTGCGCCGGCAACAGTGAGCGGATTTGAATGGGTCATTTACCCAACATCGGCAATTGGAGACGGAACCAACTATGCATCGGATACCTGGTATAGATTGGGCGATAGCCCGTGCCTGTTCTTCGGCGGTAATTGGGTTACTAATTCACAGGGCCCCGGCCTTTTCTGTGTGAGCTGCCAGTATGCAAGCGAGTTCGTAAACATAGGATGCCGTCTGATGAAATTACCGTGAAATTTAAAAAAATCTCAAAATAAGAAAGGAAAGAACACCATGAAGAACGACATCAACGAGACCATGAGCAAGTACACCGCAGGCGAGAAGACCCTGGAGGAGACCAACGCGGCACTGAGAGAGGCCGGTGTGACGGAGTTCCACCTGGAGCATCTGACCGAAGAGGAGCTGGCGGCCAAGCGGGAGCGCGAGGACGCGGAGGGTTTCATCCCTGCCACGGAGGAGGCTGAGGTCCTTCCCAAGACCCCGGATATGCGGCGCCGGAAGGAACTGGCGGGTCAGGTGGTCCGGCAGAAGACCAAGACCGGCGTCTATGACGTGACCTATGACGAGGACGGATACGCGGTCAAGGCAAAGCGGGTGCAGATGGCATGAAAGCGGTCATCCGGGCCTCCCGGATGGAGGTGTTTGACAACCGCGCACTGCGGCTGACGCCGGCCCGGGTGAAAGCCCGGACCGGCTGCACCCATATCATGAACGGGTGGGTGTTCAACAAGAAGTTCCAGCTCTGCGACTGGTGCGTGGTGAACGGCAGGACGCTGAGCAAGAGTCGGTACAGCGACTGGGGCCTGGGCTGCGGAGCATCCGGAGGGCCGGTGATGACAACGGACCGGACGATCCCGTGGTTCACGTCGGCGGTGCCCATCCTGAAGGACGGAAAAAAGCTGTATCGTGAGCTGACGCCGGACACGAAACGTCCGGCGGAGCGGACCGCCGTTGGATGGCTGGCGGATGGACGTGTGCTGCTGTGGTGCGACAGGGCCATCCTGACCCGGGAGCAGCTGCAGGACAAGCTGCTGGCGCTGGGGTGCGTGGACGGCCTGATGCTGGACGGCGGCAGAAGCACCCAGGGCATCTTCCCGGGCGGGAAGGTGACCAGCAGCCGGAAGGTGGCGACGCTCCTGTGCTTCTGGGAGGCGCTGGAGCCAAACGAGACGAGAGGAGACAAACCGATGGTTGAGATCAACGCATATTCGTTGAAAAAGGACGGCGGGAAGAAGCTGTCCTCCAATTTCCGGGTGAAGGAGTTTGCCTGCGGAGACGGCAGCGACGCCGTGCTGGTGGCGCCCCGGCTGGTGATGGTGCTCCAGAGTATCCGCAGCCATTTCGGCAAGGCGGTGAACATCACCAGCGGATACCGGACGCCCCAGTACAACACCAAGGTGGGCGGCGTGGAGGACAGCCAGCACACCTATGGCACGGCGGCGGACTTCTGCGTCGAGGGTGTGGGCGTGGACACCGTGGCTGCCTACGCCCGCAGCATCATGCCGGACTGGGGCGGCGTAGGCATCTACAAAAAGCAGGGCTTTGTGCATGTGGACGTCCGGGAGGCCCGGGCGGACTGGACCGAATGAAGGAGGCGTACCAATGATGGAACAGGTAACGAGATTCAAGGCGGCGCTGGCCGCCGTTCTGGCGGCCATGACGGCCCTGTGGGGCTGGTTCGGGTGGCTGATCCTGGCATGGGTGGCCTGCATGGCCATCGACTACATCACCGGATACAGCGCGGCGGCGAAGAACGGGGAGTGGTCCTCCAACATCGCCAGGGAGGGCCTGTGGCACAAAGCCGGGTGCATCTTCGCCGTGCTGGTGGCAGGCATCCTGGACGCTGTGGTGGGGTATATTTTGGGCAATATCCACGGCCTGGCACTGCCGTTTACGTATACGGTGTTGGTCTGCCCGCTGGTGGTGACGTGGTATCTGCTGATGGAGCTGGGCAGTATTCTGGAGAATGTGGGTAAAATGGGCGCTCCGCTGCCGGAATTTCTGAAAAAGATGATCGCGGTGCTGAAGGCTACGGTGGACACGGCCGGGGACAAGGAAAGCGACGGGAAGGAGGAGTAAGGCATGGCCAGTGTGACGGACATGATCAAGTTTGCGGTCTCCAACGCGGTGAGCGCGGCAAACGCGGCCGCCAAGACTGCGGGGAGAACAAAGGTAACGACCGGAGGCAGTACGAAAAAAACGACAAGTACCGGTAGCTCCTCCGGCGGTTCTTCCGGTAGCAAGACCGGCATTTACGGAGTGCCGGACATCGGCAGCAACAAGAAGTTCTCCGGCGGCATCGACATGAGCCGCCGCAAGGACCTGGCAGGGAAGACCGCAACCTCCAACGGGTTTACGGTCTACTATGACGAGGACGGATACGCCACCAAAGCCAAGAGGGGCGTCACGGACTACACGCCGCACCAGGACCTGAACGCGGAGAACGGCAGCTACGGCAAGAGCGGCGCCTGGACGGACAATGAGATGCTGACGGCGGCGGACCGGCAGAAGATCGCAGACATCCGGGCGGGCATCGGCACCAAGTACACCGGAGACCAGGCCAACCAGCTGGCAAACCAGATCCGCAGCGGCTACGGCTACACCATCGACAAGAACGGCATGGTGACGGACCTGGGGGCAAAGTCCGCAGTGGACGCCCGGCGGAGGGCCTGGGGCCTGCCAACGGACGGAGGCAGCGCGGAGCAGCAGAACTATCTGCAGCTGATGTTCCCGGAGCTGGGGACCAATGACATGGACACGCTTCTGGGTGCAAGGCTTTCCCTGGGACAGGGTACATACGGCAAGAGCGGCGGGAGCCAGCCGGGGGGCTATCAGTCGGACGGCCTGGGAAGCGGATACCTATCCTTTGAGGACTTCCTGGCCGGGACCGGTTACGACCAGTACGCGGACGCCACCCAGGCTGCCATCCGGGCGGCGGTGCAGAACGCCGTCAACGGGTACCGGGACCAGATCGACACCACCAACCAGGACAGCGACGATCTGGCCCGGCAGGCGTATATCGCCAAGATGATGGGACAGAAGAATCTGGACCAGCAGATGTCGGCTAACGGCTACGCCGGCGGAATGGCGGACAGCCAGCGCATCGCCACGGAGACGGATTATCAGAACCAGCTCAGCGAGATCGAGAAGCAGCGGCTGGCCACCGTCAAGGAACTGGAGAGCGCCATCACCAACGCGCAGCTCACCGGCGACATGCAGACGGCCCAGGAGCTGGCTGACTATCTGCAGAATATTCAGAGCCAGTGGATGAACTACGTCCAGAACCAGCAGCAGATGGACCAGCAGAACTACTGGAACCAGCAGAATCTGGACAATCAGAATTACTGGAATCAGCAGAATCTGAACGCGCAGAACACGGAGAGCGCCAGAAGCTGGGCCATGCAGCAGATTGCCATGGGAATCATGCCGGATGACGAGACCCTGACGGCGGCGGGCATCAGCAAGCAGGCGGCGCAGCAGCAGGTGGCCCTGAATCTGGGTCAGACCGGCGGCGGGACCGTGACCAAACCCGCGCAGAAAGCGGCGAGAAGGACCACTGGCGGAGGATACAACAACGGCAGTCTGACTTCCAGCCAGGTCATGGAGCTCCAGAAGGCCCTGGGCGTCACGGCGGACGGCTTGTGGGGAAGTAATTCCAGCGCCGCGGCCGGCGGCATGACGGCGGATCAGGCCTGGGCGGCTTACCAGCAGAACAATCCAGGGAATTCCAGATTTAGCGGGCTTGCCTATCAGACCATGATCCAGAACAAGCAGTATGACCAGGCGGACGCGTATCTGGCACAGTTCTGGGATACCATGAGCACTGCGGACAGGACTAGGGCCAACATCATCGCTAATAAATACGGGCCCAAGTAAGAACGGGAGGGTTTGACATGGCAGTTACAAAGATGCCGACAGTGGGAACGAAGCTGAAAGAGAACTCCATGCCAAGAGTTTCCGGGAAGGTGCAGCAGGGGACGCAGAGTGCGTCCCCTGCTGCTGTGCCTAAAGTGACCGGAGATCTCAGCGGCGAGGCGTGGACCAGGGCAACGCCGTCCCAGACCAAGGTGCCGGCAAAGAGCAATCCTCTTTTGACCAAGACCGAAACCGTGGCCGTGGGCGGGAGCCGGGGCGGACGGACGGTCTACAAAGAGGTGGAGATGCCGACGCTTGCGGGGCGGGCAGTGAAGACTGTATCCGGCGCTATGAAACAGTGGGGCGCCGGAAACCTGAATGCACTGGGCACGACCCAGGCCGTCACCGGCGGCGTGATGCGGAAGAACGCCCTGGAGACGGACAAGGAGCAGCTGCAGAAGGAACTGGCCCGCTATGAGTATGAGGCGGCCCAGGCGGATACCCCGGAGGACCGGACATACTGGGAGATGGAAGCGCAAAAGGCCCGCCAGAGCCTAGCAATGCGGGAGCAGGGCCTGAAAGAGACCAAGACGGCGGGACAGGCCATGCAGAGAAAGGCGGACGCCCTGTCTGAGGCGGGTGCGGCGGACATCCAGCAGGCCAAGAAGGGCTGGGGCAAGGTGGGAAGCACCCTTGTGGATATCGGCGCGGCGGGCCTCCAGATGGGCGCGGACATCGGAACCGGCCTGCTGACCGGCGGCGGGGCTATGGTTCCCATGGCGGTCCGTGGCTTCGGCGGTGCCGCCCAGGAGGCACGGCAGGAGGGCGCCACCCTGGGACAGCAGCTGGGCTATGGTCTGGGCAGTGCGGCGGTGTCCGTGGCCACGGAGAAACTGAGCAACGTGGTGAAGCCCTTTGCAAAGGCATTCGGCGCCGGTATCAGCGACAACCTGGTGGAGTCAGCCATCAGCAAGGCGGTACATCGGTTTGCAGGTACGGCGGCGGGAAAGACGGCGCTGGAAGCGGCTCTGAAGAGCGGGGCGGGCTTCCTTGGCGAGGGTACTGAAGAGTTCCTGGAGGATGTGGCAAACCCCATCCTGAAGCGGATGACCTATGACCCCAACGCAAAGTTCGACCTGGAGGAGGCGGCTTACGACTTCCTCATTGGCGGTGCTCTGGGCGGACTGGGAGGCACTGTGGAGGGCGTGACGGGCGCCAAGGGAAAGTACCAGGGGTACCAGGCCGAAGTGCAGAACGCGGCCATCGACAACGCCTACGACACCATGCGGGAGAAGGGCATGTTCTCACAGGAGGCCCGGCGGGCCGTGCGGGATGCGGAGGACATCATGCCGAAGCTGGACCCGGGTGGGCACATTGCCTGGGGCCGCATGATGCAGCAGGTGGCGCCGGACCGCCGGGAGGAATTCCAGCAGGCCAGGGAGATCGCAAACAGCTTCGGAGCCGATCTGGTGGTCGGTGATCCGGGCAACGGCGCGGCGGGACAGTACCAGAACAACGTGATCACCATTGACCCCAGGGCGGAGAATCCCGTGCGGCAGGTGCTGGTCCATGAGCTGACCCACCACATGGAGACCTCCGGGCTTTACGGAGACTTCTCCGGCAAGGTCCTGGGCTTCATTGCCGAAGACATGGGCGTGGATGTGGAAAACCTGAAGGAGAGCATCATCCGCGAGTACGGCCAGCAGGGCGTGGAGCTGGATGCAGACGGAGCGACACGGGAGCTGGTGGCGAAGTTCGCAGAGGACAAGCTGTTCCGGGATGAGAGGAGCATCCAGCGGCTGCTGCAGACGGACCGGAACCTGTTCCAGCGCATCTACGACTGGATACGGGACACCGTGGCTAAGGTCCGGGGGACCGGTGAGGAGCAGTTCCTCATTGACGCCCAGAGGCTCTATGAGAAGGCTCTGCGGCAGGCAGGGACACAGCAGGGGGCCGGGACGGCACAGAACACCTTCGCGGGTGTCAATGCCAGGACGGCGGACCTGAATGCCCTGAACAATGCTCAGGAGCTGGAGCGTCAGGGAACAGATGCAGATGCTATCCGGCGTCAGACCGGGTGGTTCCGGGGCATGGACGGAAAGTGGCGGTTCGAGATCGACGACTCCGGGATGCGGTATGACCGCCGGGGCTTCACGGAGAATCCGGACATGGTTCGGCGGAGGGAACTGGAGAACAAGCTGCTGTACGGGGATATGAGCCAGGCAGAGATGGACGAGCTGCGGAGCCTGACGGCGGCCACCAGGGGAGTGGTGAAGCCGTCCAAGCTTGGAGACTACATCCAGCATGACGCCCTGTTTGAGGCGTATCCGGAGCTGAAGAATGTCAATGTGCGGTTCGAGAACCTGGAGATGGGCCAGAACGCGTACTTTGACCCAAAGAGCAATACTGTCGTGATGAACACCTTCCTGTGGGATCAGCCGGAGGATGTGATCGTACATGAGGTGCAGCATGCCATACAGCAGGCGGAGGGGTTCACAGGAGGAGCAAATCCGGAATACTGGGAAGCAAATCGTCCGGAGGGAAGCATCAGGAGAGCAGAGGAGCTTTACCGAAATACTGCGGGAGAGATAGAGGCCAGGGACGCGGCGGCGCGGCGGCAGCTGACGCCGGAGCAGCGGGAGCTGAAGATGCCGACGCTGGGCGATGAAAATACCGTGTTCGCGGACAGGGCCGGAGCAGCTATGGACTACATCCCGGGCGTGATCGGCGAGGATGCTGTGCTTCAAGGGATTCAGACTGTGGCAGGTATGGAGCCTGTGGCTGCTGTGCAGGGGACGGAATTCGCAAAGGGAGAAGTAGACCTTGTGACGCAGGTCACCAATTACTTTGACAGCCTTGGAAATATGGTGTTCAACCCGCAGCTGGGAGACGTCAAGCTGAGCAGAAGCGGCGCGAAGTCTGATATCGCCCACGGTATCGGCAGAAAAAAAGCCGCTGCGTTCGCAGCGGTGCCAAGTGTCCTTGAAAATGGACGGGTCATTGACTATCAGACCAACTGGAAAGGCCGTGGATATGATACCGCTGTCGTGGCGGCGCCCATCACGATTCAGGGGGAAACCTATCTGGCTGGAGTGGTCCTGACCCGCAGTCAGAAGGAGAACAGCTTCTATCTGCATGAAGTCCTGCTGACGGAAAAAGGAACAACGCCCTTCAAGACCGGGGGCCGCAAAAGCGGAAATCCCGGAGGCGATGTTCCTTCTGTACTTAGTTTACTTCGCCAGGTCCAGGAAGTCAAGAATAACCGTTCGACAGATGTTATTATGCCGAAGCTGGATGATGGGCAGTTCTCCATGGGCCGGTCCTTCAGTGAGCTGGTGCAGAACCAGCGGGACGGCGTGGAGCCTGGAACCTCTGGGCAGATGGGGATCTCCGGATTTGATCAGGGACCAAAAGTTGGGTGGACGCAGCAGGACCTGGAGCTGGAGCGTCGGTCTGCTGAGAAGCGTGCGGAGAGTCAGAAAACGCAGCAGGCGGCGGAACAGACGCCGGTGGAGCGGCTGGGAGGACCGAAGGTCGTGGGAGACCAGGGAGACTACACCAACACGGACTTCCTGCGGGGCGCGGACCAGGGAAAGAAAGCCACCACCAAGGCCAGACGCCAGGCGGAGGCCAGGCTGCAGCCTACCCGCAGCGAAAAGCTGTTCGCAAAGGGCATTGCCAACGGTGACTACACCGTGGAGGATATCCCGGCTTCCATGAGACGGGCCACCGTGACGGAGCTGGCGGACTACTACACGGCGGAGAACAGCTACAAGACCGTGGACGGCGTCCGGGAGCGGGGCCGTCAGATTCGGGCACAAAATGAGCAGATGGCGGCGGAGCTGTTCAAGGACGAGGGCGGCTTCAAGCCCATTTCCATGCTGAAGATGAACGAGCGGACCCCGGAGCGGGTCATGCGGAACATCTTCGGAGACCGGCAGGGTGAGATCATCAACGAGAAGTACATCTATCCGGTGCAGCAGAACGAGGCCGGGAAGATGCGCTTCATCCAGCGGCAGCTGGACGCGGTGCGGACCTTTGAGGACAGCCAGGGACAGCGCAGCGAGCTGACCAAGGAAGAGCGGGCCATTGTGCAGCAGATCATGGAGGACCGCTTTGTGGAAGAGACGGTGGCCTCCATGGAGGTGGCACAGGGCATCCGGAACGCGGCGGAGAACATCCGCATGGGGAAGGACCCGGTAGACACCGCCAGGGAGTTCAGCCTGAACGCCGAGGAGCGGGGCCTTGCCCAGCAGCTGGCCCGCTGGATGCAGAATCAGGAGTGGCTGGAATCCGGGGAGCTGGACAGCGTGAAGATCAACAACGCCGTGCAGAAATACGCGGAGCAGTACGACCTGTTCTATGACGCGGTGAACGACTTCCTGACGGCACACGGGTACGGCACCATCGGCTTCATAAAGGGCTACGCGCCCCACATGCAGGGCGTGGACACCCAGAACAAGCTGATGAGCGCCCTGCGCTCCATGGGCGTCAACACGGACGCCTCCAGTCTGCCCACCTCCATCTCCGGCCTGACGGCGGACTACAAGCCCGGGAAGCGGTGGAATCCCTTCTTCCAGTCCCGTGTCGGGGATAAGACGGACTATGACGTGGCAAAGGGCTATGAGTCCTATGTCAGCTATCTGGGTGACATCTTCTATCACACAGACGATATCGCCCGCCTGCGGGGTGTCTCCAGGTACCTGCGGAAGACCTACGGACCGGAGGAGATCAACAACGCCATCGACCACGCGGAGAGCCTGCGCTATGCGGACCTGCGCACCCAGACGGAAGTGCTGAAGGACGCCGGGAAGATCTCCGAGGGGACCAAGCTCACCTATCAGGACGCAAAGGCCATGATGGACGAGTACATCGACGAGCTGTACGACAACGTGACCAAGGTGACGAAGTACGGCGAGTTCGTGAAGTACATCGACAACTACGCCAACCTCCTGGCGGGCAAGCAGAGCATGGCGGACCGCGGCATGGAGTACATGGCGGGCCGTACCAGCCTCAACGCCGGCAACAAGCTGGTGGCTGCCTTCGGGCGGGCCCAGGTGGCCGGGAACGTGTCCTCCGTGCTGAACCAGAGTTCCCAGCTGGCGCAGATCGCGGCGGAGGTGGACGGGAAGTACATCGCCAAGGCGGCGGCGGACCTGGCAAAAAGCACACGGGGGAAGCTGTGGAATATCAAGGAGACGGCGCTGTTTGACCAGAGCGACCTGCTGACGGGGAAAAAGGGCATTGAGTACCTGACGGCCAACGACAGCAAATTTGACAGAATGGTATCCGCTATGTTCAAGCCGGCGGACATCATGGACAGCATGGTATCTGCACTGGCGGTCCAGAGCAAGTACAACCAGCTGGTGGCGGAGGGGGAGCCATCCGAGGTGGCCATGCTGGAGGCGGACCGCTGGGCCACGCAGATCATGGCCTCCCGGATAAAGGGCAGCCGTCCCATGGCCTTCGAGAGCAAGAACTTGGTGAACCAAATGCTGCACATGTTCCAGGTGGAGGCCATGAACAGCTGGGAGCATCTGAGTCAGGATTTGCCATACAAGTACCGGAACATCGAGAAGACCCACGGGAAGAAGGCTGTCACCCGGGCGGTGGCTACGGTGGTGACCAGGGGACTGGTGTCCGCCTTCCTGCTGAACCGGGCGGCGGAGGCCGTCTATGGAGGCACGCCGGCGCCCTTCGATGTGCTGGGCTACATCGCCAACTTTGTGTCCTCCGGCTTCGGCATGACAACCAACGAGGGATTAAAGCAGTTGCTGAACGCCGGGTGGAAGGCCATGTTCGGGGAAGGGTTGCTGGATGATGACGATGAGAAGGAGCTGCGGCCCTTCGACTGGGGCGCTGCGGCAAAAGATACTCTTTCTAATATGTCTAATGATGTTCCATTCTTAAGAAATGGTATGGGCCTGCTAGGCATCGGCGACCAGACGATGCCGTTCGCCAACATGGCAGAGGCGGTACAGGGCGTCGGAAAGGCCCTGACGGCAGAGGAGAAGTCTGCCGGAGAGATCGGCGGGAGTCTGCTGGAGCTGGGCAGCACACTGCTGCCAGGCGGACGGCAGATCCAGAAGACGGCCCAGGGCATCAGCACCATGCTGCAGGGCGGCAGGGCCTACGGATACGGGGACAAGCAGCGGTTGCAGTATCCGGTGGAGCAGACGCCGGGGAAATGGGCACAGGCGGTGCTGTTCGGGAATTCCGGACTGTCTGAGACCAGGGACTTCTACGCTTCCGGAGACAGCGGCCTTACGGCGAAGCAGACTCAAGTTGTGCAGGAAATGGCAAAGCGCGGTATCAATAGGACAGAGGCTTTTAACCTTATTCAGAAAATTCGAGCGCAGAAAGATAACGTCGGAAAATTAGAGGTGATTACAGAATCGCTGCTGACAGACCAGGAAAAACTTAGACTTTGCTATGATGTTGTCGCTGATAAAGATGATACTTGGCCGGATAAACTGAAAAAAATGATGAATGCGGGATTGACGTGGGATCAGGCCGAGGCAGCTTATGTTGAATACTTGAATTTGCAGGATCAGGACAGTATGAAAGCCAGTGAGCAGGCAACAAGATTCGCTGCGTGGATTGATAGAAGCGGAGTGAGTGAAAAGCAGGCAACTGTGGTGGAAGATACACTGAAATTTTATAGCCAAATTCCAGCAAAGGCAGACCGTTACAACAAAATGACAGATGCAGGTTTGAGCGCGAGTAAGGCAGAGGACATGGCAATGATGTTGGGAGACCTCCGGCCGGAGGTAGGAAAAGACAGCGTGAGTAATTTGCAGAAGTATGAAGCTGTTGTTCAGAACAAGGCGCTTTCCGAACGGGAGCAGATGAAGGTTCTGGAAGGAATCATGGAAGACAGCGAATATGAGAAGCTGGAGACGGCCTATGCCGCCGGCATCTCTCCAGCCAAGTTCCTGGAGTTCAAGCGGGCCACAGATGGACTGTCTGCTGATAAGGTGTTCGGAAAGACAGTTTCCGGGAGCAAGAAGTCAAAAGTCCTGGCAGCCATCGACGCCATGGATATTTCCAACGTCCAGAAAACGGCCCTCTACTATGCCGCAGGGTATAAGGAGAGCACGCTGGATGATGCACCGTGGATCTCCGGGAAGAGCGTGGGACGGAGCCGGGAAGAGGCATTGAAGCTGCTGCGGGGAGCCAATTCTCAGCCGCAGGACCTCACCATGCCGAGGTTGACGGATGAGAACGGGGAAGTTTGGAATCCGTTTGAGAAGAAAAGTAGTGACATTACCATGCCGAGGCTGGTAAAATAAGAAAAAGAGGCACCGTGTGATAGTTGTCCATAAAACAGGTTTTGAGAAACAAATACTATTATGGCAGTTGCCGGACAAGGGTTGCTGACAAAAGGGGTATGTGTCATTAAGGCA
>CAMBAJ010000015.1 GCA_945864305.1 uncultured Clostridia bacterium | reverse complement strand
TCTCAATTTTCTACCCCGGCAGCGCTGAGCGAAGCGGGGAGCGCGGAAAGAGAAGAACAGTCCATTCGACGACCACCCCGAAAGAAGCACCCACGCCCCCAAATGCGGGGAAGCACTCTCACTGTTCCCACAGACCCGAGCGCACCCGGTAGGAGACCATCGATTTACAGGGGCACCGTCTCGCTCGACCCCCGTTTTGCCCATACCTGACCGAAGGGAAGGATTTGGGCCTTAGCGCCTTTTCTTTTGGACCGTGAACGGCCCGTTTTCTTTTCGGCAAGACCGAAAAGAAAATGGGGGGTTCATTTCCTCGTCCCCCCCGAGGGGGGACACCCCCGCACCGCCTGCCCGGCGGCCAACACTGCATCTTGTAAAAAAGGAGAACCCTTCGTCTATGCAGGATAAAATCATCGTCAAAGGCGCCCGCGCCAATAATCTGAAGAATATCGATGTCACCATCCCCCGGGACAAGCTGGTGGTCATGACGGGCCTGTCCGGCTCCGGCAAGTCCTCCCTGGCCTTCGACACCATCTACGCCGAGGGCCAGCGCCGCTATGTGGAGTCCCTGTCCTCCTACGCCCGGATGTTCCTGGGCCAGATGGACAAGCCCGACGTGGACTATATCGAGGGCCTTTCCCCGGCCATCTCCATCGACCAGAAAACCACGTCGAAAAACCCCCGTTCCACCGTGGGCACGGTGACAGAAATTTACGACTACCTCCGCCTGCTGTGGGCCCGGGTGGGCACGCCTCACTGCCCCAAGTGCGGCAAGGAGATCAAACAGCAGACCATCGACCAGATCATCGACCAGGTGCTGGCCCTGCCCGAGGGCACCCGCATCCAGGTCATGGCCCCCGTCATCCGGGGCAAGAAGGGCGAGCACGCCAAGGTGTTCGAGGACGCCAAGCGCTCCGGCTACGTCCGCGTCCGGGCCGACGGCAACCTGTATGAGCTGGACGAGGACATCAAGCTGGAGAAAAACAAGAAGCACAATATCGAGGTCATCGTGGACCGCCTCATCATCCGCCCGGATATCCAGCAGCGGATGACGGACTCCGTGGAGACGGCCTCCGGCCTCTCTGGCGGGCTGGTTATCATCAACCTCCTGCGGGAGGAAAAAGACCTGGTGTTCTCCCAGAACTACGCCTGTGAGGACTGCGGCATCTTCATCGAGGAGCTGACCCCCCGCATGTTCTCCTTCAATAACCCCTTCGGCGCCTGCCCCACCTGTACGGGCCTGGGCATCCAATTGAAGGTAGACCCTGCCCTCATCGTGCCGGACGGCAAGCTGTCCATTCTGGAGGGAGCTATTCAGGCCAGCGGCTGGGGTAATATCCGGTCCGACGGCATCTCCCGGATGTACTTCGACGCCCTGGCGAAGAAGTACCACTTCTCCCTCTCCACCCCCTGGGACGAGCTGACGGAGGAGGTGCGGGACATCATCTTCTACGGCACCAAGGGCGAGAAGCTGGAGCTGCACTACGACCAGCCCCGGGGCAAGGGCGTGCTGTACCAGCCCTTTGAGGGCATTTGCAACAATATCGAGCGCCGCTACACCGAGACCCAGTCCGACGCCAGCAAGCGGGAGCTGGAGGAGATGATGGCGGAGTGCCCCTGCCCCACCTGCAAGGGGATGCGCCTGAAAAAGGAGTCCCTGGCGGTGACGGTGGGCGGCATGAACATCCACGACTACACCCAGATGTCCGTGGTGGACGAGCTGGCCTGGATGGACAGGCTGGAGCTGACCAACCAGCAGCACCTGATCGCCGACCGCATTCTGAAAGAGATCCGCTCCCGGCTGGGCTTTTTGCAGTCCGTGGGCCTGGGCTACCTGACGCTGAGCCGCAGCGCCGGGACCCTCTCCGGCGGCGAGAGCCAGCGTATCCGTCTGGCGACCCAGATCGGCTCCTCCCTGATGGGCGTCCTCTATATTCTGGACGAGCCCTCCATCGGCCTGCACCAGCGGGACAACGACAAGCTGCTGGCCACCCTGCGGAACCTGCGGGACATGGGCAACACGCTGCTGGTGGTGGAGCACGACGAGGACACCATGCGGGCCGCTGACTATCTTATCGACATAGGCCCCGGCGCCGGCATCCACGGCGGCGAGGTGGTGGCCGCCGGCACACCGGAGGAGGTCATGGCCAACCCCAATTCCCTGACGGGCCAGTACCTCTCAGGCAAGAAGAAAATTCCCGTCCCGGCCCAGCGCCGTCCCGGCAACGGAAAATTCCTGCGGGTCATCGGCGCGGCGGAGAACAACCTCCGCCATGTGGACGTGGACTTCCCTCTGGGGACCTTCACCGTTGTCACTGGCGTCTCCGGTAGCGGCAAGTCCTCTCTGGTGAATGAGATTCTGTTCAAGCGCCTGGGAGCCGACCTGATGCGTATGAAGGTCCACCCCGGTAAGTGCGACCGCATCGAGGGCATCGAATACCTGGACAAGGTGGTCAACATCGACCAGAGCCCCATCGGCCGCACACCCCGATCCAATCCCGCCACTTACACGGGCCTGTTCAACGATATCCGGGACCTGTTTGCCTCCACCCAGGAGGCCAAGAGCCGGGGCTACGGCCCGGGCCGATTCAGCTTCAACGTCCGGGGCGGCCGGTGCGAGGCCTGCTCCGGCGACGGCGTGCTGAAAATTGAGATGCACTTCCTGCCGGACATCTTCGTCCCCTGCGAGGTCTGCAAGGGCAAGCGGTACAACCGGGAGACCCTGGAGGTCCACTACAAGGGCAAGAACATCGCGGACGTGCTGGACATGACCGTGGACGAGGGCGTGGAGTTCTTCTCCGCCCTGCCCAAGCTCCGGAAGAAATTGCAGACCCTTCAGGACGTGGGCCTGGGCTACGTGAAGCTGGGCCAGCCCTCCACGGAGCTGTCCGGCGGCGAGGCCCAGCGGGTGAAGCTGGCCACCGAGCTTTCCAAGCTGGCCACCGGCAAAACCATCTATATCCTGGACGAGCCGACGACGGGCCTCCACACCGATGACGTGCGCAAGCTCCTGGAAGTCCTCCAGCGCTTGGTGGACAACGGCAACACGGTGGTGGTCATCGAGCACAACCTGGACGTCATCAAGTGCGCCGACTGGCTCATCGATCTGGGCCCCGAGGGCGGCGATGGCGGCGGCACCATCGTCTGCACCGGTACGCCGGAGGACGTGGCTGCCTGCGAGGCCAGCTACACCGGACAGTATCTGAAAAAGATGCTGGTATAACATGTGTACTCCTGTCCCCGAGGGGGACAGTTCATACAAAAAACGCTTAACAAAAAGAAAGTTGAGGATCACCTATGTCTGACATCAAAAACGTCGCTATGATTACCGTCTGCGGCCGCCCCAATGTGGGCAAATCCAGCCTGACCAACGCTCTGGTGGGCGAGAAGGTCGCCATCGTCTCCAACAAGGCCCAGACCACCCGGAACCGCATCTACGGCGTGGTGAACCGGGAGGACACCCAGTATATCCTGCTGGACACCCCCGGCCTCCACAAGCCCAAGTCCGCCCTGGGAGACTACATGGTGAAGGTCGTCACCTCCAGCCTCTCCGACGTGGACTGCGCCCTGCTGCTGGTGGAGCCCATCGCCCATGTGGGCGCGCCGGAGCTGGCCCTGATCGAGCGCATCAAGGAGGAGCACCTGCCCGCCATCCTCTGCATCAACAAGATCGACACCGTGGAGCCGGCGGCGCTGCTGCCGGTCATCGCCGCCTACAACGAGGCCTGGGACGGCTTCGACGCCATCATCCCCATCTCCGCCCATACCGGCGACGGCCTGGAGGACCTGATGAAGGAACTGCGGAAATACGCCTCCGAGGGTCCCCAGTTGTTCCCCGACGGCCAGACCAGCGACCAGCCGGAGCGGCAGGTGATGGGGGAGATCGTCCGGGAGAAGCTGCTGCTGTGCCTGGATAAGGAAATTCCCCACGGCACCGCCGTGGAGATCACCAAGTTCTCCGAGCGGGACTCCGGCGTCATCGACGTGGACGCCACCATCTACTGCGAAAAGGCCAGCCACAAGGGCATCATCATCGGCAAGCAGGGCGCCATGCTGAAAAAGATCAGCACCATGGCCCGCCACGACATGGAGAAGTTCATGGGCACCAAGGTGTACCTGGAGACCTGGGTCAAGGTCAAGGAGAACTGGCGTGACAATATCAACTATGTGCGGTCCTTTGGTTACAACGACGACTGACTGCGGCTGACATTTATTGAATATCTGCAAAGATTCCCAGCTATAAGATTCGACGTATTTCGCAGACTATTCCCAAAAGGAGGTCTGCGCCATGGAAGCCGAGCCGTTTTGGGAATTGTTCTGCATGACCGGAGAGCCGCTGGCCTACATGCTCTACCGGAAACTGGAGGATGGAGGGGACCAGCTGCCTCCCATCCTGTGAGCAGCGGGGGAGCTTCTCCCCCGTACATAAGGTGGTGAGCACGTGGCGGGAACGCCGTACATCGTGGCCCGCGGGATTGTCCTGCGGGAGACAGAGACCAAAGAAACAGACAAAATATTGACTGTTTTAACCGATAAATGCGGCAAAATACCGGTGATCGCCCGGGGCGCCCGCCGGAAGAGCTGCAAGTACGCCGCCTGTGCCCAGTCCCTGGCCTACTCCGAGTGGACGTTGTATCAAAAGGGCGACTGGTACTACGCCAACGAGGGCTCCACCCTGGAGCTGTTCAATGGTCTGCGGAAGGACCTGGACGCCATGGCGCTGGGGTTCTACTTCGCGGAGCTGACGGAGGCCGTCACGGCGGAGGACACGCCTGCGCCCGAGCTGCTGCGGCACCTTCTGAACGGCCTGTATGCGCTGGCGGCGCTGGGAAAGCCAGCGGCGCTGGTGAAACCCGCCTTTGAGCTCAAGCTGCTCTGTCTGGCGGGCTATGAGCCGCTGGCGGACAGCTGTGCCTACTGCGGAAATCCGGACCCGGAGCAGCCGATGCTGGATGTGGTGCAGGGGGTCCTGCGGTGCGGGACCTGCGGCGTCCAGGAGCGGTCGCTGTCCATGCCGCTGTGCCCCAGCTCCCTGGCCGCTCTGCGGCATATCGTGTACGGGGACCCGAAACGGCTGTATTCCTTCACGCTGGGGGAAAAGGCGCTGAAGCGCCTGTCCGATGCCGCGGAGGCCTTCGCGGCGGCACAGCTGGAGCGGGGATTCCGGACGCTGGACTTCTATAAGAGCCTCCAGCCAGTGGAAAATCCGCCAAAATAGATAACATCTTGTATAATGACGAGAGATTATACGAAGAGGAATGAATATGAGCGAACTGTTTGACAAATCCATCCGTACCTTGGAGCTGCCCAGAGTGCTGCAATTGCTGAGCGATCAGGCCGTCAGCGCCGAGGCCAAGGCCAGGGCTCTGCGGGTCCGGCCGGAGACGGAACCGGAGGAGGTCCTGCGCCTGCTGGACCAGACCGGCGCGGCCCGGGCGATGATCGGCCTCCATGGCGCACCGTCCTTTTCCGGCGTGAAGCCGGTGGCGGAGGCGCTGGACCGGGCGGACCGTGGCGGCAGTCTCAACACCCGGGAGCTGCTGACCATCGCCGGCCTGCTGACCGCCGCCCGGCGGGCCAAGGAGTACTTCAACGACGAGGCGGTGGAAAAGACGGCCATCGACCACCTGTTTCTGTCCCTCCACGGCAACCGTTTCCTGGAGGAGAAGATCAAGCGCTGTATCGTGGACGAGGACACCATCGCCGACGCGGCCAGCACGGAGCTGGCGGATATCCGGCGGCACATGCGGGCGGCCCAGGCCAAGAGCCGCCAGATTTTGCAGAAGATCATCTCCTCTCCCACCTACGGGAAAATTTTGCAGGAGACCATCATCACCCAGCGGGACGGCCGCTTTGTGGTGCCGGTAAAGGCAGAGCACAAAGGCGATCTGCCGGGTCTGGTCCACGACATCTCCTCCTCCGGCGCCACGCTGTTCGTGGAGCCCATGGGCGTCGTCCAGGCCAACAACGAGCTGATCGAGCTGGAGGCCAAGGAGCAGAAGGAGATCGAGCGCATACTGGCGGAGCTGTCCGCGGAAGCGGCGGCCCACCGGGAGGATATCCAGTGGGACTACGACACGCTGGTCCATCTGGACCTGATCTTTGCCCGGGGCCAGCTCAGCTACAAGATGGACGGCGTGCGCCCGGAGATTCGCCGGGACGGGGCCATCCACCTGCGGCGGGCCCGGCATCCGCTGCTGGATGCCAAAAAGGCCGTGCCCATCGACATCGAGCTGGGAGACACCTTCGACACCCTGGTCATCACCGGCCCCAACACCGGCGGCAAGACCGTCAGCCTCAAGACCCTGGGCCTGCTGACGCTGATGACCCAGTGCGGCCTCCACATCCCGGTGGGGGACCGCAGCGCTATTTCCGTCTATGAGCGGGTGCTGGCGGATATCGGCGACGAGCAGAGCATTGAACAGAATTTGTCCACTTTCTCAGCACATATGACCAATATCGTGTCAATTTTGCGGGAGGCGGACAGCAAGAGCTTGATTCTCTTTGACGAGCTGGGCGCCGGTACGGACCCGGTGGAGGGCGCGGCGCTGGCCATCGCGGTCATCCAGCACGTCCGTGCCATGGGGGCCCGGGTGGCGGCTACCACTCACTACGCGGAGCTCAAGACCTTCGCCATGACCACGGCGGGTGTGGAGAACGCCTCCTGTGAGTTCGACGTGGAGACCCTGAGCCCCACCTACCGGCTGCTGATCGGCATTCCCGGCAAGTCCAACGCCTTCGCCATCTCCAAGCGGCTGGGCCTGCCGGACGAGGTCATCGAGGCGGCCAAGGTCCAGATGAGCGGCGAGAGCGTCCGCTTTGAGGATATCCTGACCCAACTGGAGGCCAAGCGGCAGGCCCTGGAGAAGCGGGAGCAGGAGGCCAACCGCCTGTACCGGCAGCGGGAGGAGGACGCTA
The DNA here is from genome assembly GCA_945864305.1 of uncultured Clostridia bacterium. Taxonomy (GTDB): domain Bacteria; phylum Bacillota; class Clostridia; order Oscillospirales; family Oscillospiraceae; genus Oscillibacter. The sequence goes on along the minus strand of CAMBAJ010000015.1, from coordinate 31,424 downwards.
GACGTGCCCGGGAGTTCCGGGAGCAGATGGAGCGGGCCAAGGAGAATGCCCGCAGCCGGGGCGAGGCGGAGGCCAAGCGCATCCTGCGGGACGCCCGTTCCACGGCGGACCAGGTGTTCGCGGAGCTCTCTGAAATGCGGAAGGCCCAGGCCAGAGCGGAGCGGGCCGCCAACGCCAACGAGGCCCAGGCGGAGTTGCGCCGGAAGCTGAACGAGGCGGAGGACGCCGTCTCCAAGCGGGACGCCCGGCAGGAGCCCATCCCCAAGCCCAGCCGTCCCATCCGGGAGGGCGATCTGGTGGAGATTCCCGGTGTCCGGCAGCCGGCGGAGGTGGTGTCCGTGGGTAAGGACGGCACGCTGCAGCTGAAGGCCGGCGCGCTGAAAATGAAGGCAAAAGCCGATGAGGTCCGCTTGATTGAGGATGATGAGCGGGCGGCGCAAAAGAAGAAGGCGGTAGTATCCATCAGTCACAACGCGGCCCGGCAGCTGCGGACCTCCGCGGCCCGGGAGCTGGATATCCGGGGGTTGGAGACGCTGGAGGCCGAGGGCGTGGTGGAGAACTTCCTCTCCGCCGCCGTCATGGGCCATCTGGACACCGTGACCATCATCCACGGCAAGGGCACCGGCGCCCTGCGGAAGGCCGTCCACGATATCCTGCGGCGGAACAGGGCGGTCAAGTCTTTTCGCCTGGGCGTCTACGGCGAGGGCGAGAGCGGCGTGACCGTGGTGACGCTGCGCTGACAGCGGAGCGCCGGGGAGATTGCAACCGGCGCACAAACCTGCTATACTTGAGAAAAAACGAGGATGAGGTGAACCGTATGCAAGAACTGGAAAAACAGTTTCACATCCACTGTGCCCCCGGCGACGTGGGCCGTTACTGCATTCTGCCCGGCGACCCGGGGCGGGTCCCTGCCATTGCCGCGCTGTTTGATGACGCGAAGCAGGTGGCCTATAACCGGGAGTTCAACGTCTGGACCGGCACCCTGCTGGGCGAGAAGGTGACCGCCTGCTCTACGGGCATCGGCGGTCCCTCCGCCTCCATCGCCATGGAGGAGCTCCACAAATGCGGCGCGGACACCTTCATCCGCACCGGCACCTGCGGTGGCATCGACCTGAATGTCCAGTCCGGCGATATCGTGGTGGCCACCGGCGCCATCCGCTTTGAGCACACAAGCCTGGAGTATGCCCCCATCGAGTTCCCTGCGGTGGCGGATTTTGAGATCGCCGAGTGTCTGGCCCAGGCCACCCGGGCCCTGGGGTTGCCGTTACATACGGGCATCGTCCAGTGTAAGGACAGCTTTTACGGCCAGCATGACCCCGCGGCCTCTCCCGTCTACTACGAACTGAAACAAAAGTGGGAGAGCTGGAAGCGCCTGGGCGTCAAGGCCAGCGAGATGGAGTCCGCCGCGCTGTTCGTGGTGGCGGCGGCCCTAGGCTGCCGCTGCGGCTCCTGTTTCCATGTGGTGTGGAACCAGGAGCGGGAGGCCGCCGGTCTGGACCAGAAGATGAGCGAGGATACCACTACCTCGGTGAAGGTGGCGGTGGAGGGTCTGAAGCTCCTGATCGAAAAAGACCGCAAGGCCGGAAAATAAAAGAGACTGAAAAAGGAACCGGACAGTCCATCTGGACTGTCCGGTTTCTCTGCATCCAAGCAGAAGTTCATGCTTATGCGCGGCTTTCAGATTTTCCCGTAAGGCGGGCGGCGTACACCGCGCAGACGATGCCCACGGCACCGATGGCAGCACACAGCCCCAGCATGGCGTTGACACCGCCGAAGTCGATGGCGTAGCCGGAAATCAGATTGCCCGCCATACCGCCCAGGCCGTTGGAGGCCATCATCATGACCGTCTGGCCCCGGACCCGGTCCGCGGGAGAGACGTTTTCGTTGGCATAGTAGACCGAGGCGGGGGTGAACAGGCCGTATCCAAGCATCTGAATGGGCTGCACCGCCAGGACCCAGCCCAGGGAGGGCGTCAGCAGAAAAATCAGGGGCTTCAAGGCCATGAACGTAACGGAGAGCACCATCATGCCCCGGCTGCCCAGACGCCGCCACAGGTGGGGAAAGAGCAGCGCCGCCGGAAGCTCGGAGGCGCCCATCAGAAACAGGGCCAGACCCAGATGGGTCTCGTTTCCGCCCCGGTCCGTGACGATGTTGATCATAAAATTCACGATGGGCATCACCGCCGCCATGGAGAGAAAGACGCCAACTAACATCCAGGTGAAGGAGCGGCTGCTTTTCAGAATGTGCCAGACGGAGTGGGGGTGTTCCACACCGCCGGAGGATGCCGGGGCGGTTCGTGGCGCGGTGGGGTAGACCGTGATGGTCACGATCAGCAGGAGCAGCAGTGCTATGTGGGTCAGCAGTACGGTCTGTACGCCGAAAGCTGTGGACTGGCGGCCCAGGATCACGCACGAGACGGCGTAGGAGAAGGACCCCAGACCGCGGCCCAGACTGTAATTCACGTCCAGGCCGACGTTGATGAACTGGACCGCCATGGAGTCCAGCAGGGGATAGATGTTCAGTTCCAGAACACCCAGTGTCAAAAAGATGACTACCGTTCCGAAAAAGCCGGGGCGGGTGAGGTAGAAGATGGCGTTTACGATCAGCCCGGCTGTCAGGCATACCCGCAGAATGTTCTTCAAGGGAATCTGCGGGTGCCGGTCCGCCCAGCCGCCCAGCAGAGGCTGGGCAATGATGCCGGCCAGACAGCGGACGGCGGCGAGGGTGCCAGCGTCGCCGCTGGTGAAGCCACGGTCCAGCAGCAGAGCCGTCTGGTAGCCGGCAAACGCGGCGAAAGCGGCCCAGTAGAACATCTGCACCAGGGTGAAGAGAACATTCACTTTCCGCAGGGAAGGGAGTGAGGGATTCATGGGTTACCTCCTGTCAGCAGGCCCAGCAAAGGCTCGAAGTCCACGCCCTCCCGCATGGGGAGCTGCACCTGAGCGGTCCGTTCCGCGCAGGCTCTGACAAATTCCACAGCCTCCCGGGCGGCGTCCGTCAGAGACTTGCCCCGGACCAGCGCGCCGGTGAGAACGCTGGCGAACACATCGCCGGTGCCGTGGAACTCCTGGGGCACCCGGCGGGTCTGGACCGCCTCCACATGGCCTGTCCGGGCGTCCAGACACATGGCCCCCGTCAGGTCAGGCGCCCCGGAGGCACCGGTCAGCACCACGGAGCGGCGGCCGTCCAGGCTGAGCCGTTCCACGATCTCCCGGCAGCCGGCCTCCCCGGCGGGAAGGTCGTGATAGGGGACTCCCAGCAGCAACGCCGCCTCCGTCAGGTTGGGAGTGATGACGTCGGCCTGCTCCGCCAGACGGGCCGTTCCGGCGCACATGCCGGGGGTGTAGGTCTGGTAGACATCCCCGTGATCCCCCATCACCGGGTCCACGACCACCACGGTATCTTCCCTCCGGAAGTCCCGGATAAAATCCTCCACGATGCCGATCTGCCGCTCGCTGCCCAGAAAACCGCTGTAAATAGCCTGAAAGTCCAGCCCCAGAGATTTCCAGTGGGCGGCGACCTTGGGCATTTCGTCGGTCATGTCCAGGAATGTGAAGCCCTCGAAGCCGCCGGTGTGGGTGGAGAGAAAGGCGGTGGGCAGGGGACAGCACTGCACGCCCATAGCGGACAGAATGGGGATGGCGACCGTCAGGGAGCAGCGGCCGAAGCCGGACATATCGTGAATGGCGGCAACGCGGGGAGTCAGCATGGCAAATCCTCTTTTCGTGAAGTTGGAGATTTTCAGAATCTCCGTCATTGTATCGCAGATTTTGGCATTGTTCAAGAGAAAAGGGAAGGTATCCCATGATGATGCGGATAGACGTACAGAAAATGGGAAGAGGAGGAAATTTTGACATTGGACATGATGTGTGATACACTAATCTGGACTTTAGGCATGAGATGCGAAAGGAACTTCAAGATTCTTCTTGATTTCCGATGTAACTCCCTATAAAATAAATAGCAGTTGACCGCACTCTGCAATGCATATATGCGAGCATGATGGAATTGGTAGACATGCGAGATTTGGGTGCTGTCACCTCAGTGAAGGTTTTTCTGTTTCATCACTTACCATATTCAGCCTATGATAAAAGCAGGCTCGTCCTGTTTTTATAAGCGCGGATCAAGCATTAGGCTCCGCCTCGGTTCCCTCACCGTGTAAAAACAGAGGGTAACAAAATAGCGACAGGACGCCCTGCCGCTCATATCTGCGGGCGTGGTGGAATTGGTAGACTCGACGGATTTAGGTTCCGTTACCTCAGTGGTGTGCGGGTTCGAGTCCCGCCGCCCGCACCAGCTCAGAAATTCCCTGCTTGGCACGAATCCCCGCCTTACGGCGAGGCTTCTTAGCCGGACAGGGAATTTCTTCGCTTCCGAACCGGATTCGCTCCGCTGGATTCCGGTTCGGGTTAGGTACGGATTGGGATTCCACGCATCGAAAGTGTTCGCACTTTCCGGGTAGACGGGCGACTAAATATGCGCCTGTCTTGACTTTCCTATTATGAGAAATATTATAAATAGGGGTATAGACAACTCCTTTACATTAAACCATTGACTTTCGCAAGCAAAAATGATTTCAATTTTTGGGATATTTTCGTCCAGAGACAGGGACGCTTCTGATGAAATTAAATGATCTCGGCTGCGGCGGACGATTCGGACAAAACGACAGTCACTTTGGAAAAGCGGCTCTGACCGCCTGGACGAAGGCCGCCATTTTGGCCGGGTCCTTCCGCCCGCCGGTCTCAATGCCCGAACTGACATCCACGGCATAGGGGGACAGAAGCTCCACCGCCTCCCGAACGTTGCCGGGGTGCAGGCCGCCCGCCAGGAAATAGGGCCGCCGGATGTCCCGCAGCAGGGACCAGTCAAAGGTGGTGCCCGTGCCGCCGCTGCCGGCGTCCAGCAGGATCATGTCCGCTTTACTCTCCTGCGCGGCGGCCACGTCCGCCGCACTGTCCACGCGGAAGGCCTGGATGATGGGCCGGTTCATCAGGCGGCGAAGAGCGCTGACATAGGCCGCGTCCTCCCCGCCGTGGAGCTGGGCGATGTCAATGATGCCCTTCCGCAGCAGGGCCGCCACCTGCTCCGGCTCCTCCCGGACAAAGACGCCCACCGCCTGAATAGAGGGATGGAGGCGTTGTTTCAGTGCCGCCGCAGTCTCCGGCGGCACATAGCGCTTGCTTTTCGGCGCGAACACAAAGCCGATGTACGCCGGCAGCAGACGGTTGGCCTCCTCAATGTCACAGGGCCGTGAAAGGCCGCAGAGCTTGATCTTTGTCATACTTCCCCCCGCAGTTCCGCCAGCTTGGCTCGCTTATCCGCTGCCCGCATCAGGGTCTCACCCACCAGCACCGCGTCGGCGCCGCTCTCCCGCAGACGCTTTACGTCCCCGGCGTCCCGGACGCCGCTCTCCGCCACAAACAGCACATTGGTGGGGACTAGGGCCCGGAGACGGCTGCTGTTTCCCGTGTCTACGGTGAAGTCCTTCAGATTCCGGTTATTGACGCCGATGAGCCGGGCCCCGGCGTCCAGCGCCATTTGAATCTCTGCTTCGTCGTGGGTCTCCACCAGAGCGGACAGGCCCAGCTCATCGCAGACGCCGATGTACGCCTGAAGCTGCTGCGGCGTCAGGATGGAGCAGATCAGCAGCACGGCGGAGGTCCCCAGCAGTTTTGCTTGATAAATCATATAGTCGTCCACGGTGAAGTCCTTCCGCAGGCAGGGGATGGAGACGGCCTCCGCGATCTCCCGCAGGTATTCGTCGCTGCCCAGGAACCACTTCGGCTCCGTCAGTACGGAGACGCAGTCGGCCCCGGCGGCCTCGTATTCCTTAGCAATCTCCAAATAGGGGAACTCCGGCGCAATGAGGCCCTTGGAGGGAGACGCCTTCTTGCACTCGCAGATGAAGGAGACGCCGGGCCTGCCCAGCGCCCGCTCAAAGGCGAAGTCCCCCTTGGGCAGAGCCAGCGCCCGCCGCCGGAGCTCCTCCGGCGGCAGAATTGCTTTCGCGGCCCGGACCCGTTCCCGGGCGTGGTCCGCCAACTGATCCAGAATGGTCATGCTTCCGCCTCCGGCCGGTTGCTGACCTCAATCAGCTTCTCCAGTGTCTCCAGAGCCCTGCCGGAATCGATCAGCTCGCCCGCCAGGGCCACGCCCGCCCGCAGGGGCTCCGCCTTTCCAGCGATGTACAGGGCGGCGCCCGCGTTCATCAGCACGGCGTTCCGCTTGGGACCCTGCTCGCCGCCCAGGATCGCCCGGGTGATAGCGGCGTTCTCTTCTGGGGTGCCGCCCACGAGGTCCTGCTTCGTGCAGCGGGCAAAGCCGAAGTCCTCTGGGGTGATGGTATAGGATTTGAACCAGCCGTCCCGGAATTCGCAGACGGTGGTGGGGGCGCTGGCGGAGATTTCATCCAGCTTGTCCTGGCCGTAGACCACCATACCCCGCCGGACACCCAGGTTGATGAGCACCTGGGCCAGAGGCTCCACCAGGTATTCGTCGTAGACGCCCAGCAGCTGCATGGTGGGGCTGCCGGGGTTGGTCAGGGGGCCCAGAATGTTGAACACGGTCCGGAAGCCTAGCTCCTTGCGGATGGCGCCCACGTACTTCATGGAGGTGTGGTACTTCTGGGCGAAGAAGAAGCACATCCCCGCCTCGTTCAGCAACTCCACGCACCGGGCGGGGCTCTGCTGGATGTTGACGCCCAGGGCCTCCAGGCAGTCCGCCGTGCCGCACTGGGAGGAGGCGGCCCGGTTGCCGTGCTTGGCCACCTTCACGCCGCCAGCCGCCGCCACCAGGGCGGAGGTGGTGGAGATGTTGAAGCTGTGGGCGCCGTCGCCGCCGGTGCCGACGATCTCCATGACGTCCATGCCGGTTTCCACCTTGACGGCGTGGTCCCGCATGGCGGCGGCGCAGCCGGCGATCTCGTCGGTGGTCTCCGCCCGGGCGCTCTTGGTGGACAGCGCCACCAGGAACGCGGCGTTCTGGGTGGCGGAGGTCTCGCCGCTCATGATCTCGTTCATGACAGTATAGGCCTCGTCATAGGTCAGGTCCTCTTTGCTGACGATTTTCACGATTGCTTCCTTAATCATGGTGTCATCTCTCCTTATTTGATGTCGATAAAGTTTTTCAGTATGGCATTTCCGCCTGGGGTCATGATGAACTCCGGGTGGAACTGTACGTCGAAGATGGAATACGCTTTATGCTGCACCGCCATGACTTCTGCCGGACGGCATCGCACAGCTGAGCGGGAGCACCTTGTATTGGCCCGCCGTAATTTCTTCCAACTGGTCCAAGGTGGGTAGTATCCTCATGGTATGACCTTCTTTAAACGAAAACGCCTTTGGCAGCTCTGCCAAAGGCGTAAAAAAACAAACGCCCCCGACAGAAATATCGCTTCTGTCAAGGACGAATAAAACTTTTTATCCGCGGTGCCACCTTGATTCACAGCCGTGAGGCCATGCCCTTAGCAGGGTACCATCATACCCCCGGCAACTGACGTATGCCAGCACGTCGCAGAATACTCCGCCCGGGAACCCCACGCGTTTGACTGCGCCCTCAGCGGTCCATTTGACGATCTGCTTCTTACCCGACTCTCAGCAACGCGGGCTCTCTGTGAAGGCACCTTCGCCGTTATCTCCGCTTCAACGGTTTGATTTAGTAAAGTATAGTGCATCCATTCGGTTTTGTCAATTATTTTCTTTGGGCCGCGCGCAGGTGGAAGAAGCCGCCTGCGCGCGGTGGACAGACACAGAGACTTACTGGGCAACAGCCTCCACCGGGAGCTTGGATACCAGCCACTGGAACACGTCCTCATAGACCGTCTCCCTGCATTCCTCATTCAGAATCTCGTGGCGGAGCTCCGGATACAGCTTCAAAGACACATCCCGGACCCCGGCCTTCTGGAAGCTGCGGAACGCCCGCTGGACGCCCTTGCCGCAGTCGCCCACCGGGTCCATGGCCCCGGAGATGAAGAGAATGGGCGTGTTCAGATTCATCTTCTTCAGGTTTTCCGGCTTTGCAATCAAGGAGAGGCCGCCCAGCATCTCCCGGAACAGCCCGATAGTGGCGCTGCCGCCGCACAGGGGGTCCTCCAGATACCGGTCCACGTTTTCCATATTGAGGGACAGCCAGTCAAAGCCGGTGCGGTTGGGGGCGAAAATTTTGTTGTAGGTCCCGAAGGACAGCTTCTCCACCGCGGGGCTGATTTGGTCCTCCCCCAGACGGCGGGCCTCCGCGGCGGCAAAGGCTTTGCCACCGGCGATGACGGCCGGGGTCATCTGGCCGGTGCCCATGATGACGGCGCCGTCCACCGTGCCGGGGTAGCGGATGAGATAGGTCCGGGCCAGGAAGGAGCCCATGGAGTGGCCCAGCAGGAAATAGGGGACGCCGGGGAACCGCCTGCCCGCCAGAGACCGGCGGGTGTAGATGTCCTCCACCACCCAGTTCCAGCTGCCCTTGGGGCCGAAGTACAGGCGCGCGCTGCCGGGGGCCACGGAGCCGCCGTGCCCCAGGTGGTCGTGTCCCACCACGGCGAAGCCCCGGTTTGTCAGCCAGGCTGCGAAGGGCTCGTACCGCAGGATATACTCGGAGACGCCATGGGAAATTTGCAGAACGGCCCGGACGTCTCCCTCCGGCAGCCATTCCACGGCGTGGATGGCGGTCTTGCCGTCGGCGGACGGAAAGGTAAATTCGTTGCGTACCATGGAAAATCCAACCTCCCTGTGATATAATTCTGACATCGAGAAAATTGTACCACAACGCATCCTGAAACGCCAGAGGAGGTTGCATCGCCATGGAGACTTATGTCGCCGCGCTGGACCAGGGGACTACCAGTTCCCGGGCCATTTTGTTCAACCGGGCCGGAGAGATCGTAGCCCGGGCCCAGTATCCCTTCCGCCAGATTTATCCCCAGCCCGGCTGGGTGGAGCACGACCCGATGGAGATCTGGGCCACGGAGAAGCGGGCGCTGGCGGAGGCCGTGGACTCCGCCCACATCGATCCCAAGCGGATCGCCGCCGTGGGCATCACCAACCAGCGGGAGACCACCATTTTGTGGGACCGGGCCACGGGACAGCCGGTCTATAACGCCATCGTCTGGCAGTGCCGCCGGACGGCGCCCATCTGCGACCGTCTGGCGGCGGACGGCCTGGGAGAGACTGTTACGGACAAGACGGGCCTGCTGATCGACGCCTATTTCTCCGGCACAAAGATCAAGTGGCTGTTGGACAACGTCCCCGGCGTCCGAGAGCGGGCGGAGCGGGGCGAGCTGTGCGCCGGCACGGTGGACAGCTGGCTGATCTGGCAGCTCACCGGCGGATGCGTCCATGTGACGGACTACTCCAACGCCTCCCGCACCATGCTCTTCAACATCCACACCCTGCAATGGGACGAGGACCTGTGCCACGCGCTGGGCATCCCCATGCAGCTGCTGCCGGAGCCCCGGCCCAACAGCGAGCCCTACGGCGTCATCGCGGAGAATATTCCGGGGCTGGAGGCCCTGGCGGGCATTCCCATCTGCGGCAGCGCCGGAGACCAGCCGGCGGCCCTGTTCGGTCAGGCCTGCTTCACGCCGGGCCAGGCCAAGAACACCTACGGCACCGGCTGCTTCACGCTGATGAATGTGGGCGCGGAGCCGGTGCGGTCCAAGGCGGGCCTCGTCACCAGCGTGGGCTGGTCCGTAAACGGCCGGACCACCTACGCCCTGGAGGGCAGCGTGTTCAACGCCGGCAGCACCATCCAGTGGCTGCGGGACGAGCTGGGCCTGATCGGGACGGCGCCGGAGTGTGACCGTCTGGCGGAGAGCGTGCCGGACGCCGGCGGCGTGTACATCGTGCCGGCCTTCACCGGCCTGGGGGCCCCCTACTGGGACATGTACGCCCGGGGCACCATCGTGGGCCTGACCCGGGGCACCACCAAGGCCCACATCGCCCGGGCGGTGCTGGATGCCATCGCCTTCCAGGTGACGGACCTGGTGCGGGCCATGAACGATGACGCGCCCTGCCCGCTGACCACCCTGCGGGTGGACGGCGGAGCCTCCGTCAGCGATATCCTGATGCAGACCCAGGCGGACCTGCTGCGCCTGCCGGTGGACCGGCCCGCCCAGGTGGAGACTACCGCCTTCGGCGCGGCGGCGCTGGCGGGACTGGCTGCGGGCGTCTGGGGGAGCATGGAGGAACTGGAGCGTCTGCGGCTGAGCCAGCACGTGTTCCTGCCCCGGCGGGACGAGGCGGCCTGCGCGGTGGACTACGCCCAGTGGCGCCGGGCGGTGGAGCGGTCCCGGAGCTGGATTGAAAACGAATTGTAAACATCCAACAATCCTGTTGCATTCGCCACCAAAGTGGGGTATACTAGCCTCAAAGACCCGGAAAATGGGAAAAAACGGAATTTGGGACGGCGGAAGGCCGAACGTGAAAGGAGTTATCCAGTATGGCTTTTTTTGATGAACTGACCAAGAAGGCAAAGGACGTGGCCGCTGTGGCGGCTGACAAGGCAAAGGACGCCGCTGACAAGGCGAAAGATGCCGCTGAGGTGGCCAAGATCAACGTGGCCATTGCCGGTGAGCAGAAGGAGATCGACAAGAATTACCGCACCATCGGCGAGTGGTTCGTCAGCGAGTATGAGGGCGAGATTCCCGACGCCGTGCGGGAACTGGTGGACGCGGTAGCCGCCTCCAAGGAGAAGATCGCAGAGTTGGAGGCCAGCAAGCCCGTCAAGGAAGAGGAACCTGTTGTGGAAGAGGCCCCCGCGGAGAAGACCTGCCCCATCTGCGGCGCCAAGTCCGACAGCAAGTTCTGCCCCCAGTGCGGCGCGCCCATGGGTGAATAAAACATAACTGCCTGTCAGGAGCGGCCCGGTCCCAAGGGGACTGGGCCGCTTTTACATGCGTTGCTGGAAAAATATTTGCAAAATGTTGCTTTTGTCATAGCGTATTACATACAAAAATAGTAGGATAATAGAAAATTAGCGATTCTTAACATGAAGGAGGTACCCAATATGCCGATTTTTGCAATGAAATCCCTGTCTCAGAGCTGCTCCCTGGAAAATGCCGCTGCGGATTACCGGACTGCCAGACGGGCGGGACAGTACCGCGTCAGCGGAGAGGCCATCTATTTCCCGGCGTTTCCCGGCACCCGTTATCTCCCCTTTGCGGCGCTGAGCCGCGCACGGAGCAAGCCCGTCTCCATGAACGTCACCGGCTGCTGCGGCGCCACGCTGCCCATGGTGTGCCTTCGGGCCTTCTATGACGGGGAGTTCTATCAGGACTTCATGTTTGAGACCCAGAAGGAGGCCGACGCGGTGCTGGACCGCATCCGCTCCCGCCGTCCGGAGCTTCCGGTGGACCGGGACACGGTGCGTGCGTAGAAAACGGCGGGGAGGGATGGCGCTGCCATAAAAATGTTGCATTTGCTATTCCCAAAACCCGGAAAACTGTGTAAACTATTTCCAATAGAAATGGAGGGAGGCGTGTACCATGGCGCTGTTTGGGATGAAATCTCTGGCGCAAAATCATGTTTTGGAGGACGCGGAGGCGGATTACCGCACATCTGTGCGGGTGGAGCAGTTCCGCGTCAGTGACAAGGCCATCTATTTCCCGGTGTTTCCCGGAAACCAGTATATTCCCTTTGAGGCGATGAGCCAGATCAAGGTCCGGAACACGGCCATCAGCGTGACTGGGACCTGCGGCAAGCAGTTGCCCATGGTATGTCTCCGCACCTTCTACGACGGGGAGTTCTACAAGGACTTCCTGTTTGAGAAGCGGATGTCCATGGAAAAGGCACTGGAGCGTATCCGGGCCAGCAGGCCGGATATTCCGATGGACATGTGCGAGCCGTTCCAGGGATTCTGACAGTCCATAAAAACAGGGGGCACCGCCAAGTTGGCGGTGCCCTTTATCACCCATCAGAAAAAATTCGGGAGACACATCCCAACAGGTGTGTCTCCCGAATTGTATGTATCGACGATCAGGCCTTGTCGGGCAGCGCGTCCCAGGCGTCGTGGTCCGTGTGGAGCAGATGGTGGGATTTCTCACCCAGGGGTTTCTTGAGATAGGCGTGGTACAGCTCCTGGACGTCCGGGTTCTCGTGGGAGAAGCGGATGAGAGCCTTGGCGTCCAGCTTCCACAGCTGGCTGCCCCGGGAGGATGCCATCTCCACGCCATCGTGGATGGGCTGGCCGCCGCCTCCGGCGCAGCCGCCGGGACAGGCCATGACCTCCACGAAGTCGTAGTCCGCCTTGCCGCTGTCCACGGCCTCCATCAGCTTCCGGGTGTTGGCCAGGCCGCTGACCACCGCCACCTTGACATCTCCCGCGCCGGGGATGGAGAAGGTGGCTTCCTTCCAAGGCTTGCTGCCCCGGACTTCCGTGAAGGCGTCCGGGTCCGGGTTCTTCCCCGTCACCAGATAGTAGGCGCTGCGCAGGGCCGCGTCCATGACGCCGCCGGTGGTGCCGAAGATCACCGCCGCGCCGGTGCCGCTGCCCAGGGGGCTGTCGAACTCCGCCTCCTCCAGGTCCGCGGGCACGATGCAATCGCTGCGGAACAGGCGGCACATCTCCCGGGTGGTCAGCACGGCGTCCACATCCGGATCGCCGAAGGCGTTCCGCATGGTGGGCAGCTCCGCCTCCGCCTTCTTGGCAGAGCAGGGCATGATGGACACCACGAACAGCTTTTTGGGATTGATATCCTTCTTGTCGGCAAAATAGCTCTTGGCCACGGCGCCGAACATCTGCTGAGGGGACTTGGCGGTGGACAGGTTTTCCGTGTAGGACGGGTACTGGGTCTTCAGGAACCGCACCCAGCCGGGACAGCAGGAGGTGAACATGGGCCAGCGGTACTTACCCCGGTGGGTGAACCGCTGGATGAACTCGCTGCCCTCCTCCATGATGGTCAGGTCGGCGGCGAAGTTGGTGTCGAACACGTAGTCAAAGCCGATGCGCTTCAGGGCTGCCACCATGCGGCCGGTGGTGGCCTGCCGGGGAGACAGGCCGAAGGCCTCCGCCCAGGCCACCCGGACCGCCGGGGCCACCTGGACCACGGTGGTGATCTCGGGGTCCGCCAGAGCCCGCAGCACCCGGTTGGTGTCGTCCCGGACCGTCAGGGCGCCGGTGGGGCAGTGGGTGACGCACTGGCCGCAGAAGGTGCAGGCGGTGTTTTTCAGATACCGGTTGTAGCTGACATCCACCGTGGTGCGGGAGCCGGTGCCCGCCACGTCCCAGATGTGCATGCCCTGGACCTTGTCGCAGACCTGGACGCAGCGCATGCACTTGATGCACTTGCTGGCTTCCCGGACGATGGGGGTGCTCAGGTCCACGTTGGACCGCTCCGGGCAGACCTGGTAGGGCTGGTAGTGGATGTTCAGGTCGTGGGAGAGCCTTTGCAGCTCACAGTTGCCGCTGCGGACGCAGACCGTGCAGTTGGAGTTGTGCTGGCTGAGGATCAGCCGCAGGTTCGTCTTGCGGGCCTGCCGGACCCGGGGGGAGTTGGTGTGGATGACCATGCCCTCGGCCACCTCGGTGTTGCAGGCGGGGACCAGGCGGTTGGTGCCCTCCACCTCCACCATGCACATCCGGCAGGCGGCGATCTCGTTGATGTCTTTCAGATAGCACAGATGGGGGATGGGGATGCCGGCCTGCTCGGCGGCTTTCAGGATGGTGGTGCCGTTGGAGACAGACAGCTCCCGGTCATTCATTTTAAAGTTTACCATTTCTCCACACGTCCTCCCTTGAAGTTTCCGTAGCCGAACCGGTCGCACCGCAGGCAGCGGGAGGACTCCTGGGCGGATTCCTCGTCCGTCATGCCGCACTCAATGCACTGGAAATCGCCCTTGCGCTCGCAGGCGTCCCGCTCCGTGGCGTCCACCCGGCCCCGGGGACGCAGGTCCGTGCAGCGGGGCGTGGGGACCGTGACCTCGGACTTGATTTCGTGGTGGAAGCCCAGATACTCGTCGATGTTGGCGGCCGCCGCCTTGCCGGCTGCAATGGCCCGGATGACGGTGGCGGGGCCGGTGACGCAGTCGCCGCCGGCGAACACGCCCTCCATGTCCGGCAGCTGGGTACTGGAGTCCGCCAGCAGTGTTCCGCCCCGCTGGATTTTGATGCCGGTCTGCTCAAAGCCGTGGGTCTCGATACCCTGGCCGATGGCAACGATGATGGTGTCCGCCGGAATGCGCAGGGGCTCCACGGCGGCGGTGTTGGGCCGGGGGCGGCCCTGCTTGTCGATCTCGCCGATGATCTGGGGCTGGGCCCACAGGGCCACCGCATGGCCGGCCTCATTGGCCTCGATCTTCAGCGGCGCGTGGAGCGTCAGGACCTCGGCGCCCTCGGCGATGGCGCCCTCCACCTCCTCCTGCTGGGCCGTCATGTCCTCCTGACGGCGGCGGTAGACGCAGGTGACCTTGGCGGCGCCCAGACGGATGGCACTGCGGGTGACGTCCATGGCCACGTTGCCGCCGCCGATGACCGCCACGTTCTGGCCGGTGAAGTCCGGCATTTCATCGTCGCCGATGCCCCGCAGCAGCTCCACGGCGGAGATGACGCCCTCACTGTCCTCGCCCTCAATGCCGGTCTTTTTGTCGGTGTGGGCACCGATGGACAGATACAGGCAGTCGTATTCCTGCTTCAAGGCGTCGAAGGTGATGTCCGTGCCCACGTCCACCTCTGTGTGGACCTCGATGCCCAGGGACAGGATGGAGGCGATCTCGTCGTCCAGCTTCTGCCGGGGCAGGCGGTAACTGGGGATGCCGTAGCGCATCATGCCGCCTAGGTGCTTCTGCTTTTCATAGACGGTGACCTTGTGGCCCATGAGGGCCAGATAGTAGGCGGCGGACAGGCCGCCGGGGCCGCCGCCGATGATGGCCACGGACTTGCCGGTGGCAGGTGCCTTTTTGGGCTGGGGCACATTGTCCGCATGGTCCACGGCATAGCGCTTGAGTCCCCGGATGTTCACAGCGTCGTCCACCATGTTCCGGCGGCAACGGGCCTCGCAGGGGTGCTCACAGATGTAGGCGCAGGCGGTGGGGAAGGGGTTGTCCTTGCGAATGAGCCGCACGGCGTCGGCGCAGCGGCCCTCGTTTACCAGGGAGATGTAGCCGGGGATGTCCACGCCAGCGGGGCACAGGGCCACACAGGGCACGGGGTTGCGCAGGCTGCCCAGGCAGCGGTGGTGGAGGATGTGCTCCTCATAGTCGTCCCGGAAGCCCTTCAGACCCATGAGCACCAGATTGGCGGCGTCGATGCCGATGGCGCAGTCGGCGGTGTCTACGATGACCTGGGCGGTGTTTTCAATGCGGCGCAGGATGCCGATGCTGGGCTCCCCGTCCAGGACTTCCCGGATCATGTTGGAGAGCTGGGTCAGGCCGATGCGGCAGGGTACGCACTTGCCGCAGGTCTGAGCCTGGCAGAGATTCAGAAAATTCAGAGCCATGTCCACGGGGCACAGGCCCGGCGGGCTGGCGGCGATCCGCCGTTCCATGTTCCGGTACAGCTGCTCCACCACAGCCTGTGCCTGACCGGGGGTTTTTACTTCGAGTCTGCTCATGTTGCTGTCCATTCCTTTCCTTCCGAGTATGCGAGGCGGGCCTGGCAGATAGACCGGGGGAACTGCGCCGGAACGCGCGTTCCGGACTGCCCATGGGCCCGTGCATGGCCCCGGCTCCGTGCAGGGATTTCCCCTGATGGATATATGAACCGAGTATAGCGCTTTTGCGCCGGAAAAACAAGACATAACATAAAAAATATTCAGGTCGTAAAAAACATTTTTAGACATCTTAAACAATTTTTTCAGAGGCCGGTTTGAGCAGGCAAAGCCGGACAAAAAAATCCGGGCGTGAAACGTTTGTTTCGCGCCCGGAGATCATGACTCAGAGGGGGATCATACCTTGGGGAGACGGTTTGCCTCGGTTATTTTGCGGGAATTGCCAATCAGCATTCCCGCCAGACCGCAGATGACGGCGGGGAGGACCCAGCCGAATCCGAGGGAGGAAAAGGGCAGATACTGGAGGAAGGGAATTTCCACGCCGAAGTCCGAGATGACGCCCAGAATGCTGGTCACCATGGCGCCCAGTGCGGTCAGGCGAAACAACCAGTCGTTCTGAATGTACTTGTCAAAGAAGGCCAGGACGATCAGGACCAGAGTGGGCGGATAGACGACATTCAGGATGGGCGAGGCGATGGAGACGATTTGATCCAGACCGAAGTTGGACACCGCGGCGCTGAACACGCAGATGATCACCACCAGCTTGGAATAGGAGATGCGCCCTTTGGAGAGATCGGAGAAATAGGAGGCGGCGGAGCTGACCAGGGCGATGGCTGTGGTGACGCAGGCCAGGGCCACGATGACGGCGAACAGGATGATTCCGGAGTTGCCCAGCAGGTTCCGCACAATGGCGGTCAGCAGGAAGGTGCGGGGCACGGCGAGGTCAAAGAAGCGGGAGGTGGTAACACCCAGATAGGTCAGGCCTAGATAGACCACCAGCAGCACAGCGCCGG
Organism: uncultured Clostridia bacterium; assembly: GCA_945864305.1. GTDB lineage: Bacteria > Bacillota > Clostridia > Oscillospirales > Oscillospiraceae > Oscillibacter. Next base: position 14,945 of record CAMBAJ010000015.1, on the reverse strand, counting down.
CCACAATGCCGGAACCGGCCACCACCCGGAATTGGTCCTTTTTCTCCGAATAGCCCTTGTCACGGGCGCTTTTCAGAATGATGATGCCGAACACCATGGCGGCCAGCACATCCATGGTCTGATAACCGGCCTCGATGCCGGTGACGGCGACATTGTCCACCAGGACGCGGTCAGGGACCGGACCAATGGGGCGGACGATGCCCATGACGATCAAAACCAGCAGGCCAATCAGCAGCGCGGGGGTCAAAAACTTGCCCACAATGTCCACCACGGCGGATTCCTTCAGGCACAGGACCATGATGAGCAGGAAGAACAGCACGGAGAACAGGACGGAGCTGAACCCGGAGACCAGGGGCGATATGGACATCTCGTATGTGGTGGCGGCGGTGCGGGGAATGGCCAGCATGGGGCCGATGCACAGGACGATGGCACTCATCATGAGCTTGGAGGGGAGAGAGCCGATGCGGCGGGTAATGCCCTCTGTGCTGCCGATGCGGAGAATGGCGAACAGTGCCAGAAGAGCCAGACCGATGTCAGCGGCGTAGTAGCACACGAAGCCCAGGAACCACTGGGCACCGCAGCCAAGCCCCAGATAGGGGGGGAAGATCACATTTCCGGCACCAAAGAACATGGAGAACAGCGCAAAACCTATCACAAAAATGTCCCTGCAAGTGTGCTTTTTCATACGATACCTCTTTCCAAATCAGATTAGGGAGCTGGATTGTCTCTATATCGAGGACACTTGTTGGCACACAGGCGTCACGAAAAGACAAGAGAATTTGTGCAGGTTGATTATATATTATTTTCAAAAAGATGTCAATATTGGGTGAAATGTATAAAGATACAGAGCGGGAAAATCCTGGAAACGGAAAGAAAATGCCTTTGACACGTGGACAAGACATGTGTCAAGCATGATGAGGAAAATTTTTTGATAAAAACCGGGAACTTTTATAGAGAGTCTGCGTCTAAAGGGAGAGAAAAGCGGAGGACACCCAGGTGTCCTGAAAAAATCGGGGATACCCGAAAGACAAGAGGAGAAACAAGATGAAAAGAAAGCTGCTTGCCCTGTTCCTGGCCATGGCCATGCTGCTGGCGCTGACCGCCTGCGGCGGTGGAAAGGATGACGCAGGGACGCCCGAACAGGGTGCGGTCACTGCCACTGAGGATGTGGACGGTACTGTGGACCAGCCGCAGGAGACCCTGGAAGCCGGGGAGGAGAACAGCGAGACCCAGAACGCCGACGGCACCACGGAAAATAACGCGGACACGCCGGCGGAGAACCTGCCCGCGGACCCAGCGGAGGAGCCGGAGGGGAGCAATCTGCCCGCCGACACCACCCAGAAGCCGGAGAGTAAACCGGTGGAGAAGCCAGCGGAGGTCCCCGTATCAAAGCCGGAGACGCCCGCCCAAAAGCCGGCCGAAAAGCCTGCTGACGAGCCCCAGAGCAAGCCTGACAGCAAGGTGGACCTGACCGCGTTCTACACCTCCGTCACCGGCGGAGAGAACTGGCCCGCCATGATGGAGATGACGGGGGAGACGCTGGACGCCATGTACCCTGGCCTGTCCGGCATCCAGACCAGCCAGTGCGGCGTGTACACCGCCATGATCTCCGCCGCCGTAGGCGAGATCGCCCTGGTGGAGGTGCAGAACGCCGCCGACGTCCAGGCGGTGAAGGACATCTTCCAGGCCCGCGTCGACTATCAGGTGGGTGACGACAACAACCCCGGCGGCGCCTGGTATCCCGCCAGCATCGAGGGCTGGAAGAGTGGCTCCCGCATCGTCTCCAACGGCAATTATGTCATGCTGGTGGCCCTGAGCGAGGGCGCCGACAGCGTGGTGGACAGCTTCAACGCCCTGTTTGACTGACCCGGGGACCAACATGCAAAAAAAGCTGGACTTCCAGGCGGAAGTCCAGCTTTTTGCTTCCCATGGGGAATTAAATCTTGATGAGTTCGTACTTCCGGGTGCCCAGGCCCAGCTTTTCGGCGTGCTCCAGGCAGACCTGCCACTCGGTATCCGGGTGGGCTTTTTTGAAATAGTCTCCCTCGTTGCAGGCGCAGTCCTGATCAAACAGCACGGAGCCAGGCACGGCGGTCTGGGCCAGCACCGCGTCAGCGCAGGCCTGGTCCAGGGCCACGGGGTCGAAGGAGGCGAACATGCCCACGTTGGGGACAATGGGCACGTCGTTCTCCCCGTGGCAGTCGCAGTTGGGGGAGACGTCCATCACCAGGGACACGTGGAAGCAGGGACGGCCGTCCACCACGGCCTTGGTGTACTCGGCGATCTTCTTGTTCAGAATGGCCGGGGCCTCGTCGTACAGGCACTGGATGGCGTCCTTGGGGCAGATGGCCAGACACCGGGCGCAGCCCACGCACTTGTTGGTGTCGATGCTGGCCTTGCCGTCCTCACCGAACTGCGGGGCGCCGTGGGCGCAGATCCTGGCGCAGGCGCGGCAGCCCACGCACTTCTTCTGCTTGACGAAGGGCTTGCCGGAGTTGTGCTGCTCCATCTTGCCCGCCCGGGAGCCGCAGCCCATGCCGATGTTTTTCAGGGTGCCGCCCATGCCCGCCTGCTCATGGCCCTTGAAGTGGGTCAGGGAGATGAACACGTCGGCGTCCATGATGGCCCGGCCGATCTTGGCCTCCTTCACATACTCACCGCCCTGAACGGGAACGGCCACCTCATCGGTGCCCTTCAAACCGTCGGCGATGAGAATGTGACAGCCGGTGGAGTAGGGGGTAAAGCCGTTGACGTAGGCGGACTCAATGTGGTCCAGGGCGTTTTTCCGACCGCCCACATACAGCGTGTTGCAGTCCGTCAGGAAGGGCTTGCCGCCCTGGGACTTCACCAGGTCCGCCACCACCTTGGCCCAGTTGGGACGGAGGTACGCCAGGTTGCCCGGCTCGCCGAAGTGCATCTTGATGGCGACATATTTGCCCTCCATATCGATGTCACCGAAGCCCGCGGTCATCATCAGGCGGGCCAGCTTCTGGGGCAGGTTCTCCCGCCAGCTGGGGCAGCGGAAATCCGCAAAGTAGACTTTTGATGTTTCTGACATTTCTTTCTCCTTTTCCTCTCCCCCGCAGGGTTCATTCATCCAGATCGACAGAGATGTTGTCGGTTCCATGCTGGTCAAACTCGGACAGGTATGCGTCGATGCGGTCCATGAGGGCGCCGTAGTTCTCCCGGGTCAGGGGCTCGCCGTCCATGTCCCGCAGGGCCAGCTCCTCCGCCAGAATTTCGTAAAACACCACGTCCTCGTAATTTTCGATGGCCTCGTGGATGCCGCCGTCGGCGAAGGCCCGGGAGGGGATCAGCTCTCCCCGGTACAGCTCCACCAGCTTGCTCATCTTGTGCTGGAGGCAGTGGGAGAACACCAGACTCTCCACCTCGTCGTACTCCTTGATGCGGTCATCCTCGCGGGTGGAGTTCATCACCCAGTTTCCGATGTATACAAGGTCCAGCAGATAGCGGTACTGCTGTTCCGTCAGTTCAATTTTCATGGGGCAAACACCTCCCAGATAGTTTGCAGATTGTGATATCACTAAAATTATAACAAAGGGGCACACAAAATTCCATATAAAAAACAGGGCAAAAAGACTAAAATCTGTCTTGCGGGTAAGGAATGCTCATAGTATAATATATAATTCAGATGCGAAATGACACACATTTGACCACGCGCGGGGAGTTTCCCCGCCGCTGAGGAGTTTGAAAAGTTATGGATATGCGGCCTATCGGCGTGTTCGACTCTGGCCTGGGCGGCCTGACGGCGGTCCACTCCCTCTGGAAAATATTGCCGGAGGAGAACCTGATCTACTTCGGGGACACCGCCCGGGTGCCCTACGGCGGACGCTCCAAGGAGACCATTTTGAAATATGCCCGGCAGGATGTGCGGTTTCTGCGGTCCTTTGACCTCAAGGCCATCCTGATTGCCTGCGGCACCGTGACCACCACGTCCCTGGATACGTTGCAGACGGAGAACGACCTGCCCATTGTGGGGGTGGTGGAGCCCACCTGCCGCCGGGCACTGCTGGTGACCAAGACGAAAAAGGTGGGCATGATCGCCACCCTGGCCTCCGTCCGTTCCGGCGCCTACGAGGCGACGCTGCGGCGGCTGGACCCCACGGTGGAGGTCATCTGCAAGCCCTGCCCGCTGTTCGTGCCGCTGGTGGAGAACGGCCGGTTCCGCCGGGGGGATATCGTCATCGAGACGGTGGCCCGGGAGTATCTGGAGCCTTTGAAGGAAACCGGCATCGACACCCTGATCCTGGGCTGCACCCACTATCCGCTGCTGACAGAGATCATCGGGGACATCATGGGCCCCGGCGTGACACTGGTCTCCGCCGGAGAGGAGTCCGCCTTTGAACTCAAGCGGATGCTGAAAGCCCGGAACCTGCGGGCGGACGAGGACCGCCAGGGGGAGTCGGAGTTCTATGTCAGCGACCGGGCGGAGGATTTTGAAAACATCGCCTCGGTATTCCTGCAGGAAAACCTGCGCCACACGGCACGGAGGATCGACATTGATAAATATTGAACATGAGAAACTGCCGGTCCTGCTGTCCATCCGGGGCGAGCAGTATTTCGACGACATCGACCCCGACGCCACGGAGCTGATGACGGAGGGCACTATGGTCCTGACGGAGGACGGCATGGTGCTGTCCTATGAGGAAACGGAGCTGACGGGAATGGAGGGGACCACCACTACCTTCGAGGTGAAAGGCCCCCAGGTCATCCTGACCCGCACGGGGACGGTGAACTCCCAGATGGTGTTCGAGGAGGGGCGGCAGCACACGTCCCTGTACGAGACGCCCTTCGGGGAGCTGACGGTGGATATCCAGACCAGTACCTTGAAGCACAACCTGACCCAGCGGGGCGGCGTGATGGAGATCAAGTACTCCATCGCCGTGGAGCACACGGTGACGGGCCGGAACTGTTTTAAAATCCGGGTCAGACCGAAACACTAAATCAAAATCTACAGAAGAGGTTATAACGATATGATCAACATGATCCAGAACGCGAAAGACCAGGCGGCGGCCCTTGCCATGGGCGCCTATCAGGCGGCGGTGGCCGACGGAACCCTGCCCCAGGCAGAGGTCAGGACCGCCCCGGTGGAGATTCCCAAGGACACCGCCAACGGCGACTTTACCACCACCTTTGCCCTGGCGGCTTCCAAGGCGCTGCGGCAGCCTCCCCGGAACATCGCCCAGGCCCTGCTGGACCACATGGACCTGGAGGGCACCTATTTCGCCTCCGCCGAGATCGCCGGCCCCGGCTTTCTGAACTTCCGGCTGAATGACAGCTGGTACGAGGGCGTCTGCGCCGCCGTGGAGGCCGAGGGCCCGGACTACGGCACCAACGACGGCCTGGCGGGCAAAAAGTATATGGTGGAGTTCGTCTCCGCCAACCCCACCGGCCCCATGCACATGGGCAACGCCCGTGGCGGCGTGCTGGGCGACACCCTGGCCTCCGTGCTGACCGCCTGCGGCGCCGATGTGACGAGAGAGTTCTACGTCAACGACGCCGGCCACCAGATCGACAAGTTCGCCCACTCCATCGAGGCTCGCTATCTCCAGATCATCCAGGGCGAGGACGCGGTGCCCTTCCCGGAGGACGGCTACCAGGGCGGCGACATCAAGGACCTGGCCCAGGCCTATTATGAGAAGAACGGCGACAAGCTGCTGAACGTCCCTGAGGCGGAGCGTCAGGAGACCCTGGCCCAGTTCGGCCTGTCCGTCAACCTGCCCAAGATGAAAACCGACCTCCAGCGCTACAAGATCGAATACGACAACTGGTTCTACGAGTCCACCCTCCACGAGAGCGGCTATGTGGCCGAGACGGTGGACATGCTGACGGAGCGGGGCTGGACCTACGAGAAGGACGGCGCCCTGTGGCTTCGCACCGCCGACATCATGCGGGAGAACCTGCTGAAAGCCGGCAAGAAGCAGGCGGACGTTGACAAGCTGGATTTGAAGGATGACGTGCTGCGCCGGGCCAACGGCTTCTACACCTACTTCGCCGCGGACATCGCTTACCACCGCAACAAGTTCGCCGTCCGGGGCTTTGACAAGGTCATCAACGTCTGGGGCGCCGACCACCACGGCCACGTGGCCCGGTTGAAGGGGGCGCTGGACGCCCTGGGCCTGAACGGCAGCGAGAAGCTGGACATCGTGCTGATGCAGTTGGTGAAGCTGCTGCGGGACGGCGAGGTGGTCCGGATGAGCAAGCGGACCGGCAAGGCCATTAGCCTCTCCGACCTGCTGGACGAGGTCAGCGTGGACGCCGCCCGGTGGTACTTCAACGCCAAGCCCGACACCCAGATGGAATTCGACCTGGGACTGGCCGTCCGGGAGGATTCCGAGAACCCCATCTACTACGTGGAGTACGCCCACGCCCGCATCTGCTCCCTGCTGCGGACCCTGGCGGAGGAGGGCGTGGCCGTCCCCAAGCAGGCTGACGTGGACATGTCCATTCTCTCCGGTGAGACGGAGAAGGCCCTCATCAAGCAGATCGCCCAGTTCTGCGAGGAGATCAAGCTGGCGGCCCGGGACTACGACCCCAGCCACATCAACCGCTATCTCCAGGAGCTGGCGGGCTGCTTCCACCGGTTCTACAACGCCTGCCGCATCAAGGGCGAGGAGCCCGCGGTCCAGGCGGCGAGATTGAAACTGGCCGACGACACCCGGGTGGTGCTGAAGAACGGGTTGGCCCTCATCGGTGTGGACGCGCCGGAGAAGATGTAAAACGCACAGGGCGGGAGGCGGACTCCCGCCCTGCTGTATCATGATATGTTTTATGAGGACGCAATGGAGCGTCTGCGCGAAAAACCGAATCCATGGGCGGCGCTGAGAGCCGCCTTTCCCGCCACCGTCCCGGTGCTGACGGGTTTTCTGTGCCTGGGCGTGGCCTACGGCTTGCTGATGCAGACCAACGGCTACGGCCCCCTGTGGTCCACTCTGATGAGCGCCATCGGCTTCGGCGGCAGCATGCAGTACGTGGCCATCACGCTGCTGGTGTCCGCCTTTGACCCGTTACAGGCGTTTTTGCTGGCCCTGATGGTGAACGCCCGCCACGTGTTCTACGGCCTTTCCATGCTGGATAAGTACAAGGGGCTGGGCAAAGCCCGGTTTTTTCTGGTGTTCGCCCTGTGCGACGAGACCTTTTCCCTGGCCTCCACCCTGGACCCGCCGGAGGGTGTGGAGCGGAGGGACTTTTACCTCTGGATCACCCTGCTGGACTACCTCTACTAGGTGGGGGCCACGGCGCTGGGGGGCCTTCTGGGACACTTCCTCACCTTTGACACCACGGGCCTGGACTTCGCCCTGACGGCGCTGTTCGTGGTGCTGTTTCTGGAGCAGTGGAAGAAGAAGGAGAACCGGCCCTTCGGCGTCATCGGCCTGGCCTGCGCCGCCGTGAGCCTGGCGGTTTTTGGAGTGGACAATCTGGTCATCCCCGCCATGGTCCTGATCCTGGCGGTGCTGCTGGGAGGGAGGAAGCGCCTGTGTACCTGACACCGTTACAGACCGCGGCCATCATCCTGGCCGTGGCCGCCGGGACCCAGATCACCCGCTGGCTGCCCTTCTGGCTGTTCCCGGAGGACCGGGAGCCGCCGGCGGTGGTGACGTATCTGGGCAAGGTCCTGCCCCCCGCCACCATGGGGCTGCTGGTGGTCTACTGCCTGAAAGGCGTCACCTGGCTGGCCGCGCCCCACGGCGCACCGGAGCTGATCGCCATTGCCGCCGTGGTGCTGCTGCACCGCTGGAAGAACAACGTGCTGCTCTCCATCGCCGGCGGCACGGCGGTGTATATGCTTCTGGTGCAGGTGATCTTTGCCTGACGGATTTTCCGCGCATAAATCCCTCAAGACCCGCACAGAATGGAACTGCGGCCCGGGGCCGCGGTTCTTTTTTGCGTTTCAGGGGGGATACGATGCGGAAACACCTGTTTTTCTGGGAGCTGGCGGGCTTTGTGTTCACGGGGGCGGCGGGGACGCTGCTCCACTTTGCGTACGAATGGAGCTGCGGCAGCGTGCTGGTGGCGGCCTTCTCCGCTGTCAACGAGTCCACCTGGGAGCACATGAAGCTGCTGTTTTTTCCCCTGTTTCTGTTCTCACTGGTCCAGTTCTGCCTGATGGGGAGGAACTATCCGAACCTCCCGGCGGTGCGGGCCGTCAGCACCCTGACGGGGCTGGCCCTGATCCCGGTGCTGTTCTACACCTACACCGGCGTCCTGGGGTATCACATGATGTGGGCGGACATCGCGGTGTTTTTTCTGGCGGACCTGGGGGCCTTTCTGGTGGACTTCTCCCTGCTGCGGCGTGGGCGGCTCTCCCAGCCCTGGCAGCAGCTTCTGGGGCTGGCGGCGCTGTGGGCCCTGGCGTTCTGCTTCGTGTGGTGCACGTTCCGGCCGGTCCATCTGGCCCTGTGGCGGGACCCGGTAACAAACAAATTCGGAATCCTATGACCGGAGGCGTCTCTTGTGAAGAGGCGCCTCTTTGTTCACATCTATTTTACAGTTGCCCCGCCTTGACCGCATTGCCCTGACGGGGGTATAATATTCCCATTACAGATCATTTGACCCAAAGGAGGTCTGCTTATGGAGACGAGTACGCGCAAGCCCGTGGCACCCTTTTACGCGGTAGCGGTGCTGTGGGTGGCCTACGGATTGCTGTTTCCGCTGTACGCCCCGCTGCACTATGCCCTGCTGGCCGCGGCGTCGGCGGCGGTGTTCTTCGCTGTGAACGCCATCTGCAAAAACGCGGGCACGGTGGGCGGCGCCCAACAGGCCGCGCCCAAGGCGGCGGAAAAGCCCAAGGAGGAGTCCACCGGCAACCCGGAGCTGGACAAGATGCTCAAGGACGGCCGCCTCGCCATCCAGGAGATGAAGCGGCTGGACGACAACATCGCGGACCCCGGCATCTCCGCCGACATCGTGCGGCTGGAGCAGGTGTCCCAGAAGATTTTCGACGAGGTGAAGCGGGACCCCAAGAAGCTGCCCCAGATCCGGCGCTTCATGGACTACTACCTGCCCACCACGCTGAAGCTGCTGAACAGCTATGACCGGATGAGCGCCGCCGGCGTCTCCGGCGAGAACATCGACTCCACCCTGGCCAAGGTGGAGGGCATGATGCGCACTGTGGTGGCGGCCTTTGAAAAGCAGCTGGACAGCCTGTACGGCTCCGAGGCTCTGGACATCTCCACGGATATCACGGTGCTGGAGACCATGATGGCCCGGGAGGGCCTGACGGGCCAGCCCCTGAAGGCGGAGACGACGGACGGCACCGACATCAAGCTGGAATTGTGAGGACCGGAAAAAAGAATTTCGTGTGTGGCGAATCAATTCAACTGAACGATAAATGGAGGAAGAAACCATGGCTGATGAGAAGAACATGATGCCCGAGCTGACCCTGACGCCGGACACCGCCGCGGCGGAGGAGGTCCCCACCCTGACCCTGGAGCCGTCGGCACCCGCCACGCCCGCCGCGCCGGAGCCTGAAAAGCCCGCCGCCGAGCCGGTGAAGCTGGATGACAGTATGCTCTCCGACGCGGAGAAGAAGGCCGTGGAGGAGTTCTCCAAGAAGATCGACATCATGGATTCCAACATGATCCTGCAATACGGCGCCGCCGCCCAGAAGAACGTGGCCAGCTTTTCCGAGAGCGCCCTGTCCTCCGTCCGTACCAAGGACCTGGGCGAGGTGGGCAAGTCCCTCTCCGAGCTGGTGGTGGAGCTGAAGGGCTTCGGCGAGGAAGAGGAGAAGAAGGGCTTTTTCGGCAAGTTCAAGAAGGCCGGCAACAAGCTGGAGACCATGAAGACCCAGTATGCCAAGGTGGAGAGCAACGTGGACAAGATCGCCCGGGAGCTGGAGCAGCATCAGGTGACGCTGCTGAAGGACGTGGCGGTGTTCGACCAGATGTATGAGCTGAACCTGAAGTACTACAAGGAGTTGACCATGTACATCCTGGCGGGCAAGAAGAAGCTGGAGGAGGTCCGCTCCACCGAGCTGCCCGCGCTGAAGGCCAAGGCGGAGCAGACCGGCGCCCAGGAGGACGCTCAGGCTTACAACGACAAGGTCCAGATGTGCGAGCGGTTCGAGAAGAAGCTCCACGACCTGGAGCTGACCCGCATGATCTCCATTCAGATGGGCCCCCAGACCCGCCTGCTGCAGAACAACGACACGCTGATGGTGGAGAAGATCCAGTCCTCTCTGGTGAACACCATCCCCCTGTGGAAGAGCCAGATGGTGCTGGCCCTGGGCCTGGAGCATGGCCGGCAGGCCACCGCCGCCCAGAGCGCTGTCACGGAGATGACCAACGAGCTTTTGAAGAAGAACGCCGACATGCTGAAGATGGGCACCATCCAGACCGCCAAGGAGGCGGAGCGCAGCATCGTGGACATCGAGACGCTCCAGCACACGAACCAGCAGCTGATCGACACCCTGGACGAGGTGCTGAGCATCCAGCGGGAGGGCGCCCAGAAGCGGAAGGAAGCCGAGGTCGAGCTGGGCAAGATCGAGGGCGAGCTGAAGCGCAAGCTGATGGAGCTGCACAATTAAAGGGGGAGCCTGCTCCCCCTTTAGAACCCCCACCACCAGTGACGTCGGTCACTGGTGAACGCCGCCCCGACGGCTGACCCGGCATCATACCGCTGGGCCTGCCGAGGCCCGTTCCTTTGGGCCGAGGCTGGGTTAAGGTATTTTCGCCACGTACAGAAGGTGAATTGCCGCAAAGCGGCAAGAGAAACCGCCTTGGGGCGCGCCGCGGCGAAAATGAAAGGAACTGTCTATGAAATTTTTTGAAAAACGCTCTGTGGCGGCGGTGGTCATGGTGCTGGCCATCCTGGCCGGTATCCTGCTGGGCCAGGCCCGGAAACCCGCGGACACCGGCGAGGCGTCCACCGCCGTGGTGGGCACCTATACGTATGTCTATGACCACGCCGGTGTCCTGACCGACAAGACCATGGAGCACATCGACGCCATGAACGCATCCCTGTTCGCCCAGACCGGCGCGCAGATCATGGTGGTGACGGTGAGCTCCACCAACGGCACGGATATCGTGGACTACGCGGCGGACCTGGGCAACCAGTACGGCGTGGGCTCCGCCGAGCGGGACAACGGCATTGTCATGGTGCTGGCGCTGGACGACATCGCCCAGAACGGTTTGAAGGGCGACTACGGCGCGGCCTACGGCGACGGCCTGTACAAGTACGGCGACGAGCTGAACAGCCTGCTGTACTACTACATGGAGGATGACTTCGCCCGGGAGGACTACGACGCTGGCGTGAAGAAGACCTTCGACGCCTATGCCGGCTGGTTCGCGGATTTGTACGACGTGACCGTGAAGGAGAACTACATCCCCGTGGTCCGGGAGACCTATTCCGCCGGTGACGGGTATTACACCCAGACCACTGGCTACGTGGCCCCCACCTTCGGGTCCCTGTTGGCCAAGCTGGTGGTTTTGCTGGTCGTCCTGTTTGTCATCTGGGTCATCCTGGACCGGGTGCGGTACAACCGCTACCGCCGGCGCTACATGATGCCCGGCATGGGTATCCCCACGGTGCGGTACTACCCCATCTTCTGGGGACGGCCCCGGCGGCGCAGACCGCCCCCGCCCCCCAAGCCGCCCAGAGGCGGTCCCGGCGCTCCTCCGCCCCCCAGAGGCGGCGGTTCCGGCCCGGCCCCCAGACCGCCCAGAAGCGGCAGCGGCGGCAATCGCAGACCTCCCACCGGCGGCTCCAGGGGCGGTACGCCTTTTGGCGGCGGCTCCTTCGGCAGCGGCGGAGGCGGCAGCCGGGGCAGCTTTGGCGGAGGAGGCTCCTTCGGGGGATTCAGCGGCGGCAGCCGGGGTGGTTTCGGCGGAGGCGGCAGCTTCGGCGGCGGTTTCGGCGGCAGCCGGGGCGGCTTCGGTGGCGGCGGCTCCTTTGGCGGCGGTGCCCGTGGCGGCGGACGCCGGTAATACCCTTTGCAACGAAAAAGCAGGAGGAAACGGCTGTTTCCTCCTGCTTTTGTTTCTTTTCAGTTCTCCGGACTCTCAGCGGATGGGGAGCATCTTCCCGGTCTCGAAGGACTCCTTGCAGCGGTAGGCCGCCTCGGATACGGCGGTGCCGTCGTACACCGTCAGGTCCGCCGGATGGGTGCCGTTGCGGATGTGGTCGGTGAAAGCCTGCATCTCCGCCAGGAAGGCGGTGTGCCAGCGGGACATGAAGTCGGGATAGTACTCCTGCCGGGCGCCGTGCTCGTCTACGATCTGCAGCAGGTTCCGGGCGCCCACGGGGGCGATGCGCAGGGTGCCCCGGGTGCCCACGATCTCCGGCTCCACATTGCAGCCCGCCGCGTGGGTGCGGTTGGTGAACAGGAAGCCCATGGCGCCGTTCTCGCACTGGACCATGGCGGCGGCGTTGTCGGCGTCGTTCAGCTCCTTGTACAGGTCGAATTCAAACACGCCGCCGATGGCCCAGACATTCTGGATGCCGGAGCCAGTGAACCAGCGGACCAGGTCCAGGTCGTGAACACACATGTCCAGGAACTGACCGCCGGAGAGGGGGGCGAATTTCAGCGTGGACTCGATGGTGCTGCGGGGGTCCTGGGTGTAGGAGCGGACCAGCACTACCTTGCCGATCTCCCCCGCGTCCACCCGGCGCTTGGCCTCGGCGTAGGAGGGGTCAAATCGGCGCATGAAGCCCAGCTGGAACACCAGCTCCGGGTGGGCCTCCACCACCTTCTCCGCCTCCTTGCACTGGGCCACGTCGATGCCCAGGGGCTTTTCACAGAAGACGTGCTTGCCGTGCTCCATGGCGATCTTGATCTGCTCCACGTGGAGGAAGGAGGGGGAGACGATGACGACGCCGTCCAGCTCCGGGTCCGCGCACATGGCGGCAAAGTCTGTGTAGATATGGGGGATGTTCAGCTCCTCCGCCACGGAGTGGAGGCGGGCTTCATCCACATCGCAGATGGCGTGAAGGACACAGCCGGGGAGAAGTGTGGCCAGGTTTTTCGCGTGTTCATAGCCCAGCCGGCGAGGCCGACGGAGCCGATTTTGACTGGTTTCATACAGGGACCCCGCTTTCCGTATGTTTCCCACCCATTATAATTCGGAACGGCGCAAAAGGAAAGAGGAACCTGCGGGGATTTATGCCGGAAGCGGCAAAAAGAGACGGCGGATGCCAGCGGCATTCACCGTCTCTTTATCATACAGACGCGTTTACACGGACAGGGAGTCCGCCAGCTCCAGGCCGGGGTTGTGCTTCGTCAGGAAGCCCACGGACCATTCGCCGCCGAAGGCCACCAGCAGGCGATCCCTGAAATCCTCCAGAATGGCGGAGCCGGTGCACAGCACCAGGTCCTCGGGGTTACAGGGGCAGTTGGTGATGAGCCGCAGATGGTCGTAGGGCAGGCCGGTCATATACAGGTCCACGCCGTACTCGGACTTCATGCGGTACTCGAACACATCGAATTGCAGCGTGCCCACGACGCCCACGATCACTTCCTCCAGACCCGCGCCGGGAATTTTGAAAATCTGGATGGCACCCTCCTGGGCAATCTGCTCCGTGCCCTTGATGAACTGCTTACGCTTCATGGTGTCCTTGGGGCTGACCCGCATGAAGTGTTCCGGCTCGAAGGTGGGGATGCCGGAGTAGCGGAATTTCTTACCGGGGACGGTGATGGTGTCGCCGATGGAGAACAGGCCGGGGTCGAACACGCCGATGATGTCGCCTGCGTAGGCCTCCTCCACGATCTCCCGCTCAGCGGCCATCATCTGCTGGGGCTGGCTCAGCCGCAGCTTCTTGCCGCTCTGGACGTGGTAATACTCTGTGTCCCGCTGGAACTTGCCGGAGCAGATGCGCATGAAGGCAAGCCTATCCCGGTGGGCCTTGTTCATGTTGGCCTGAATTTTAAAGACAAAGGCGGAGAAATCCGGGCTGAACACATCCACCTCGCCCTGGTCGGAGACCCGGGGCAGGGGAGCGGTAGTCATGCGGAGAAATTCCTCCAGGAAGGGCTCCACGCCGAAGGTGGTCAGGGCGGAGCCGAAGAACACAGGGGACAGCGTGCCGTTCCGGACGGCCTCCATATCGAACTCCCGCCCGGCGCCCAGCAGCTCCACTTCCTCCCGCAGGGCGGCGGCCTTGTTCTCGCCGATCATGTCCTCCAGAGCGGGGTCGTCCAGCGCCACCTCGGCGGAGCTGACCTTTTTGCCCCGTTCCTCGGCCTGGAAGAACAGGATGCGCTGTTTCTCCCGGTCGTAGACGCCCTGGAACTCCTTGCCGCAGCCGATGGGCCAGTTGACGGCGTAGGTGTCGATGCCCAGTTCCCGCTCCACTTCCTCGCACAGATCCAACGGGTCCCGGGTCTCCCGGTCCATCTTGTTGATGAACGTGAAGATGGGGATGTGCCGCAGGGCGCAGACCTTGAAGAGCTTCCGGGTCTGGGGCTCCACGCCCTTGGCACCGTCAATGACCATGACGGCGCTGTCGGCGGCCATCAGGGTGCGGTAGGTGTCCTCAGAGAAGTCCTGGTGGCCGGGGGTGTCCAGGATGTTGATGCAGAAGCCGTCGTGCTGGAACTGCATGACGGAGGAGGTGACGGAGATGCCGCGCTGCTTTTCAATCTCCATCCAGTCGGAGGTGGCGGCACGGGCCCGCTTGCCCTTGACCTCGCCGGCCTGGGCGATGGCACCGCCGTAGAGCAGGAATTTTTCCGTCAGGGTCGTTTTACCGGCGTCGGGGTGGGAGATGATGGCGAAGGTCCGCCGCCGGGTGATCTCTTCTTGCAGAGTAGGCATGAAACTGCCTCCTTTTGTTTACAAATGTACAGACTTAATAACTTTACCACAAGGGTTCTGCGTTTGCAAGGGGGAGAGGGGGAAAACCTGCGCCGGGGGGCCGCCAACGGGGCGGGGATGCGGCGGGGGGGGGGGGTTTGTGTGGGGGGACCGGAAAAAAAGAACAGCCCC
>CAMBAJ010000014.1 GCA_945864305.1 uncultured Clostridia bacterium | reverse complement strand
GGCAGCTGTGCTGCCACTGGCTCCCGGAAGGGAATGGAATCGGTACTTGATCCATAAGTAATTGTTTTTTCTGTATTTGATTTCTCTATATTTAATTCTGCGGGCTTTTCCGTATCCGGTTTTACCATATCCGGGTTTTCCGTATCTGGTGAAGCCGTATCCGGCTGGGGCGTATCCGGGTTCTTCGGCTGTGGTTGCTCGTAGATAACATACTCGGTATCGCTGATCCGACCCTGCCGGTCTCGCAGCTGATGGCGGACAATGTACCCGGCAGTTTCCAGCTCCCGCAGCGCGCCGCCGATAGCGTCCACGCCCTCTTTGCAGATGGCGGCAAGCCCTCTGGTGGTATAGTTCCAGTCCTCCGGTAAGGACAGCATCATGGAAAGCAGCCCCTTGGCTTTCAGGGACAGTTTCCCGTTGCGTAAATGGTGATTGCTCATCACGGTATAATCTCTGGTTCGTTCAATGCGAAATACGGCCATTGACCTCACTCCTTCCAAATTTCTCAGGGTATGAAAAAAGCCACAATCCTGTAAAAAGAATTGTGGCAGTCAGCTGTTTTGTTCACTTTTTCTGCGCCGGTAGGGGCGCTTGGGAATGGGCGGTCTGTCCAACAGGTCATTTCCCTGAGAGAATGGCAGAGTTTGCAGAACACGGTCAATCTCTATAAATTCCATACCATGCTGGGAATGGCAATCCTCCCGGATTGCTTCCCGGATTTCCTTTACAGTACACATTTCAATCCTTTCCTTTCGCAGTAATGATTTGTTTATGAGTGGCGGCGGTGTTTTCCCGGTTTGAAATCGAGGATATGTCCCTCAATCACACGAGCGTAACGCTTGATCTTGATCTCCCGACGCTGCTGGCTTTGCAGGGCGGCCTGATACCCGTCCTCAGTCAAAAACAGTCGTATTTCCTCTCCGGGGCTACCGTAAACTGTGCTGGGACGCAGGACGGAAAACTCAATCATCCAGCGGGTGTTATCCTGAAAACGCTCCACGGCAAGAATGTTGTGTCCTTTCAGCTCGCGGGCTGAAATATCCCTCATAGGCGGCTCCTTTCATCGTTCCTGATCTCTCTGGCGTTTTTTCTGCCACTGTTCCAGCAGCTTGATAATAGTTTCCTGCATCCGCTGGGGCGTATAGCTTTTAGGGAAATACTTCCGCAAGGTGTCAGAGGTAAATGTCACTCGGTCCAGATCGCTTTTCTTTTCCTCACCCATGATGACACGCATCATATCGAGGGTCAGATGCCCCTCCTGACTGTATTTCTTGAGCCGCTGGGCTTGAGAAAGAGAAGGGGTAGCCTGTTCGCTGTCCATCGCGTCCAGCAAATCTCTCTGTTCCTCTTTTTTGAGAAAGGACAGCTCATAAGCAGGATTTAAGGCAATTTTCTTTTCATCCACCATGTCCAGCAGTTCGGGAATCAGCTCGGTCAGACGGATAAATCTTTTAATCTGTGATTTGCTATCTGGACTGTTCTCCGCGATTTTTTCTGCCGCAGTCAACTTCGGCCCAACTTGGGCCGAGGTTAAATCCGTCCTGGCTCCTTGGTGCTTAATGGCATCCAGTTTCATCTTATAGGCAAAGGCTCTCTCACTTGGAAGCAGGCTTTCTCGTTGCAGGTTGCTGTCAACCATAATGATCGTGGCGGCATCATCATCCAAATCCCGAACAATGACCGGCATGGTCTCCTTGCCTGCCAGCTCACTGGCTCTGTGCCGCCTGTGTCCGGCTACCAGCTCATAACCGCCCTCTGGGTCCGGTCGAGCAATCGCCGGAACCAGAACGCCATACTGCTTGATACTGTCAGCGGTCTCCATCATGGCTTCGTCATCCTTGACTTTGAATGGGTGCTTCCTAAAGGGATGCAGCTCAGACAGCGGAATCTCCTGAATCTTTTCCAGCTTTGCATCCTGACGGCCTTCTTCGGTGGAGAACAGATCATCTACCGAGGCCAGCTCTATTTTTTTCGCGCTGCTTTTCAAGTTTCAACACCTCCTTCGTCAGATTTCGATACCCCTCTGCCACTTTGCCGCCAGGGTCATAGGCGAAAATACTTTTTCCCTCTGCACTGGTTTCCTTTGCCCGGACAGAATGGGGGATCTCTGTGCCGAATACTTTGATCTTGCTGCCATAGGTTTCCCGCAGGAGCGCGGAAATCTCTTTGGCAAAGTTGGTTCGGTTATCCACCATCGTCAGCAGGATACCGTCTATCTGGAGCTTGGGGTTGATCTGCCGCTTTACCTTGTTTACCGTGGAGAGCAGCTGTTCCAGCCCTTTGGCGGGCAGATACTCTGCCTGAACGGGAATTATGATCCTGTTCGCAGCCGCCAGCGCATTGACCGTAAGCATACCAAGGGAGGGCTGACAGTCGATGAGGATATGGGAGTATTGCCCCTTCAGCGCGTCCAGATATTGCCGCAAGATAGTCTCACGGCTCATGGCGTTTACCAGGGATACCTCCATACCGGATAACTGGATGTCCGCAGGCATCAGGTCTATACCCTCTGGGTGGTGCAGGATACCCTCGCCGGGACGAAGCGGCTCATCCATCAGGATACGTCCCATAGCGTCCGACAGCGTAAAGGGCAGCTTGTCAGGCTGTGGATTGCCCAAGCTAATCGTCAGACTCCCTTGCGGATCTCCGTCGATCAGCAGGACTTTCTTCCCAGCCTGTGCCAGCCCGATTCCCAAGTTGGCACAGGTTGTTGTCTTGGCTACCTTATGCGAAGCTTCGCATAATGTTGGTTATGAAAAGTAAGTTATTATGCAAAGTGGAGCCCACACTTTGTTGATTATATAAAGTGTACGGGCTCTTTAGACTTTGCATAATTCGGAAGAACTCCTTACAGCGATTTCAACCAATCAAGAAGGTCTTTGTCCTTTTTCCATGTCGGTAATTCATCAGATGCTGGGCTGTTGTAAGCCTCCATCAAAGCTTTCCGTTTCATCTTTTCATCTGCCCGTGCGTAGATTTCAGTTGTTGAAATGTCAGAATGACCCAGTAAATCTCTGATATAAACAAGATTGACACCAGATTGAAGCAGATGCATTGCTTTGCTATGTCTCAGCCAATGAGGTGTAATCTCATCAGAGATATCTTTTACTCCCATTGCCTGAGCCTGTGCTGCATACTTTTTCAAAATATATGTCACACCAGCTCTTGTCAGTGGTTTGTTACCACGATTAGTGAATAATGGATTGCGTCCATATACAGGCGAAGTCAAACCAGAACCTTCCATATATTGTTTCAATAATTCACCGGTTGGTTTCATGACTGGAACAATACGGCTTTTACCACCTTTTCCTGTCAGTATGATGGTAACAGTATCATTCAAAGCAATATCACACACTTTTAAATCTACAAGTTCTTGAACTCTTGCACCTGTGTCGTATAAAAGTGACAGTAGCACAGCATCTCTTTTTCCTTGGATTGTGGCCCTGTCAGGCTGTTCCAACAGCCCCTTAATGCTATCCAGAGGAAGATACATGAGCGGAGGCTTGTCCATTTTTTTCATCGGGATAGCCAGGATTTTCTGACTTTGCTGCATATACTGTGGTTCTTCCACCATTAAAAAACTGAAAAATGAATGGATTGCGGCTAGACGCTGATTTCTTGTCGCTGCTTTGCAGTTGCGCTCATCTTCTAGCCATTGAAGGAAACGAAGTATTAATTCTCGATCTACTTTGGCAATCGTCAGCTTTTCAGGTGAAAGATTCTCCTGATCTCTACAGTATCTTAAAAATAAAGAGAATGAATCTCTGTATGCTAACTGAGTGTTTCGTTTACTCCCAACCTGCCTCGGAAGATATGTTGACAGGAACTGTGTCAGATATCTAGCAAAATCAGTTTCCTTCATGGCATACCTCCGGGATGACATATGCACAGGATTTTTCCACTCTTTTCATCAGATCAGGATAAACTTCGGCTGTCAGCCGCAGATACTGTGCGGTTGAGCGTACTGTTTTGTGTCCCATATATGTGGAGAGAATCGGGAGCATAGCAGTCAGATCTGCTTCTTCTTTGATCCACTTTTGCAAAACGTGAACTGCAAATGTGTGACGAATATCATGCAGACGAGGTCCTTGCCCTTTTCCACCATGTGAAATACCTGCAACTTCCAGATATCTACGATATCTTTGATATACAGTCATGGGACTGATCATGGTCTTGTCAGGGGCAAGAAAGAAAAAGTCACTGTCTTTTTCCCACCAGATTTTATCTGCATAGGATATACAAGCTTCTTTCACGGAATCTGATAATGGGATATATCGGTCACGGTCAGTTTTGGCTTCACGGATTGTAAGAATCCCATCTTCGAGATTTACATCCTTATAGCGAAGACCAACAACTTCAGATACACGAAGTCCACAGCCATAGAGAATACGAAATATCACAGGTAGCGCCAGATGCATGTTTCTTGCAACCTCCCGAGGTTCTGTTTCATCAGCTGCTTTTATCACAGATGCTATCTGTTCATGTGTAAATATATAGGGAACAAATGAATTATGATTCAAGCCTTTTACTTCTGGTACTATATAAGCATCATAGCCAAGATTATTCAGGTAGATAGCAAACTGTCTTATACAGGTAATACGGTGTGAACGGCTTTTTTCAGATTCACTTTCTCTTGGTGCAATCCATTTTTCTGCAAGAGAACGGGATATTTCTATTTCTGTGATACCCAGTTCTTCACTGAAACGACAAAATCGTGATAAGCATTTCGGTTCATCTGCGTATTTAAAACCGGCACTTCTTTTGTATTGAATGAATTCCTGAGCGACCTCAGCAAATGGTCCTGTCATTGTTGGTGATTTTCTGATTCTTGTCATGTTAGATTGCCACCTCCAATGCACACTTTCTGAGTTCGGCGATATCAATACGAAGGTATGTCATCGTGGTTTCGGTAGTTGTATGTCCCAAGATTTCTGAAATGACCGGAAGAGGGATCTCATGCTCTAACAGACGACTTGCAAGGCTGTGACGAAGCGTATGGGAACCTTTCTTTTTCCCTTCAAGATGAATCCCTGATTTCTGGAGATGAACTCTTACAAGGGCACCGACTGCACCCGGATTAAAATTCGTATACGGTGGAACTTGCCTCACAAAAACATGATCTGAATCAGTTTTTGGCCTTGCGTTCTTCAGATAATTGATGATTGCTTCACCCACATCTTCAAGCAGAGGAAGTTCCAACGGATTTCCTGTTTTTACCTGAGTTAAACGGATAATCTCTTTTTCCCAATCGATATTGGAAAATCTGAGATTGGCCACATCACTGCTACGCAGCCCGAGTCTTGCAATCAGAAGAATGATTGCATAATCACGGATTCCACAAGGGTTTCCAAGATCAATCGAATCAAGAAGTTTTTTTACTTCGTTTGCAGTATATGATGAAGGTAAACGGCTTTGCCTGTTGTAATGGGGATTGGGAAGCTTGGAGAACATCTCCGTATTCATAAAGCCATTCTCATAGCAGTATTTCAGATAATATCGAACTGCCCGCATTGTATGATTTACGGTTGGTTTTTCATAGCAGCTCAGTGATGCCATGAAATCCAAAACATCTTTAAGAGACAGTGCATCCAGAGAAGATATGTTCTCCTTTTTCAAAAATACAAAAAATCTTTCCAGATATAAACTGAAAACCTTATTTGATTTTTTAATGATTCCTGTTTTCTCTCGATGGGAGAGGTAGGACTCAGCACTGTCTTTGAAACTGTCAGGAAAAGTGTATGCTCTTTTATCCATAACAAGATATAGAGTCACATTTCCTGAATGTTGGTATTCTGCTAAAGCATTAATACAACGGGAATAGGTTGCACACCATTTCTTCTGCTCGATTTTAGATGACATGGAATAATGGTCTTCTAAAAACTGCAATCCAAAATCCATACTGAAAGATTCCGTGTTATGTTCTTTTGCGTAGAGCAAAAGTTGCTTTGTAAGAGTTTTAAATACGTTTTGGTAATAGTTGGATGCACCAGCTTCAATGAGTGCCTCCTTGGTTTGGTTGATTAGTTGCTGCAAAGTTAAATTTTCCACCTTGTTTTCCTCCTTAAGTGCTTTGATAAAAATACACTTAAATCGTGATGGATTATGAAAAGTAAATCAACCAAAGAATCCTTTATTTATAAGGTTTTCTATCGCCTACTTTGCATAATGTGTAGCTTTTCATAACCAACGCCGCCTTTCTGGTTGGCAATGGCAATGATTTGCGTGTTCATTGACTTCACCTCATTTCTAATTGTTGCTATTGCTTCTGGAAATAGAAAAAGCCGCCACTCCAAAATAAAAAGTGAAGTGACGGCTCTTTCTATCGCCGGAATACGAGTTCCTGAAATGAAAAAAGCACCCAGTCATTTATGATCTGTGTGCTACATCAAATTCATATTCAATTATTCAAATTAGCTCAAACTATGCCAAACTGCCACAGCCAAAAAAACGAGGGGAAGGAGGGCTGAAAAGCACCCCTAAAATCGGCTCTCGGTTAACCACTTTGGGAACCACTTACCCCTCTTTTCGTCCTCTTTTTGGCCAGTTAACCACTTGCGGACCACTAAAAACTGGGTGAAAACGGCTCTCGTTTTGCCAAATTTGGTCAAACCATATCAGCCCGTTTAGATATAGTAAAACCCCGGAAAACCTTGATTTTCCGGGGTTTTTGAACCATTTTGATATAGTCTGAGCAGTCGATTATCGCTTGCTGAACTGCGGAGCGCGACGAGCGGCTTTGAGGCCGTACTTCTTGCGCTCCTTCATACGAGGATCGCGGGTCAGGAAACCGGCCTTCTTCAGGATGGGACGATAGTCCTCGCTGGCCAGCAGCAGGGCGCGGGCGATGCCGTGGCGCAGGGCGCCGGCCTGGCCGGACACGCCGCCGCCGGTGACGGTGGCAACGATATCCATCTTGCCGGTGTTGCCGGTGGCCTCCAGGGGCTGACGGACGACCATCTTCAGGGTGTCCAGGCCGAAGTACTCGTCGATGTCACGGCCGTTGATGGTGATGGAACCAGTGCCGTTGGGGAACAGATGGACGCGGGCCACGGAGGACTTCCGGCGGCCGGTGCCATACAGATAAGGCTTCTTAGACTGATACATTCTCTTACTCCTCCTTATTCGACGTCCAGAGCGACGGGCTTCTGGGCCTGCTGCTCGTAGTTGGCGTCAGCGTAGATGTGCAGGCGCTTCAGAGAATCCTTGGTAACGGTGTTCCGGGGCATCATGCCGCGGATGGCGACGCGCATGGCGACGTCGGGCTTCTCCTGCATCAGGATGCGGTAGGGGGTCTCCTTCAGACCGCCGACCCAACCGGAGTGGGTGCGGTAAATCTTCTGGGTGCCCTTGTTGCCGGTCAGGACAGCCTTGCCGGCGTTGATGATGATGACGTTGTCGCCGCAGTCGGCGTGGGGAGTGTAGGTGACTTTGCCTTTGCCGCGCAGCAGGTCGGCAGCCCGGACAGCGGTCTTGCCCAGGGGCTTGCCGGCGGCGTCCAGGATGTACCACTTACGCTCGATGTTGGCCTTGTTTGCCATAAAAGTGGACATGGTGTTTCCTCCGTATCATATATTTGCATTTGCTTTACAAATCAAGAGCTCCGGGGTAAAATCGGAGCAAGGTTATTTATACCACGGCGGCCAAGCCCTGTCAACAGGAATTTGATTTATCTCGGCTAATCCTCTTGTTTTCTTTGAATTGCTTTGATTATCTCCCGAATTCTAACTTTCTATTTTTGAAATTTCTTAAAAAGAAATGCGGAAGAGCAGAATCCGCTCTTCCGTCCACGGCGGATGTCCTGTCCGGGACATCCTATGACAAGCGGCGTATGTAGCCTACAGCACCCACTGGACCAACAGCAGCAGCACGAACCCCGGCAGGCCCAGGACGCCGATGACCAGGGCGTTCCAGAGGTTCAGGCCCAAGGTGATGCCGGTGAGGCCGGAGGTCAGCCCCACCGCCCAGAGGGCCAGAAAGCCCAGCAGGGTGTTCACCAGCAGCTTCAGCGCCAGCCGCAGCGGCGCGCTGAACACCCGGATCAGGGCGATGAGGAAGAATCCGGCCAGAATGGCGGCAATGACTTTCTGGCTCAGGTCCACATGGCATCTCCTTCCGGATAGACAGCGGCGGCCGCCTCGGGGCTGCGCTCCTTGATGACCCGGATCAGATAGTTGCACCGGGCCTTGACGGCGCTGATCTGATAGATGCAGGATTCCACCAGCTCCGGGTCCACGGCCTGGTCAAACTGGCGGTAGGCCAGGGCCAGGTCCCCCTGGGCGTCCAGCAGCTCCGCTTTCAGCGCCAGCAACTCCGGGTCGGGTTTTGTTTTTTTCGAAAAAAGAACGGATCTCATAATATGTCCCTCCCTGTCTATACATTTATGGAGAGTTTGGACAATTATGCCAGTTTTCATGCAACCGGGAGGGAAAAGAATGCCAACATCTCAGGAAATTTACATGGAGCAGGCCCTGGCACTGGCCCGGGAGGCCGCGGCGGCGGGGGAGGTCCCCGTGGGCTGCGTCATCGTGCGGAACGGCGAGGTGGTGGGCCGGGGCCGCAACCGGCGGGAGGAGAAGCAGGCCACATCGTCCCACGCGGAGATGGAGGCCATCGCCCAGGCCAACGCGGCCCTGGGCACCTGGCGGCTGGATGACTGCGAGCTGTACGTGACGCTGGAGCCCTGCCCCATGTGCGCCGGGGCCATTCTCAACGCCCGCATCCGGCGGGTGTGGTACGGCGCCCGGGACGAGGCCATGGGGGCCTGCGGCGGCGTGACGAACCTGTTCATGGAGTCCTTCCCCCACCGGCCCGCACTGGTGGGCGGCATCCTGAAAGAGGAGTGTCAGGCGGTACTGGCGGAGTTTTTCGCGGGGCTGCGGCAGCGGAAAAATGGTTGACGTAAAAACTTTCTCCGATTTAAAACTTTTGTAACAATTGGTGCTGGTTTGGTTAACAACTCTCCTGTATCTTAATACTTGCAAGAGACAAAACTTCTTTTCATCCAATCTTCCAAAAATAAGGAACAGGGCCAGCCTTCCGGCTGGCCCTGTTCCTGTTTTCCGAGAAGCAGCAAAAACGGCGCGGAGATTGCTCCGCGCCGTTTTTCTCTCAGTCGATCCACCCGGGAATCCGCTCCGCCAGGGCCTCTGCCAGCCGGGCGTGGCTGGCCCGGGTCAGGTGCATATAGTCCACGCGGTTGAAAGCGCACCCCAGCTCCGCCGCGTCCAGGAAGCGGACGCCGGTCTCTTCCGCCACAGCCCGGAACTGAGCGGGCACCTGCCGGGATTTCTCCACGGCTCCCGCGCCCATCTCCTCCGCCGCGTAGGAGTTCCGCACCCCCTCGCCGATGGCCGGCGGGGCGATGAGCAGGATGTTGGGCCTGCCGTCCGGGCCCCAGCAGTCCACCGTCTGGGCCTTTTGGATCAGGCGGCGCATGCCCAGGCCGATGGCATAGGCGTTGGCGCCCAGGCGCTCCTTGGTGTCGTTGGTGCCCAGCATGATGATGAGCATGCTCACCGGCTCGTGCGTCTTCAGACAGGGATACAGGTAGTGCAGGGCGTCCAGCCCCTCATACAGCGGGTCCTGGAACACCGTGGTGCGGCCGGAGAGGCCCTCCTCAAAAACCTTGTAGTCCTCCCCCAGAGCCTCTTGCAGCAGGCAGGTCCAGCGCTCGTCCTCGTTGAACCGGGTCAGGGCGGCGTCCGCGCAGTCGTCGGGGTCCGCGCAGTAGCCATGGGTGTTGGAGTCACCCAGGCAGACAATATGCTTCCTCATGGTCTTACTTCACGATCTCCGGCAGGCTGGCCGCCGCTGCGGACTGGCCCACGCGGCGGAACTTCTCATCGGGCAGGGCCAGATGAATTTTCTCGTTGACTTCGGCGTACTCGTCGGCCAGGACCTTCTTGCAGGTGGCCAGCAGCAGGTCACCGCCCTTGCCGCTCATGACGCGGCCCAGCAGCAGCACATGGCGGTAGCCGTACAGGTGGTGATACAGCGCCAGGGAGTGGGCCAGGTACACGCCGATGCTCTCATAGATGTTGGCGGCACGGGGGTCGTCCTGCTCCATCAGACCCTGGACCACCTTCAGCTTCTCGGCGGGAGACAGGCTCTCGTCCAGCTCGATGCCGGCGGCGGGGGCCAGCTTGATGACGGCGTCCTGGGAGAAGTACTTCACGCCGCAGCCGATGTCGCCGGACCACTCGTCCCGCATGGCGGTGGGGGCGGCGTCCACGGGGACAAAGGCCAGCTCGTTCAGCCAGCCGGTGATGTTGCCCTCTTCATCCACGTAGCCCACGGCCTCGCTGGTGCCCATGGCGATGCCCAGCACGTTGTTGTCCTCCAGGCTCATGGCGCCGGCCAGGGCGGAGACGTCGCCGTCGTTGGCCACCACATAGGGCACGTCGCCGAAGGTGTCGGTGATGGCGCGGATGTAGATGTCCTTCACCTTGGCGTCAAACTGGTCCTTGGGGACCTGCAGGAACAGAGAGGCGTTCATGGTGCGGTTGTTGATGTACACACCGGCGGAGCTGACGCCCACGGCGTCCACCCGGGGCAGGTGCTCGGCGGCGGACTTCAGGGCGGCGACAATGCCGTTGTAGTGGTAGTCGGGGTCGGAGTTGACCTTGGGGAACCAGACCACTTCTTCGCTGTACACGCTCTCGCCGTCGATGACCGCGGAGACCTTGCGGTCGCTTCCGCCGGCGTCGAAGCCGATGCGGCAGCCGTCCAGATGGCGGCCCACAGGCTTGGAGAAGCTCTTCTCCTCCGGCACCCGGTCCACCCGGACCACCTCGAAGGGGTGCTCGAACACGTCGCTCATGTAGCCGAAATCAAAGTCCCGGGAACCGCCGGCGGCGTAATGGGCCTTAATGGCGTCGCACACGGCCTCGCTGCCGGACAGGTACACCCGGAAGCCGCCCTTGACCCACAGCAGCGTCTTGACGATCCGGTCGATGTAATAGACATCCGCCTCCCGGAGCTCCTCCGTGCCGTGGATGCGGGTGCGGTATACGGCCACCTGGCCGTTGGAGCGCTCCACCGCCACATCAAAGGGCTCTTCAGCATCCTTCAAAAATGCTTCAT
This sequence comes from uncultured Clostridia bacterium, assembly GCA_945864305.1. Taxonomy (GTDB): domain Bacteria; phylum Bacillota; class Clostridia; order Oscillospirales; family Oscillospiraceae; genus Oscillibacter. The sequence goes on along the minus strand of CAMBAJ010000014.1, from coordinate 28,687 downwards.
AAAAGCGGCCCAGGGGAATGAAAGCGGGGTCCAGGGACGGGAGATGCCTGACGTTGACGTCAATGCCGAGATGCTTCATGACAAGAATCCTCCTAAACATCATCATAAAATTGTGTTCGATGCAGCATCCAATCTCAACGGGCTTGATTCTACCCATAGGCTATCAGTTTTTTTCATTTTGTCAAGAGTTTGAAAATTTTTTTCTCTTTTTTTCTTGACGAATTATACAAAAGGAAATATGATAGTCTTACCAAAAGAAAGGAAGGTGCCCAAAAATGGACAAAGCAAGACTGCAATCCTACCGGGATTGGGTGCAGAACGAGCTGGACGTCTGCGTTAATTTCTGGCTGAAACATGGCATCGATCACGAGCACGGCGGCGTGTACACCTGCCTGGACCGGAAGGGCGAGATCTACTCCACCGACAAGAGCGTGTGGATGCAGGGTCGCTGCGGCTGGATCTTCGCCTATCTGTGCCATACTTACGGCGTGAAGGACGAGTGGCTGGCAGCCTCCAGGAGCTGCTTGGACTTTATGGAGAAATACTGCATCAACCATGCCGCCGGCGGCCGCATGTACTTCACCGTCACCGAGGACGGAAAGCCCCTGCGCCAGCGCCGCTACTACTTCTCCGAGGCGTTCTACGCCCTGGCCAACGCCGAGTACTACGGCGTCACCGGTGAGCGGGAGAATCTGGAGCGGGCCCGCCGGGCCTACGACCTGTACTGGGACCTGGCCCATGGCATGCCCGACCCCGTGGGCATGGGCCCCAAGACCATCCCCGAGACCCGGTCCGGCCGCGCCTTCGGCATCCCCATGATCATCCTGAACGTCACCGGCGTCCTGCTGCGGGTGGACCCGGAGCGGAAGGCCCTGTACGAGGAGCGGGCCCAGGCCTGCGTGGATGAGATTTTCAAGTATCACGTCCACCCCGAGCTGAAGTGCGTGCTGGAGAACGTGGATGTGGACGGCACCGCCCGGCTGTACTACACCGAGGGCCGCACCGTCAACCCCGGCCACGACATCGAGGGCGTGTGGTTCCTGCTGGAGCACGCCCAGCGCACCGGCGACAAGGAGCTGGTGGGCAAGGCCGCCCAGATTTTCGACTGGGCCATCGAGGCCGGCTGGGACAACGAGTACGGCGGACTGCTGTACTTCACCGACTGCCTGAAAAAGCCCCCCGAGGCCTACGAGCACGACATGAAGCTGTGGTGGCCCCACAATGAGATTCTCATCGCCTCCCTGATGCTGTACCGGGACACCGGCGAGGAGAAGTATCTGGACTGGTTCGACAAGACCCTGAGCTACTGCAAGGAGCACTTCTCCGATCCGGAGTTCGGCGAGTGGTACGGCTACCTCCGCCGGGACGGCCTGCCCACCCAGCCCTCCACCAAGGGCTCCACCTTCAAGGGGCCCTTCCACCTGCCCCGCTGCCTCATCATGTGCGACACCATGCTGGGTCAGCTGCTGGATGCCTGACGCGGTTTCGATCCACAGAAAGGGGGCGTAGGATGTCCGAAGAAGATGTTTTCACCCGAATCACACAAGAGTATTACCAACTGACCGCCTCTGAAAAGAAGCTGGCGAATTTTATCACCGCCAGCGGCCAGCGTTCCCAGAGCATGTCCATCTCCGAGCTGGCGGCAGCCTGCGGTGTGGCGGAGGCCACCATCTCCCGTTTCTGCCGCCGGATGGGGTACAGCGGATACAGCGCGTTCCGGCTGGCCATCGCCGCTGCCACGGTGTCCCGTATGGACCCCAAGATGCTGTCCGGCACCATCCAGCCGGACGACAGCGTCTCTGAGCTGTGCAGCAAGCTGGCTGGCGTCGATATCGGCGCCATTCACGAGACCCAGGCGCTCATCCAGCCGGAGGTCATCAAGACCGCGGCGGATATTCTCCTGGCCGGAGACAAGGTCCTCTGCATGGGACAGGGCGGCTCCATGCTCCTGGCCGAGGAGGCCGCCCATCTGTTCACCACCGCGTTTCCCGGTTTCTTCCCCGTGCAGGACTCCCACATGCAGGTCATCGCGGCATCCACCCTGTGCGAAAAGGATGTGATCCTGTTCTTCTCCTATTCCGGCGCCACAAAGGACCTGATGGATGTCCTGCGGATCGCCAAGCAGCGGCGGACCAGGATCGTCCTGGTGACCAGATTCCCCGGCTCCCCCGGCGCCGCCCTGGCGGACTGCGTCCTCCAGTGCGGCTCCACGGAAAATCCCCTCCAGCTGGGCTCTGTCGCGGCGCGCATCGCACAGCTCTATCTGATCGACGTGGTCTTTTCCGAGATGTGCCGCCGGGACCTGGAGGCCTGCGGGCACCGGCGGGAGATGATTGCCGACGCCCTGTCGGAAAAGCACCTTTGATGTCCCGCGAATGCGGGGAGATTCTACAATTATTTTCAAAGTTTTTTCATATAATGACGATTTTGAAAATTTTTTCACGCGTATCTTGACATTCTCTCTATATAATTGTACAATTTGCACATAGCATTCCCTGGCGCAAATTGCATTTTTTATCAAATTTCTAGGAGGATGACACATGAAGAAGATGAAAAGATTTCTTGCGATTGCCCTGACGCTCGCAATGGTCCTTTCCCTGGCCGCCTGCGGCGGTTCCAAGAAGGAAGAGACCACCACCTCCGGCAGTGAACAGACCCAGGAGACCACCGAGGCCTCCGGCACCAGCATCTCCCTGTGGACCTATCCCATCGGCGGCTGGGGCGATGAGAACGCCGTCAAGGAACTGACCGATGCCTTCGAGGCCGAGACCGGCATCAAGGTCACCGTGGAATACCTGGCCTACGCTGACGGCGACGACAAGGTCAACGCCGCCATCACCGCCGGCAAGGCTCCCGACCTGATCATGGAAGGTCCCGAGCGTCTGGTTGCTAACTGGGGCGCCAAGGGCTACATGGTGGACCTGGCCGACCTGCTGGACGACACCGACAAGGCCGAGATCAGTCCCGCCGCTCTGTCCGCCTGCGTGACCGGCGAGGGCGCTGTCTACGAGTATCCCCTGGTCATGACCGCTCACTGCATGGCCATCAACAAGAACGCCTTTGAGGAGGCCGGCGCCCTGCAGTATGTAGACCTGGACTCCCACACCTGGACCACCGAGGACTTCTTCAATGCTGTTGCGGCTCTGTACGCCTACTACGGCGACACCGTGGCCGCCGTGTTCTGCGCCGGCCAGGGCGGTGACCAGGGCACCCGCGCTCTGGTTAACAACCTGTATGGCGGCACCTTCACCAACGAGGACCACACCGCCTACACCTGGGATGACGCCGCCAACATCAAGGCTCTGGAGCAGCTCCAGAACACCGACGGCATCACCTTTGACGCCTCCCTGCAGGGCGGCGACGAGATCGTCAAGTTCTATCAGGGCATCCTGAAGATGGGCTTCTGCTGGAACATCGCCCAGCAGCTGGACCCCAACGCTGCCGGCACCGGCGCTGAGAAGACCATCACCGGCGACGACATCGTGTTCATGAGCTTCCCCTCTGAGACCGGCGAGTCCAAGCTGTGCGGCGGTATCTGGGGCTTCGGCATCTTCGACAACGGCGACAGCGCCCGCATCGACGCCGCCAAGCAGTTCATCAAGTTCATGTGCGACTCCGAGCACACCGCTGACGCCGTCCGTACCGCCAAGTACTTCGCCGTCCGCGACACCGCCGAGGGCGCTGACCTGTCCGGCATCTGGGCAGACGAGCCCATCATGGCTGAGTACAACAAGCTGATGCCTTACCTGGGCGACTACTATCAGGTCACCACCGGCTGGGCCCAGGCCCGTACCTCCTGGTGGAACATGCTCCAGGATATCGGCGAGGGCGCTGACGTCGCCGAGACCGTGTCCACCTACATGGCCGAGGCCAACGCCGCTGCCGCAGGCTGATCTGTCCGCGAACATACCATCTGACGCATAGAGAAGAAGGGTAGCGCGCCCCTTCCCCGCGACGCGCGGGGAAGGGGCGTTTCCTTTTTTTGAACCGAGATGCACACCGCAGGTTGGGACAACCCAGCCTGTACTGCGCATTTCTACGCGAAACGCGATTCTGAGAGAGGGGCGATTTATTTTGGCCAAGCAGCCTAAGTCCGCAATGAGCCGGGCGCTGGTGCGGCGTGAGACCATTTCCGGCTATCTGTTTTTGCTGCCAAGCTTGATTTTCTTTGTCGGCTTCGTCATCATCCCCATGGTGATCTGTATCGTCAACAGTCTGACGGACGCCAACATGAACACCCAGGGTCTGGGAAATTTTGTGGGTCTGAAGAATTTCATCGACCTGTGGAAGGACGATACCTTCCTGGAGGCGCTGAAGAACACCTTTGTCATCGTCATCGTCAGCGTGCCCACGGTGTGCGCGTTCTCCCTGTGGGTGTCCTCCGCCATCTATAAACTCAACGGCAAGCTGCTGTCCGCTTTCCGCTGCATCTTCTATCTGCCCGTGGTCACCGGCTCCGTGGCCGTCACCGTGGTGTGGAAGTGGATGTACGACAACTACACCGGCGTGTTCAACTACGTGCTCAAGAGCACCGGCCTCATTGAAAAGAACATCAACTGGCTGGGCGACTCCAAGTACGCGCTGTGGTGCATCATCCTGATCCTGTTCACCACCTCCGTGGGCCAGCCCATCGTGCTGTATGTCTCCGCCCTGGGCAACGTGGACCAGTCCCTGGTGGAGGCCGCCCAGGTGGACGGCGCCACCAACTTCCAGGTGTTCTGGAAGGTCAAGTGGCCCCAGATGATGCCCACCACCCTGTACATTCTGGTCATCACCACCATCAACTCCTTCCAGTGCTTCGCGCTGATCCAGCTGCTGACCTCCGGCGGTTCCGGCACCAACACGGTGATGTACTATATCTACTACACCGCCTTCAAGCTGACGGAGAAGGCCGGCCACTTCGGCTACGCCAACGCCATGGGCGTCATCCTGGCCATCTTCATCGGCCTCCTGTCCGCCCTGCAGTTCAAGCTGGCGAAAGAAAAGTAAGGGGGGAATACGCATATGAAAGATACTTCCAATCGCTCCAAGGCCTATAAGGTCTTCAGCATGATCGTGCTGATCATACTCGCGCTGCTGTTCCTCTTCCCGCTGTACTGGATCGTCACCGGCGCCTTCAAGACCGGCCAGGACATCTACGCCACCACGCCGGCGTGGCTCCCGTCCCAGTGGACCATGGACAACTTCGCCAAGCTGTTCGACCGCCGCTCCGCACCCCTGTTTGAGATCGGCGCCCTGGTGGGCCCCACGGTTCCCGGCGCCATCCGCTGGCTGGTGAACACAGTGTTCATGGCTGTCGCGGCCATGCTCCTGACCTGCATCACCGCCGCCATGGCCGGCTACGCCCTGGCGAAGAAGCGGTTCATCGGCCGGGCCATCCTGTTCTCCCTGATCGTGTGCGCCATGGCCCTGCCCAAGCAGGTCATCCTGATCCCCCTGCTGAAGGAGATGTCCGCGCTGAACCTGTATGACACCCTGTGGGCGGTCATCTTCCCCACCGTGGGCTGGCCCTTCGGTGTGTTCTTGATGAAGCAGTTCTCCGAGGGCATCCCGGGAGAAATTCTGGAGGCCGCCCGCGTGGACGGCGCCAGCGAGTGGCGGACCTTCTCCACCATCGTTCTCCCCATGGTCAAGCCCGGCATCGGCGCCCTGGCCATCTTCACCTTCATCAACTCCTGGAACGACTACTTCATGCAGTTGGTCATGCTGGCCAGCAACTCCAAGTACACCATCTCCCTGGGCATTGCCACCATGCAGGCGGAGACCTCGGTGGATACCGGCCTGCTGATGGCCGGCGCCACGCTGGCTGCCGTGCCCATCATCGTGGTGTTCCTGGTCTTCCAGAAATACTTCACCCAGGGCATCACCATGGGCGCTGTCAAGGGCTGATCTCCTGTTACTCTCTGCTTTCCCCTGGAAAGCTTTTAGAAAGGATCTGTGCAAAACTATGTCTGATATCAAAAAATACCAGGGCGTGTTCCCTGCGTTCTACGCCTGCTACGAGGACGACGGCTCCGTCAGCCCCGCCCGCACCCGCGCTCTGGCCAAATATCTGCTGGAAAAGGGCGTCAAGGGCCTGTATGTGGGCGGCTCCTCCGGCGAGTGCATCTACCAGAGCGTGGCCGAGCGGAAGGTCATTCTGGAGAACGTCATGGCCGAGGTGGGCGGCAAGATGACCATCATCGCCCATGTGGCCTGCAACAACACCGCCGACTCCCAGGAGCTGGCCCGCCACGCCGAATCCCTGGGCGTGGACGCCATCGCCTCCATCCCCCCTATCTACTTCCACCTGCCGCCCTACGGCATCGCCGACTACTGGAATGACATCTCCGCGGCGGCTCCCAACACCGACTTCATCATCTACAACATCCCCCAGCTGGCGGGCGTGTCCCTGACCATCCCCCTGCTCCAGGAGATGAAGAAGAACCCCCGGGTCATCGGCGTGAAGAACTCCTCCATGCCCACCCAGGACATCCAGATGTGGAAGGACGAGGGCGGCCCCGACTTCGTGGTCATGAACGGTCCCGACGAGCAGTTCATCTCCGGTCTGGCCATGGGCGCCACCGGCGGCATCGGCGGCACCTACGCGGTGATGCCGGAGCTGTATCTGAAGGTCATGTCCCTGTATCAGGCCGGCGAGATGAAGCTGGCCGCCGAGATCCAGAACGAGATCTGCCGCATCATCTACAAGATGTGCTCCGCCCACGGCAATCTGTACGCCGTGATGAAGGCCGTTTTGAAGAAGCACGGCATGGATGTCGGCTCCGTACGCAAGCCCATGCCCGCGCTGATCGGCAGTGATATGGCCGTGGTGGAAGAATCTTCCTCCATGATCGACGCAGCTATTGCAAAATACTGCTGAAAGTCTCATAATAAGTAAAGGAGCAGACTGCTATGAGAATTTATCAGGAAGCGGATTATGAGGGCATGAGCCGCCGCGCCGCGAACCTCATTTCCGCGGAAGTCATCCGTCAGCCGGATTGCGTGCTGGGTCTGGCCACCGGCTCCACGCCCGTGGGTACATATAAGCAGTTGGCCGTCTGGAACCAGCGGGGCGACTTCAGCTTCAAGGAAGTCCGCACGGTAAATCTGGACGAGTACAAGGGCCTGGCCCCCACCCACGACCAGAGCTACCGCTATTACATGCAGACCAACCTCTTTGACCATATCGACATCCACTTTGAAAACACCCACGTGCCCGACGGTCTGGCCACCGATCCCGACGCCGAGTGTGCCCGCTACGACGAGCTGGTTCGCTCTCTGGGCTATGCCGATCTGCAGCTGCTGGGCCTGGGCCGCAACGGCCACATCGGCTTCAACGAGCCCTGCGACTGCTTTGTGAAGGAGACCCACGTGGTGGACCTGACTCAGAGCACCATCGACGCCAACGCCCGGTTCTTCGCCAGCGCTGACGACGTGCCCCGCCAGGCCCTGACCATGGGCATCGGCTGCATCATGGCCGCCCGCCGGGTGCTGCTGATCGCCAGCGGCGCCGACAAGGCCGACGCCGTGTACAACGCCTTCTGCGGCCCCATCACTCCCCAGTGCCCCGCCTCCATCCTCCAGCTCCACAACGATGTGGTCCTGGTGGGCGACAAGGCCGCGCTGAGCAAGCTGGTGGCCGCCGGCGTGCCCGTGTGCGAGTAAACCCCCGCATTTTCATCTGTACCACTCTGTTCCGCGGTTTCCGCGGCGCAGTTCAGGTAAAGGCGCATCCCCAATTTTTAATCAGGCGCCGGGCGCTACTCCATTCTCATAGCCCCCGGTAAGCCGTCCAAAAGGAGGAGATCATTTCCGCCTGACCGGCGGTGCGGCAGTGTGGAGACCTGCCGTAAAGCGTCGGGAGTTTCGCTCTCCCGTCGTGAGGGAGTCTGTGCGGATGCACGGCTCTTACGGTCGAGTAATTATGGCAACTGTTTCTCTGAAAGGCATCAAGAAGATCTACGACAACAAGGTGACCGCCGTCCACGACTTCAATCTGGAGATCGCGGACAAGGAGTTCATCGTGCTGGTCGGTCCTTCCGGCTGCGGCAAGTCCACCACGCTGCGCATGGTGGCCGGTCTGGAGGACATCTCCGAGGGCGATCTGCTGATCGACGGCAAGCGCATGAACGATGTGGAACCCAAGGACCGCGATATCGCCATGGTGTTCCAGAACTACGCTCTGTATCCCCACATGACCGTGTATGAGAACATGGCCTTTGCCCTGAAGCTGCGCAAGGTCCCCAAGGAAGAGATCGACAAGAAGGTCCGCGAGGCCGCAGAGATTCTGGACATCACCCAGTATCTGGAGCGCAAGCCCAAGGCTCTGTCCGGCGGCCAGCGCCAGCGCGTGGCCATCGGCCGCGCCATCGTCCGCAGCCCCCGGGTGTTCCTGATGGACGAGCCTCTGTCCAACCTGGACGCCAAGCTGCGCAACCAGATGCGCGCCGAGATCATCAAGCTGCGCCAGCGCATCGACACCACCTTCATCTACGTCACCCACGACCAGACCGAGGCCATGACCCTGGGCGACCGTATCGTCATCATGAAGGACGGCTACATCCAGCAGATCGGCACCCCCCAGCAGGTCTTCGATCACCCCGCCAACATCTTCGTGGCCGGCTTCATCGGCATGCCGCAGATGAACTTCTTTGACGCCCAGCTGATTGCCGACGGCGGCCACTACTCCGTCAAGGTTCTGGACGCCACCATGGAGCTGGCTCCCGAGATCGAGGCCAAGCTGAAGGCCGCCGGCGTCGGCTCTAAGGCCGTGACCCTGGGCATCCGCCCCGAGCATATCTCCTTCTCCGGCGAGAACGGCCCCCACTGCCTGACCGGCAAGGTGGACGTCAGCGAGATGATGGGCAGCGAGATTCACCTCCATGTCACCGCCGGTGACCGCGACGTGGTCCTGCGTGTCCCCACCACTGAGCTGTCCGCGGAGCACAAGGCCGGCATCAGCTACGGCACGGAAGTCCACTTCACCTTCCGCAGGGACCTCATCCACCTGTTCGACCCCGAGACGGAGCAGAACCTCCTTCCTCTGGAGAACGCCTAATAACAAAAACCGTGGGCCAGGCATTGCCTGGTCCACGGTTTTTTCTGTCTTATTTTCATGCCGGCGTCAGCTTGCCGTCCTCGCCGAACTTCACCGGCACGATCTCGTTCCGGGTCTTCTGGGCAATGTCGTCGATCCGCATCTTGGCGGGATAGTCCGCGATAAAGGTCACGGCCACGCCCTGCCGTTTGGCACGGCCGGTACGGCCGATGCGGTGGACATAGTCCTGGTTTTCATCGGGCACGTCGCAGTTGAACACGATGTCCACGTCGTCCACGTCGATGCCCCGGGCGGCCACATCCGTGGACACGAACACCCGCAGCTTGCCCTGGCGGAACTGCTCCATCACCTGCTCCCGGCGCTTCTGGGGGATGTCGCCGTGGATGCACTCCGCGTCGATGCCCTGCATCTGCAGGAATTTCGTGATGCGCTCCGTGGAGCCCTTGGTATTGCAGAAGGCCATGGCCCGGTCGAAGCCGGTCTCCTCCAGAATTCTGGCGATGGCGTCCGCCTTCTCATTCTGGGCCACCTCCATGCGGAACTGCTTGATGTCCGGCTTGTTCTGCTCGTCCTCCCGGACGGTGATCTCCGCCGCGTCCCGCTGGTAGACCCAGGCGATGTCCATGACCTCCCGGGAGATGGTGGCGGAGAACAATCCCAGGTTCTTCCGCTTGTCCATCTTGTCCAGCAGGCGGGTGACGTCATGGATAAAGCCCATGTCCAGCATCCGGTCCGCCTCGTCCAGCACCACGGTCCGGGCGGTGTCCACGCGGACCGTGCGGCGCTTCATGTGGTCGCTGAGGCGGCCGGGGGTGGCAACCACGATCTGCGGCCTCTTTTTCAGCGTGTCGATCTGCTTGCCGATGGGCTGGCCGCCGTACAGGCAGACGCTGCGGACGCCGGGCTTGAAGGCCGCGATATCCCGCAACTCCCCGGTAATCTGGATGGCCAGCTCCCGGGTGGGCGCCAGGATCACCGCCTGGACGCTCTCGTCCTCCGGGTCGATGTGCTCCACGATGGGGATGCCGTAGGCAAACGTCTTGCCGGTGCCGGTGGGCGCCTTGGCGATCACGTCCTGCCAGTCCATCATGGGCGGAATGCACCCCGCCTGGACCGGTGTGGACACCTCAATATGGCGCTGTTCAATGGCGCGCATGATCTCCGGTGACAGCCCGAGACTGTCAAACCGGACTCCTTCTGTATATTCCATCTGAATTTCCTCTTCTTTTGTTGAACTTCGATCACGATATGATATGATATTATACAGGGATTCTCTCCGGTTGTAAAGCGCCACTCCTTTTTCCTTCCCCGCCACCGCTCTTCATTTTCCCCGGAAGTTTTGAAATTTAGTAAATTTTTGACAAAACGTCAACTATTCCATCTTTTTTGTGAGAAATCTCGCATAATTTGTAGTAAAATTGTGTATTGTCTTCCCAACGAATTCCCCTTTTTATGCTAAATTAATTTTGCAGACCAGAACGGAGATGTCAATGTCCACAGGGGGGTGTCAAACGTGGATGAGATGGAATATGTGCGCATTCTGCGAGACTTGCGGGAAGATGCCGATAAGACACAGACTCAGATCGCTGAGGTGTTGGGGACTTCCCAAACGATGTATGCCCGTTACGAACGCGGAGCCAATGAGCTTCCCATCCACCATCTGATCACACTGAGCAAATACTATGGTGTCAGCACCGATTATTTGCTGGGGTTAAGTAAAGAGCGGTAGAACACGGACAGGAAGGATCCTGTCCGTGTTTCTTTTTCCCGCACGAAAAAGCGTCCCAGGCAGTGCCTGGGGCGCTTTTTTCAGCAGCGGCTGACGCCGCCGGTTCTTTACTTGTGAGGCACGTGCCAGATGTTGTCCGCATACTCCGCCACGGCCCGGTCAGCGGCGAAGATGCCGCTGCGGGCGATGTTGTGGAGGCTCATGCGGTTCCACAGCTCGGGGTCGGCGTAGGTCTTTGCCATCCGTTCCTCGGCCTGGCAGTAGGACTGGAAGTCCGCCAGCAGCAGGTACTCGTCCGCGGGGCTTCCGCCGGCGCCGAACAGCAGCCGCTGGTACAGGTCGTCATAGCTGACGCCGTCCCGGAAGCCGACCCGCAGGGCGTCCAGGCAGCGGCGCAGGGTCTCGTCCCGGTTGTACAGCCGCTGGGGCACGTAGCCCTCCCGCTTCAGCTGGGTGACCTCGTCGGCGTGGAGGCCGAAGAGGAACATGTTCTCGTCGCCCAGCACATCGTGCATCTCCACGTTGGCGCCGTCCAGCGTGCCGACGGTCAGGGCGCCGTTCATCATGAACTTCATGTTGCCGGTGCCGCTGGCCTCCTTGCCGGCGGTGGAGATCTGCTGAGAGACCTCGCTGGCGGGCATCAGATGCTCGGCCAGGGACACCCGGTAGTTCTCCAGGAATACCACCTGCAGCTTATCCTTGCAGATGGGATCGTGGTCGATCTGGTCCGCCAGGGAGTTGATCAGGCGGATGATGCGCTTGGCCACGGCGTAGCCGGGGGCGGCCTTGGCGCCGAACAGGAAGGTGTGGGGCTGGGTGATGGCGTTGGGGTCATCCCGCAGCTTCTGGTACAGGGCAATGATGTGCAGCACGTTCAGCAGCTGGCGCTTGTACTCGTGGAGCCGCTTCACCTGCACGTCGAAAATGGCGTCGGGGTTCAGGATGACGCCCCGGGTCTTCTTGGCGTAGACCGCGAAGTCCTCCTTGTTCTGGCGCTTGATCTCCGCCAGACGGCTGAGGACGGTCTTGTCGTCCGCGTAATCGTCCAGCTTTTTCAGGGCCATGGGCTGGGTCAGATACGCGTCGCCGCCGGTCAGCTCCTTGACCAGAGCGTCCAGACCGGGGTTGATCTCGCTGAGCCAGCGGCGGTGGTCGATGCCGTTGGTGACATTCTGGAACTTCCAGGGCTCCATGCCGCAGGCGTCCTTGAACACGTCCTTCCGCAGAATCTCGGAGTGCAGGCCGGACACGCCGTTGACGGCCATGCCGCCGGCGATGCACAGGTTCGCCATGCGGACCTCACCGCTCCAGATGATAGCCATGTTCTGGGTCTTGGCGGGATCGTGGTAGAAGTCCTCCACCTTTTTCTGCCAGCGGGCGGAGATCTCCTGAATGATCTGCCAGATACGGGGCAGCAGGCTCTCCATCAGCGGCTGGGGCCAGCGCTCCAGAGCCTCCGCCAGAACGGTGTGGTTCGTGTAGGCCACGGACTTGGTGGTGATCTCCCAGGCCTCGTCCCAGTTCATGCCGGCCTCGTCGATGAAGATGCGCATCAGCTCGGGAATGACCAGAGCCGGATGGGTGTCGTTGATCTGGATGACGTTCTTCTCGTGGAAATTCTTCAGCGTGCCGTAGGTGTCCAGGTGCTTGGTGGCAATGGACTGGACCGTGGCGGAGACGAAGAAGTACTGCTGCTTCAGGCGCAGGGACTTGCCCTCGTAGTGGTTGTCCTCGGGATAGAGGACCTTGGCGATGGTGGCCGCCATGGCCTCCTCCTCCGCCGCCTTCAGGTACTCGCCCCGGGAGAACAGGGACATGTCCACCGGCTTGGTGGAGCGGGCGTCCCACAGGCGCAGGGTGTTGACGTGGTCGGTGTTGTAGCCGGCCACCACCATGTCGCAGGGCACGGCCAGAACCTTGGTGGCGTTCTCGTTGACAATATGGAGATGGCCGTCGTCCCAGAATTCCCGGAGAGTGCCGCCGAAGTAGACCTCCTGGGCCTCCTCGGGCTTGGGCAGCAGCCAGGCGGCGCCCAGGTCCTTCCAGTTGTCAGGCAGCTCCACCTGCTGACCCTCCACGATCTTCTGCTTGAAGATACCCAGCTCATAGCAGATGGAGTAGCCGGTGGCGGGGATATCCAGGGTGGTCATGGAGTCCAGATAGCAGGCGGCCAGACGGCCCAGGCCGCCGTTGCCGAGGCCCGCGTCGGGCTCGATCTCAAAGATGTCGGCAGCCTTGAAGCCCAGGTGATCCAGGGCCTCCTTCAGCTGGGGCAGCACATTCAGGTTGTAGGCGTTCTTCATCAGGCTGCGGCCCATCAGGAACTCCAGAGACAGGTAGTGGACCTGCTTCTTGTGCTCCCGGCGGGTCTGCTTGTTGGTCTCCACGCCGCGGATCGCCATCACGTCCCGGAGTACCAGGGCGCAGGCCTTCATCATCTCTTGGTCAGTGGCCTCCTCAGGCGTCTTGCTGAAGTTCAGCATCAGCTTGGCGGTGAGGGCTTCTTCCAGTGTTTTTGTGGTATACGGTGTCATGGATCTCCCTTATTCTGCCGTCTCCTCCTTGGACTTTACGGCAGTCCCTTTCTTTGTGGATTTTTCTTTCTTAACGGTCGTCTTCACGGCCGGGTCTTTCTTTTCAGCAGCCTTTTTCGCGGTTGTTTTCCTGGCCGCGGGCTTCTTCTCCGCGGGCTTCTTGGCGGCGGTCTTTTTGGCCGCGGGCTTTCTGCCCGCCGTCTTTTTAGCGGGCTTCTCCTCCGCCGCGGGAGCGGGTTCCTCAGCGGCAGGAGCCGCCTCTTCCACGGCGGGCGCGGGCTCTTCCGCCGCGGGGGCCTCCTCGGAGACGGGCCACGCCTGGCCGGTGATGTTGGCGTAAATGCGCAGGTAGTCCCTGGCGCTCCGGGCCCAGCTGAAGTCGCACTTCATGGCGCGCTTGCGCAGGCGGGAGAAGGCGTCGGGATAATCCTTATAGAGGTACACGGCCTCCCGGATGACATACAGCATGTCGCCGCTGGCGTAGTTGGCGAAGGTGAAGCCGTTGCCGGAGTCGCGCCAGGCCTCGTAGGGCTGGACGGTGTCCTTCAGGCCGCCGGTCTCCCGGACGATGGGCACCGTGCCGTAGCGCATGGCAATCATCTGGCTCAGGCCGCAGGGCTCGCTCTTGGAGGGCATCAGGAACAGGTCGGCGCCAGCGTAAATGGCCATGGACAGCTCCTCGTTGTAGTCCAGGCGCACGGCCATCCGGCCGTGATACTGCTGGGCCGCCCAGTGGAAGAACTCCTCGTACTTCCGGTCGCCCTTTCCAAGAATCACCAACTGCATGGGGAGTTCCATCATATCATGAAGGACCTCACAAATCAAGTCCAAGCCCTTGTGGGAGACCAGACGGCTGACAATGGCCACGATGGGCACATTGGGGTCCTCCCGCAGGCCCATGACCTTCTGCAGATGGGCCTTATCGGTGTTCTTGCCGGACAGATCGTCCACGGAGTAGTTGGCGGTGATCCGCTGGTCCGTGGCGGGGTCGTACAGCTTCATGTCGATGCCGTTGAGCACGCCGGACAGCTTGTACTCACAGCGGCGCATGATGCTCTCCATCCGGTGGGCAAAGTAGGCCAGCTTCAGCTCGTTGGCGTAGGTGGGAGAGACGGCGTTGACGGCGTCGGCGCACAAAATGGCACCCTTCAGCAGGTTCACGTCGCCGTCCATAACGATGGTGCCGTCGTCGGCCCAGCCGTGGTCCAGGCCGAACAGGTCGCCCAGAGACTCCATGCCGTAGCGGCCCTGATACTCGATGTTGTGGATGGTCAGGGCGGTCTTGATGCCGCGGAATCGGTCCTCCCGCACACCGTCGTCCTTCAGGTAGATGGGCACCAGGGCGGTCTGCCAGTCGTTGCAGTGGATGACCTCCGGCCAGAACTTCAGATGGGGCAGCATTCGCACGATGGCCCGGGAGAAGAAGCCGAAGCGCTCGCCGTCGTCCATGTAGCCGTACAGGTCCGGGCGGTTGAAGTACTGCTCGTTGTCCAGGAAGTACCAGGTCACGCCGTCCCGCTCCAGGGAGAACAGGCCGCAGTAGCTGTGCCGCCAGGCCAGATTTACGTAGTCATAGCACTCAAATTTCAACTGGCCGCCGAAGCGCTCCCTCACGCGCTGATACAGCGGCAGGATCACGGCCACTTCCGCGCCCTGTTCCGCCAGGGCCTTGGGCAGAGAGCCGGCCACATCCGCCAAACCGCCGGTCTTGCAAAACGGCACTGCCTCGCTGGTCGCATACAAAATCTTCATAGTAAGTAAACTCCTTTCCTGAGAGCCCTCCCCAGGGGGAGGGCCTGGGGAAAACGCGTTTCCCTCTTGCTCCGCGCACGCGGCTTCAAACACTTTCACGCCTTTGCTTTTTCTCCCTTCCAGGGGATCGCCGTGCCTTTTCCACGGCGGCTAAGGGAGAAACCTTGAAAGGGGGGACAGCGTCCCCCCTTTACGATATCACACTTTGCTTCCTTTTGCCAGAACAATCGGATAAGTCGCGTGTCCCATCAGCGTCCGGTTGGACAGGACCTCCACGTCCTTATCGGCAATGATGTAGGACAGCTGCGCATCCCGGCGGACCACGGTCTCCTTGAACAGGACGCAGTTGCGGACCACGGCGCCGGCTTCCACCACCACGCCGGGGAACAGGATGGAGTTCTCCACCGTGCCCTCGATGCGGCAGCCCTCGGCCACCAGGGAGTTCACGCACTTCCCCTCCGGTCCCAGATAGGTGGAGGACTTGTCGGCGCCCTTGGCCCGGATCGGCCGCTCGGGGCAGAACAGCTCCGCCCGGATGGCAGGATTCAGCAGCTGCATGCTGCGGTCGTAATACTCCTGTACGGAGCGGATCTGGGCCGCGAAGCCGCTCCAGATGTAGCTGCGCAGGTACAGGGAGTCCTTCCGGGTCTGCAGCTCCTTTCTCCAGCTGAACTGGTCCTTGGCGGCGCACTCGTCCACCAGGTCCTTCAGCAGCTGCGTGGAGAGGATGTAGACCTCCAGGCCGCGGTAGCCCCGGGGCGTGTGGAGATTATACAGGACCTCGGTGATGCGGCCCTCGCTGTTCTTCTCAAAATAGGTGCCGTCCTCGGTGGCAAAGCTGTCGTTTCCGCAGACCACCGTCACGTCCGCGCCGGACTTGACATGCTCCTCAAAGATATCCGCCAGAGGCAGGTTCACCACCAGGTCGCCGTCCATCAGGGCCACATAGTCCTGCCGGATGGTGTCAAGATAGGTGCGGACGCCCGCCAGAGCCTCGATCTTGCCCCGGAAGGGCATGACGCCCCAGTCCTTCTGATAGTTGAAAGGAGGCAGGACGCGCAGACCGCCGCGCTTGCGGCTCAGGTCCCAGACCTTGCCGGTGCCCAGATGGTCCAGCATGCTCTGATACCGGCCGTTGAGCACAACGCCCACGTCCGTCACGCCGGCGTTCACCAGGTTGGACAGCGCAAAGTCCACCACCCGATACCGGCCGCCGAAGGGAATGGATGCCGCGGAGCGGATCTCGCCCAGCTCCCGCAGGTTGTTGCGCTTTTCATAGGAAAAGATGATACCATGCAGTCCGTTCATTTGGACACCTCCTCACCATTGCGGCCCAGCATCACGCCGGGCCGGACCTGCCGTCCGCTCTCCACGGTGCAGTTGGGCGCCAGGACCGTCAGGCCCCAGGTGCCTTCCTCCGCGGACTCCGGCGTGCCGCCCACGTGGCTGTCCGCGCCGATGCGGCAATTCTCACCCAGAATGGCGTATTCCACCACGGCGCCGGGCTCCACCACGGTGCCGGGCATCAGCACGGAGTAACTGACTCGGGCGCCCTTGCCCACGGTGACGCTGGGAGACAGAACGGAATTTTCCACCGTGCCCTCCAGGGTGCTGCCGCGGTTGATGGCGCTGTGGGTGACTCTGGCGTCCTGACCCATGTATGTAGGAGGCGCGTTGACGGAGCGGGCGTAGATGGGCCAGGACTCATCCGCCAGATCCAGTCCGGACTCGGGGGACAGCATATCCATGTTGGCATCCCACAGGGACTCCAGCGTGCCCACGTCCTTCCAGTAGCCGCTGAAGCGGTAGGCGGCCATGCGCTCACCGTTATTCAGCATGGCGGGAATGACGTTCTTGCCGAAGTCGTTCTCGGAGTTGGGGTCGGCCTCGTCCTCGGTCAGATACTTCCGCAGGGCCTTCCAGGAGAAGACGTAGATACCCATGGAGGCCAGGTTGCTCTTGGGCTCCTTGGGCTTTTCGGCAAACTCGGTGATCATGTCGTCGCCGTCCACCGCCATGATACCGAAGCGGGACGCCTCGGACCAGGGCACCTCCATGACGGAGATGGTGCAGGCGGCATTGGCCTCCTCATGGCGCTTCACCATGTCGGAGTAGTCCATTTTATAGATATGGTCGCCGGAGAGGATGACCACATACTCGGGGTCGTACAGGTCGATGAAGCCGATGTTCTGGTAGATGGCGTTGGCCGTGCCCTTGTACCAGGTGCCGCCCTTGCTGCCCTGATAGGGGGGCAGGATGTGGACGCCGCCGGTGCTGCCGTCCAAGTCCCAAGGCTGGCCGCTGCCGATGTAGCTGTTCAGTTCCAGAGGGCGATACTGGGTCAGAACGCCGACCGTGTCAATGCCGGAGTTGGTGCAGTTGGACAGGGGGAAGTCGATGATGCGGTACTTGCCGCCGAAGGGTACGGCGGGCTTGGCCATGTCTCCGGTGAGGACGTACAGTCTGCTGCCCTGACCACCGGCCAGCAGCATGGCGATACATTCTTTTTTCATTGTTTCTCCAGCTCCTTTGCCTGTTTTTTCTTCCTGGGTTTCGGAATACTGCCTTCTCCCCGCAGAAATACTGCGCCGAAGGCCGGGATGCGGATGGCGGCAGAGTACTCCTTGCCGTGAGAGGGGATGGCCTCTACCTTGACAGGCTCAGTGTCTCCAAAACCGTCGCCGCCGTACGCGACATCGTCGGTATTGAATACGGGGGTATATTTCCGGTGAGCGGGAACACCCATCCGGTAATTTTCATATGTATTGGGTGAGAAGTTGATGGCGCACAGCAGGTCCCGGCCCTTCTTGTCCTTCCGCAGGAAGACCACCACGTTGTTGTGGTTGTCGTCGGGCACCAGCCACTCGAAGCCCTCCCAGCTGAAGTCGATCTGCCACAGGGCGGGTTCCTTCTTGTAGAAGGCGTTGGCGTCCTTGAAGAACTGGTGGATCTTCTGGTTCTCCTCCTTCTCCAGCAGATACCAGTCCAGCTGCCCGTTGGAATTCCACTCGTGCCACTGGCCCAGCTCCGGGCCCATGAACAGCAGCTTCTTGCCGGGGTGCGCCAGGAGGTAGGCGTAGAACCCTCTCGTGCAGCGCAGCTGGTTGGTGTAGTCGCCGGGCATCTTGCCCACCACGGAGCCCTTCATGTGGACCACCTCGTCGTGGGAGATGGGCAGGACGAAGTTCTCCGAGAAGGCGTACATCATGGAGAAGGTGATGTCCTTGTGGTGGTCCTGACGGAACCAGGGGTCCATCTTCAGGTAGTGGCACATGTCGTTCATCCAGCCCATGTTCCACTTCAGGTTGAAGCCCAGGCCGCCCACGTCGGCGGGCCGGGTCACCAGGGGCCAGGCGGTGGACTCCTCCGCGATCATCATGACGCTGGGGTCCACGCTGAAGGCCATGGCGTTCAGCTCCCGCAGGAAGTCGATGGCCTCCAGGTTCTCGTGTCCGCCGTATTTGTTGGGGGTCCAGGCGCCGCCCTGGCGGTCGTAGTCCAGATACAGCATGGACGCCACGGCGTCCACCCGCAGTCCGTCGATGTGGTACTCCTCCAGCCAGAAGCGGGCGGAGGAGAACAGGAAGCTCTTGACCTCCGGCCGGCCGTAGTCAAAGACCCGGGTGCCCCAGCTGGCGTGCTCCCACTTGTTGTGGTCGCTGTACTCGTAGCAGCAGGTGCCGTCAAACTGGTACAGGCCCTGCTCGTCCTTGCAGAAGTGGGCGGGGACCCAGTCCAGCAGGACGGAGATGCCGTTTTTGTGCATGTGGTTCACGAACCACATGAAGTCCTTGGGCTGGCCGAACCGGGAGGTGGGGGCGAAGTAGCCGGTGCACTGATAGCCCCAGGAGTCGTCCAGCGGATGCTCCGTCACCGGCAGCAGCTCGATGGCGGTGTAGCCCATCTCCTTCACGTAGGCCGCCAGGTCCCGGGCCAGGTCCCGGTAGTCGATGTAATCGCCGTTGTCCCGCTTTTTCCAGGAGCCCAGATGGACCTCGTAGATATTCAGCGGAGAATCGTAGACCTGGTGCTTCAGCTTCTTCTCCCGGAAGGACTTGTCCGTCCATTTGAAGCCGCTGATGTCGTACAGCTTGCTGGCCGTGGCGGGCCGGGTCTCCGCGTGGAAGCCGTAGGGGTCCGCCTTCAGATGGGTCGTGCCGTCCGGCCCCGTCACCGCGTATTTGTACGCGCTGTACTGGGGCAGTCCCGGAATGAAGCCCTCCCAGACCTCGCCCTTGCGGGTCAGGCGGTTGGCCTTGGCCTCCCAGTTGTTGAAGTCGCCGACCACGGACACGCTCTTGGCGTGGGGAGCCCATACCCGGAAGCTCCAGCCTTTCTCCCCCTTTTTCTCGGCGGGATGCGCGCCAAACCAGCGCCAGCCGTCCGTCAGGGTGCCGGCATGAAAGCGTTGGGCTTGTTCGTTTTTTGCCATGTAAAACTCCTCTCCCCGCCGGTTATCGCTCCACCGCAGCGGCGGGTTTTCGTTGGTTTCTGCGCTGAATTTTTCCTTTTTGCCAAATACTATATATTGTGTTTATTATACTTCTTGGGCGAAATACCGTCAAGGACACTCCTGTCGAAAAAGAATTATTCTTTTGGTACATTCCACCGGTTTGTTTGTCGTTTTTACCAGATTATTTGGTGAATTTCGTCAATTTGCGCAATCGTTTGACTGGTTTTTTCTTTTTCCTTACATTTTGTTACATCGACTTAATATTTTCTATATTTTTCCATGATATTGATTTTACCGACGGCTGCTGTTACAATAGGTTGGATTTTGGAAAATCTTTCTTTCTGGAGGTCCTCCATGTTGGATTCTGTCATCTCACTGTTTACCGATTTTACGGTAAACGGGTTCCCCCTGTGGGTCATTCTGCTGATCTGCGTAGGCGTCTTTCTGGCGTCTTTTATGGACGCCATCGCCGGAGGCGGTGGCATCATCTCCGTGCCCACCTATCTGATTGCCTTCAGCGGCCTGCCCACGTACTACGCCCTGGGCACCAACAAGCTCTCCGCCGGCATCGGCACGGTGTTCTCCACCGCCCGGTTCATCAAAAACGGCTTTGTGGACTGGAAGCTGTTCGCCCCCTCCATCGTCCTGGCCCTGCTGGGGTCCATGGGCGGCACCTGGCTGCAGCTCCACACGCCGGACGTGGTGCTGAAATACCTGCTGCTGATCGTGCTGCCGGTGGTGGCCTTTGTCACGCTGCGGAACCACGAGTGGCCCGACGAGCCCGGTGAGATCGACTTTCGGAAGCAGGCCCTCATCGTCTGGGCCGGCGCGCTGGTCATCGGCGCCTACGACGGCTACTACGGCCCCGGCACCGGCACCTTCCTGATGATCATTTTCATCCGTCTGGCCAAGATGGACACCCGCCACGCCGCCGGGGGCGTCAAGGTCATCAACCTGTCCTCCAACCTGGGCAGCCTGTTCACCGCCCTGATGGCCGGGAAGGTGTTTGTGGGCGTGGGACTGATCTCCGCCGTGGCCTCTATCGCGGGCCATTACATCGGCGCCGGGCTGGCGATCAAAAACGGGAGCAAGATCGTCCGGCCCACCGTCGTCATCGTGCTGATCCTGCTGACCATCAAGGTCGGCAGCGAGTTGCTGTTCCCGGAATTCTGGAGCTGAGGTGCTGTTTATGAAAAAATCCATCGGCATCCTGGGAGGCATGGGCCCCCTCGCCACGGCGGACCTGTTCCGCAAGATCGTCCTGCTGACGGACGCGGCCCGTGACAACGACCACATCCGGATTTATATCGACGATAACGCCTCCATCCCCGACCGCACGGCCGCCATCCTGTCCGGCGGTGCCGATCCCCTGCCCGCCATGACGGACTCCTTGCGGAAGCTGGAGGCCTGCGGCGCGGACTGCATCATCATGCCCTGCAACACGGCCCACTATTTTCTGCCCCGGCTGCAGGCCCTGACGGACGTGCCGTTTCTCAGCATGCTGGAGGCCTCCGCCTCCGCCTGCCGCGCCCGGTTCCCCGGCCGCACCGCCGCTGTGCTGGCGACGAAGGGCACCCTGGCCGCCGGATTGTACCAGCAGGTTCTGACCGCACAGCAGGTCCCCTTCCTGGTCCCCGCCCCGCCGGAGCAGGACGCCCTGATGCGGATCATCTACGACGGCGTAAAAGCCGGAAAGTCCCCGGACACGTACCGGGCGGATATGGAGTCCGTCCTTCACGCCCTCTCCGCCCAGGGCGCGGACTACTTCATCCTGGGCTGCACAGAGCTGCCTCTGGCGGCGGAGCTTCTGGGGCTTCATGTGCCCACCGTGGACCCCACCACGGAGCTGGCGAAAGCCGTCATCCGTTTCTGCGGTTATTCCGTGAACGAATAAATTTCACCGATTTCGGCCCGCAAACACCGCGGGTCGAATTTTTTTATTCACATTCTCTTCACATGATTTACAGTTTTCGGAAATTACCTTTACAAAGAGTCTGTGCCTTGGTATAATATAGCTAATTTGTGGGGTGGTGTTTTGTCTGTTTTTTTATCAAAACACAAAAGGCCGCTTCCAGAGGAAGCGTAAGAGAGAGAAATTTTTTAATGAGGTGAGTGTATGAAGAAAAAAATGAGTCTCCCCATGCAGATTCTGACCGCCCTGATCCTGGGCATTGTTGTCGGTCTGATCTGCTACTTCGCGGGCCTGGGCGATTTTACCGCCAGTTACCTGAAGCCCTTCGGCGACATCTTCGTCAACCTGCTGAAGTTCATCGTGGTCCCCGTGGTGCTGTTCTCCATGATCGACGGCATCCTGTCCATGGGCGACATGAAGAAAGTGGGCTCCGTCGGCATCAAGACGATTGTCTACTTCCTGTGCACCACGGCCATCGCCTGCGTCATCGGCCTGGTCCTGGCCAACATTTTCAACAGCGCCGGCCTGTTCCCCAACCTGGCTGACGCCGCCCAGTCCGCCGAGTATGAGGCCAAGGAGTACGGCGGCTTCATGTCCACTCTGGTCTCCATCTTCCCCACCAACATGTGGCAGTCCTTCTCCAACGCCAACATGCTGCAGGTCATCGTCATCGCCCTGTTCTTCGGCGGCTCCATCATGGCCGCCGGCGAGAAGGCCAAGCTGTGCCGGGACATCGTGTCCTCCTTCTACTCCGTGATTGAGAAGCTGATGGGCTTCGTCATCAGCCTGGCTCCCATCGGCGTGTTCACCTACATGGCCTGGGTCGTCGCCACCCAGGGTGCCTCCATCCTGGGCTCTCTGGCTCTGGTGCTGCTGTGCGCCTACATCGGCTACATCATCCACGCCGTCGTGGTGTACTCCGTCTCCGCCAAGGCCTTCGCCGGCATCAACCCCATCACCTTCTTCAAGGGCGCTTCCGCCGCCATGATCTTCGCCTTCACCTCCACCTCCTCCGCCGCCACGCTGCCGGTGTCCAAGGAGTGTGCTGACAACATGGGCGCCGAGGGCGATATCTCCTCCTTCGTGCTGCCCCTGGGCGCCACCATCAACATGGACGGCACCGCCATCTACCAGTGCGTGGCCACCGTGTTCCTGGCCTCCTGTGCCGGCATGCATCTGACCATCAGCCAGATGGTCCTGGTGGTCGTCACCGCCACTCTGGCCTCCATCGGCACCGCTGGTGTCTCCGGCGCCGGCATGATCATGCTGGCCATGGTGCTGGAAGCCATCGGCATCCCCGTCTCCTACATCGGCCTGATCGTCGCCGTGGACCGTCTGTTCGACATGGGCCGTACCTGCCTGAACGTCACCGGCGATATCGCCTGCTCCCTGTGCGTCACCAAGTGGGAAAGCAAGAAGGCCGGCAAGTAATTTTCCCGCAAGCATATTTTGAAAGGCGGCTGCCAATGGCAGCCGCCTTTTTTGCACGTTTTCGGAAAGCCGGATCATTCCAGCTTCTCCGGCGCCAGGTCCCGCACCGGGATCTCAAACTCCCCCCGGGGCGTATTGGCGTTGTGGATGATATTGATGGGCCGGTTGTCCTTCACCCGGCTGATATAGTCCGTGGGGGTGATGCCGGTCACTTTCTTGAACAGGCGGCTGAAATAGTGGATGCTCTGATACCCCAACTGCTCCGCGATCTGGGTCACGTTCCGCTCCGAGTACAGCATCAGCTCCTTCGCCTTTGCGATCTTCCGCTGGTTGATGTAGGCGTTGGGCGCCATCCCCACGCTCTCCCGGAACACCTGGCGGAAATAGTTTTCACTGTACCCGCACCGCTCGGCCAGGTCCGCCACCCGAAGGGGCGTCTCCAGCTCCTCCTCCACGATCCGCAGCGCCCGGCGGATGTTCTCACGGTCCGGAGCGCTCACGGAACAGCAGGCCGAGACCTGTCCCTCTTCTCCGCTCTGCTGCCGCAGCAGCAGGATCAAAAGCTCGTACATCCGGATGTTGATGATCTCGTCGTAGTCCCGCTCCTGGCCCACGGCCTCCTCAAAGATGTTGCGGATCAGGCTGTTGGCCCGGTCGTCCACCGCCCGGAGATACCGGGGCAGGCCGCTGATCTGCGCAGCCAGGGCGTCTGAACAGGAGAATTTCAAATCCAGGCAGCAGGACGTGTCCAGGCTGGTGATGCTGTGCACCGTCTCCGGCGGGATCAGCACCAGGCTCCCCGGCTCCGTCTCATGGACCTCCTCCGCCACGGTCACTCGGGTGTGGCCGCCCAGGGCGTAGATGTAGTGAAAAAAGGCGTGGCTGTGGGGCTCGATATACTGCCCGGTCCGCTTGGTGTTCTTCACCACGCGGTGGACGATCACCTGGTTTCGCATCCCGTGCCGCCTCCTCTCAGGGCTCCATCAGTTTTTGCACAACATCCCGCAGGGTGTTCACATCCCCCACGTTCCCCGGGAAGATCACGTAGGACAGCCCCGGGAATCTGCTCTCCGCTCCCGTGCGCCACACCGGCACGCCGGGAGCCGCCTGGCCCAGCACCCAGGCCCGGCGCACGCCCAGGGCCCGGATGCCCACGTCGCTGGACGTGATGCCGCCCTTGGCCACCAGAAATCCCGGCCGGACCGTCAGCTTTTCCACCACCGAGGTCAGCGCCCGGGAGATGCGGACGCTGAGGTTCAGGTTCTCCTGGGCGCTGTCCTCCCGCGCCCGCAGCGCCTTGCGGCTGGTGTAGACCACCGCCGTCCCGCCGCTTCGGATGGCCTGCTCCGCCTCCCGGAGCACCCGGTCCCGCTCCCGCTCCAGACCGCCCTCCACCAGGACGGTCTCCACGTCAAAGCACACCGGGTACAGGGCAAGGTCCGCGGCCAGCAGGCATTCCAGCTGGTCGGTGGTCTTTTTCACATGGGAGCCCACGATCACAAGGCCACCCAGTTGGCTGTCCTCCGGCCGCAGCTCCGCCCGGGTCAGCAGCGGGCGGCGGTCCACGCCGCCCAGGACCCGCACCAGTCCCGCCGCGCAGCGGAACAAAAACTCCTTCCCCGCCGCGATAGCCCGCAGCAGCACCGTGACGAACACCTCCACGTCCCGGTCGTCCGCGGCGTTCACCACGACCTTTCCGAAGTCCCGCACAGCCATCAGCTTTTCCAGCATGGCCCCGTACTCCAGTCCCCGCAGCTCTTCCAGCGAGAGGACCGTCACCCCGCCGGCGGGATACCGGCCCCCGATGCGCTCCTCACACCAGTCCGTCAGGTCCGAGGCGGAATAGGCGAAGGTGGTGTCCCGGGCGAACTCCGTCATGCCGGCGGGGACCAGTTGGTCCCCTGTTTTGACATAGTGGACGTTGCCGATGGTCAGTCTGCCGCCCTCCTGAAAGTAGGGCATGATGATCTCGCCGTCATACCGGACGGGCAGCTGCTCCTCCAGCGTCCGCCGCAGGGTCTCCGTCTCCAGAGGGTAGTGGCCCCGCAGGGTGGAGTCTCCCCGGCTGACCAGCAGAAACGGCACGCCGGTCTCCTCCGAGGCCGCCGCCAGATGCTCCCCGATCTCCCGGTGGGCGCTCTCTGTCTCCTCCGCGGTAAAGCCCCGGGAGTTGGTCAGCACGAAGAACATGCTCCCCGGCTCGGACAGGCCCCGGGCCAGGGTCTCCCGCCGCCAGTCCGTGTAGACCGGGACGTCGTGGACGGTCTGCACGCCGGTGGGGTCGTCGTCCAGCACCACGATCTTCCGTCCGAAGCCCTGACGAACCTCCGCCAGTTCCCGGGCCACCCGCTCCCCATCCGGCAGCGGGATGCTGTCCGCCAGAGCGGCGGGCATGATTGAGACGTTCCCCATCACTTCTGCAAGATCTCCTCAGGGCGGATGTTGGTCACCTGGCCGTAGATGCACAGGGCATCCAGGAAGCCGCCCGCCTCATAGCCGAACACGTGCCACTCCAGCTCCGGGAAATGCATCAGGTCGCCGGGCTGGAGGGAGACGGTGTGCTCCAGGCTGTCGGGGCCGGAGCCCCAGCGGACAAAGGCGTCCTTACAGGCCAGCACCACCACGGACTCCTCCGCGTGGTTGTGGGGGGCCATGGGGCCGCTCTCCGCGCTGTACCGGCAGAAGCTGACCGTCATTTTTTCGCTGGCCACCGCGCTATTGCGTCCAACGGCGTTTTGTACCACCCGGCCGGGCAGTTCGTTTTTCCGGATATCCTCTCTCCTCACAAAGTCCATGTGCTTTCCTCCTTATATTTTTCAACGGTTCCGTCTGACGGGGACGGTCCTCCCTTTCCCGGGGTCCAACAGGCAAAAGGAATGGGAATCTCCATGATTTCACAAACAGTATAGCAGACTTTCCCACTGTTTGTATTTATCTTTTTCACCGGTAAACGTATCTTTTCCGCGACTGCCGCCCCGTCCGCCCTCTCCCGCGGGACCGGTTCCCGCCCACCGGTGAAAAGTACAAACCGGGCGTTGCTTTGTGAAAATACTTTTTCCGCTCCGGACGGTATACTGGAGCTATCAGAAGCATCCGAAGCCGAGCTGAACCAGGAAAAGGAGTTGTCGCATTATGAGCAAGGAAATCATCGGTGTCATTCCGCCCATCATCACCCCCATTGACGAGCACGAGAAGGTGGACGAAAAGGGCCTTCGTCTGCTGATCGATCACTGCATCGAGCACGGCATCCACGGCATCTTTGTCTGCGGCTCCAACGGCGAGTGTATGTCCCTGACCCAGGAGCAGCGGGACCGCGCCATCAAAATCGCGCTGGATGAGTGCGCCGGCCGCGTCCCCGTCATCGCCGGCTGCATGGACTCCAGCACCCAGCGGGTCATTGAGAACATCAAGCGCCTGGAGGACATGGGCGGCAGGACCGCCGTCGTCACCCCGGTGTTCTACGCCCGCCACGCCACCCAGGAGGAGACGGTCCGCCACTTCGAGGAGATCAGCAAGCACACCAGCGCCGATCTGATAATCTACAACATCCCGCCCTTCACCGGCCAGAACCTGACCGCCGACACCATCATCAAAATCTCCCAGATTGACAAGGTCATCGGCGTCAAGGACACCTCCGGCAACTTCCCGGCCTTCATCAAGCTGCTGAACCACTTCCGGGGCACGGACTTCCTGGTGCACCAGGGCGCCACCAATCTGGCCGTTCCCAGCATGCTGATGGGCGCCGACGGCTACATTCCCTCCCTGGCGCCGCTGTTCCCCAAGGCCCACCTGAAGCTGTACGAGTACGGCAGGGCCGGCGATATCGAGAACACCATCAAGTGGGGCGCCATCGTGGACGAGATCTGCAAGCTCTATCCCATGGCCAAGAGCCAGACCGCCTCCACCAAGTACGCCATGAGCAAGCTGGGCTTTGTGGACAAGCGCGTCTGCCAGCCCACCGAGCCCATCACCGCCGACGAGATGAAGCGCATCGACGCCCACATCGAAAAGCTGCGGGAATATATGTAAAATAAGCGAGGAGTTACCGCGATGTCCGCAGAGAAAAGCCCCGTCATCCGTCTGGACCCGGCGGATAATATTGTAGTGGCCCGGCAGCCCGTCGCCGCCGGGACGGTGATCCCGGAGGAGGGCATCATTGTCAAAACGGATATCCCCCTGGGACACAAGATCGCCTCCCGGTCCATTGCCAAGGGAGCCCCGATTCTGAAATACAACACCGTCATCGGCTATGCCTCCCGGGACGTGGAGCCCGGCACCCACATGCACAACGACACCATCCACTTTGACGCCGTGGCGGAGGAGTACCACTTCTGCCAGGACTACCATCCGGTGGAGGTCCTGCCGCCGGAGCAGCGCCGCACCTTCCTGGGCTATGTGCGCCCCGACGGCCAGGTGGGCACCCGGAACTGCATCGCCGTCATCGTGTGCAGCAACTGCGCCGCCACGGTGGCGCGGAAGATCGCCAATCACTTCACGGAGGAGGTCCTGAAAGACTATCCCCATGTGGACGCCGTGGTGCCGCTGATCACCTCCTCCGGCTGCGGTCTGGAAAAGTCCGGGGACCCCACGACTTTCCTGCGCCGGGTCATCGGCGGGCATCTCAAAAATCCCAATATCGCCGGTGCCGTTCTGTGTTCGCTGGGGTGCGAGTCCAACAACATCGACGCATGTCTGGCGGAGAACGGCCTGGTCCCCGGCCCCATGCTGGGCCGTCTGGTCATCCAGGAGGAAGGCGGAGCCAGAAAAGCCGTTGCCCGGGGCATCGCCATGGTAGAGGCCATGCTCCCCGCCGCCGACCGGTGCCGCCGCCAGCGCGTGCCCGTCAGCTGTCTGAAAGTCGGCCTGGAATGCGGCGGCTCCGACTCCTTCTCGGGCTCCTCCGCCAATCCCGCCCTGGGCAAGGCCATGGACCTGCTGATCCAAAACGGCGGCACCGCCGTCCTGACGGAGCCCACGGAGCTGCTGGGCGTGGAGGGTGCCCTCGCCCGCCGGGCCAAATCCCCCGAAGTGGCCCAGAAGCTCATCGACGTCATGCACTGGTGGCTGCAATACTGTGAGGGCCGGGATTCCCAAATTTGCGGCAAGGTCACGCCGGGCAACAACGCCGGCGGCATCACCAACGTGCTGGAAAAGGCCCTGGGCAGCGCCAAAAAGGGCGGCAGCACGCCGCTGAACGACGTGGTGGGCTACGCCGAGCCCATTACAGGCCCCGGCCTTGTCATCATGAACTCTCCCTCCTACGACCCCGTCTCCGCCGCCGCCATGTTCGCCGGCGGATGCAACCTGTGCGCCTTTACCACCGGCCGCGGCTCCTGCTACGGCGCCCAGCACTTCCCCACCCTGAAAATTGCCTCCAACACGCCGCTCTACCAGCGGCAGGAGGACGACATGGACCTGAACGCCGGCACGGTCATTGACGGCGAAAAGGACCTGGACCAGGTGGGGCGTGAGATTTTCGAAGCGCTGATCGCCGTGGCCTCCGGCCAGCCCACCAAAAGTGAGCTCTTCGGCATGGGCAGCGACGAATTCATCGTCTGGTGGCTTGGCACAACAGCCTGATCTGTTCCCCCTCTCTTCATTGCCAAAAGGCGCGGCCCGATGTGGGCCGCGCCTTTTGGCAATGGATTGGCTCTGTTTCTCGTTTTATTGCGCATTCCGCGGTGGAAATCCGGTTTCTTTTTCCAGGGCCCGGGCGATGTCCCGCATCTCCCGTCCCTCTCCGTTCCAGAACGCCTTCAGCTTGGCCAACTGGTCGCCCAGGCTGAAATGCCGGACGCCCAGGTCGATGTAGTACTGGGCCTGGTCCGGGCTGCTG
>CAMBAJ010000013.1 GCA_945864305.1 uncultured Clostridia bacterium | reverse complement strand
CGGAGCCGGAGATGGAGAAGAAGGGGACGTTGGCCTCGCCGGCCACGGCCTTGGCAAGGAGCGTTTTGCCGGTGCCCGGAGGGCCCACCAGCAACGCGCCCTTGGGCAGCTTGGCGCCGATCTCCGTGTACTTCTGGGGGTTGTGCAAAAAGTCGATGATCTCCGTCAGGGACTCCTTGGCCTCGTCCTGACCGGCCACGTCCCGGAAGGTGACGCCGGTGGACTTCTCCATATACACCTTGGCGTTGGCCTTGCCCACGCCGCCGATGCCGCCCATGCCGCCCATGCCTTTTTTCGCCATGATACTCATGATGACAGAGAAGATCAGCATGATGATCAGGAAGGGCAGAATGAAGTTCACAAAGAACACCATGATGGGGCTGGTGGGCGCCTGATAGTCCTTGTTGATGGCGATGCTTGGGTCATTTTCCTGCAAAAACGCAACTACCGCGTCGTTGGATTCAATCTGCACGGTGAAGAACTCCAGGGAGATCTGCTGTCCTTTGCCGACAGGGCCCTGGAACGTATAGACCGGGTTGCCGTCCGCGTCCGTCTCCTTGACGTATTGCATGCCGTCCTTGTCGGTGTACACATAACCGTCCTTGGGGGTAATGATGAGGATGTCCTCGTCCGTGTCGAAGTCCACGGCGGCCACCTCACCGGATTTGACCATCTCCTGGAAATCGCTGTATTCGATCACCACGGAGGAGGAAGAGTGGCCGGCGCTGGTCATGTAGCTGCTGGCGTAGCTGAAGATGATCGTCAGCATCAGGGCCCAGCACACCAGAGAGACCACGCCTCGCAGATTGCCGTTGTTTTTGCCGCCGTCCGGCTTCTTTTTCTTGTTGTTTTTTTGGTCCATGTATCGAAACTCCTTTCGGGAAGACCGCCATTTCGCTTTCAAGGAAGTATATCACAGAAGATTCCCGACCTCAAGGACGAGCCGGCGTTTTTTCATGAAGTTTCTGTAAATTCATGCTTTATTGTATCCGCCTTGTATGGTATACTATGACAGATATACGAAAAAACTTCGCCGGAGGAAAGACCGAATGGACGAACAGAAGAAAAACAGCCTGACCGCCGAGGCGGACGGCATTATCGAGGGCCGCAACGCCGTCATTGAGGCCCTGCGGGCAGGAGAGACGATTGACAAAATTTACCTGCAAAAGGGGGAGACGGACAAGACCCTGGGGCATATCGCCTCCAAGGCCCGGGCCGCCGGCATCGTGGTGGTGGAGGCGGACAAGCGGAAGCTGGACGGTATGAGCCGCACCCACGCCCACCAGGGCGTCATCGCCCTGGCGGCGGTGCGGGAGTACGTCAGCGTGGAGAGCATCCTTCAGGCCGCGGCGGACAAGGGGGAGAAGCCCCTCATCGTGGTCTGCGACGAGATTTCCGACCCCCACAACCTGGGCGCCATTATCCGCACCGCCGAGTGCGCCGGCGCCCACGGCGTCGTCATCCCCAAGCGCCGCAGCGCGGGACTGACGGCGGTGGTGGCCAAGACCTCCGCCGGCGCGGTGGCCCATGTGCCCGTGGCCCGGGTGCCCAACATCCCGGCACTGCTGAAGGACCTGAAAAAGCAGGGCGTGTGGGTGTTCGGCACGGCGGCGGACGGCACGACGAACCTGTATGACGCGGACTTAAAGGGCCCGGCGGCCATCATCATCGGCAGCGAGGGCGACGGCATGACCCGTCTGGCCACGGAGAACTGTGACTTTCTGGTCAGCATCCCCATGCGGGGGAAGCTGAATTCCCTGAACGCGTCCGCCGCGGCGGCCATTTTGCTGTACGAGGCGGTGCGCCAGCGGCTGGGGTAAACGAAGGCGCCGCGGAGCGCGGGACAAAAGAGGAACGATATGACGCCAAAGCACGAAGACAATTTATACGACGGCATTCCGGAAACCGGCACGGATGTGCCGGAGACGGAGGAGTTTTCCCTGGAGGAAATTTTGGCGGAGTACGGCGGGAGCCGGGGACAGCGTCTTCTGCGGGATGTGGAGCGGGAGGCCGCGCCGCCGGAGGAGCCGGAACAGGCTCCTCCGCCCAAAGCGCCGGAGAAAAAGCCGCCGGAGGAGCCTGCCCCGCCGGAGCCGGACCCTGCCCAGAAGGCGGAGCGCCTGCGGCAGGAGGCCAGGGACAAGCTGTTGGCCCAGGCGGTGAATCTGGAAAAGTTGGAACAGGACCTGCCCCGGGCACCCCGGCCCATCTCCCTGGAGGAGGTGGTGGGCAGTACCGTGGACGCGGTGATGGAGGAGCGGGAGCCGCTGCTGAAGCCCCGCCGGGGCCTGTTTTCCCGCCGGAAGCTGGAGGAGACGGAGGAGCTCTACGCCCGCCCGGAGCCGGAGCCCGAGGAGGAACCGGAGGAAGAACCGGAGGTTATCGGCCCGGAACCGGAGCCCTATGAGGCGGCGGAGGAGTACCGGGAGGCGTATAAGCGCCGGAAGGGAACGCTGCCTGCGGCCGCGTTCCTCGCCCTGCTGCCCACAGTGCTGCTGGCGGTAGAGCAGTACGGCCTGGTCATTCCCTACTGGTCGGGGGACGGAAGGCTCCAGAGCCTGGTCCTGCTGGCGTGTCTGGTGGTGACAGCCCTGCTGTGCCGCCCAGTCTTTGCCAAGGGCTTTTCCATGCTGGGAAGAAAGCGCTGCACCGCGGAACTGCTCATCTCCATTTCGGCCCTGGCGGCCGCGGCGGACTGCGTCTCCCGCCTGGCTCTGCCGGAACGGAGCGACGCCATGCCCTACGCGTCTGTCAGCTGTCTGGCCCTGGTGTTCGCCCTCTGGGGCGACAGCCGGGAGAGTCAGGGATACTACGATACCTTCCGCACCGCGGCTATGGACGATGACCCACCCTACCTCATCACGGAGACGGAGCGGGGCGCCTGCAAGCAGAGGGGCTTCGTCCCCGGCTTCTACACCACGGCCATGCGGGACGACGCCGCCACCTGGTGGCAGACCGCGTTATTGCCGGTGGTGCTGACGGCCTCCGTCGTGTTCGCGGGGCTCAGCTCTCTGGGCCAGGGCCGGGGCAGTGATTTTCTGCTGAACTGGTCCGCTATTCTGACGGCGGGCGCCACCTTCTCCCTGCCCCTGTGCTGGGGCCTGCCCTGGTCCCAACTGACCCGCCGCCTGCAAAAGGCGGGCTGCGCCGTGGCCGGCTGGTCCGGCGCGGAGAAGATCAGCCGACGGAAAAACATGATCGTGACGGACACAGACCTGTTCCCGCCCGGCACCATGCAGCTCAACGGCGTGAAGGTCTACGGCGAGGAGATGAAAAAAGCCGTCTCCTACGCCGCCACCATGGCCCGTGCCGCCGGCTGCGGCCTGGAGCGGCTGTTCGACGGCCTGCTGCGGGGAGAGCTGGGGCACTATGAAAAGGCCGACGATTTCAGCTTTTATGAAGAGGGCGGGTACTCTGCGGCCATCCACGGGGAGTCGGTGCTGATGGGCACGGCCTCCTTCATGCGGAAGATGGACGTGCGCCTGCCAGGGGACATCAATCTGAAAACCGGCATTTTCCTGGCGGTGGACCGCCAGCTCATTGCGGTATTCGCCGTCAAATACAATCCGTCGGAAAACGTGGACTTTGCTCTGCGGATGATGAGGCGGAGCCATATCACCCCCATTCTGGCGTCCAGGGACCCCAACATCACGCCGGCGCTGCTGAAACGCAAGTTTCACAAAGGCGTGAAGGTGGAGTATCCGGACCTGACCGCCCGGGTGGCTCTCAGCGAGGCGGAGCAGGACCAGGGCGTGCCCCGGGCCCTGCTGTTCCGGGAGGGCCTGCTGCCCTACGCGGAGACGGTGGCGGGCGGCCGTCGGCTGTGCACGGCGGTGGGCCGGGGGGTGCTGCTATCCCGTGTCGGCCGCGGGGGGGGGACCTTGTTGGGTTTCAACTTGGTGTTCCAGCTGGGGTCCTGCCTGCTGACGCCTCTGGCGCTGCTGGTGTTTTTGCTGCTGTGGACCCTGCCGGTCCTGCTGATGGCGGACTGGACGGGGCGATACTGAGAAACTGCCTTACTTGCGGATATAAAAGAGGAAGACCGGCCGGCTCCTTTCGGGAGCCGGCCGGCTTTTTGCGTGTGCGGCGGGAGGCTGGGGCCGGCGAATTTTTGCGCCTTTGATAAAAATTTGACTTCTTTTTTCTCCCTCCTGCCCAAAATGTGTAACCTGCTAAATTTTTAGTTGTATTGAAGCTGCAAACGTTGTATAATTTCTACATTAGGCAATTTGGACAACCGTCGAATGACCTATCGCGGCCGGACACAGGGTGCCGGACCGCTTCAACAGCACAATATAAGGAGTGGAACAATCATGAGCTATTCAGTACAGAACATCCGTAACGTATGCCTGCTGGGCCACAGCGGCAGCGGCAAAACCGCCCTGGCGGAGAGCCTGCTCTATATGACCGGCGCCATCGACCGCATGGGCCGCGTCGCCGACGGCAACACCGTCTGCGACTATGATCCCGAGGAGACCAAGCGGCAGATTTCTCTGTCCACCGCCGTGGCACCTCTGGAGTACAAGGGCTGCCGCATCAATGTGCTGGATACCCCGGGTGCTTTTGATTTCTCCGGCGAGGTCATGGAGGCCCTGCGTGCCGCTGACGCCGCCGTCATCGTCTGCTCCGCCAAGGACGGTATCTCCGTGGGCCTGGAGAAGGCATGGAAGTACTGCGAGGAGCGGAATATGCCCCGTTTCGTCTATATCTCCAAGACCGACGAGGACAACAGTGACTACAACGCCACCTTCGAGGCCCTGCGTGAGCGCTTCGGCAAGAAGATCGCCCCCGTGGTGGTGCCCATCTGGGACGAGAACAAGAAGGTCACCGGCATCATCGACGTGCTGAACAAGCGCGCTTATGAGATGCAGAACCTCAAGCGCGTGGAGATCGAGGTCCCCGCCGACAAGGAGGATGTCATCACCGAGTTCAACGACGCACTGAAGGAGTCCGTGGCCGAGACCAGCGAGGAGTTCATGGATAAGTTCTTCGGCGGCGAGGACTTCACCTACGCCGAGATGATCCAGGGCCTGCGCCAGGGCGTCCGGGAGCTGAGCCTGTTCCCCGTGCTGTGCGGCTCCGCCGTCAACTGCATGGGCTCCTTGATGCTGATGGACAACATCGTGGACCTGCTGCCCAACCCCATGGAGGGCAACTACCACAAGGCCACCCGTCAGGACGGCGAGACCGAGGAGTTCGTGGTCTCCCCCGGCGGCGTGCCCACCGCGTTCGTATTCAAGACCGTCTCCGACCAGTACGGCAAGTACTCCTTCGTGAAGGTCCTCTCCGGCGAGATCAAGCCCGACATGGCCCTGGTGAACAGCCGCACCGGCGCGTCTGAAAAGCTGGGCCGCCTGTACGTGATGCGGGGCAAGAAGGCCACCGAGGTCAAGGAACTGGGCTGCGGCGATATCGGCGCCATCGCCAAGATGGATAAGGTCAAGACCGGCGATACCCTGTGCGACCAGCGCAAGGTCGTGGCTCTGAAGAGCATCCCCTTCGCGGAGCCCTGCTATTCCGTGGCCATCGCCCCCAAGACCCGCGGTCAGGAGGACAAGATCGCCCAGGGCCTGGCCCGCCTGAACGAGGAGGACCCCTCCTTCTCCGTCACCAACAACGCCGAGACCCATCAGATGGTCCTCTCCGGCGCCGGCGATATGCAGATCGACGTGCTGGTCTCCAAGTTGAAGACCCGCTTCAATGTGGAGGCTGAGCTGAAGACCGTCCGCGTGCCCTACCGTGAGAAGATCCGCAAGACCGTCCAGAAGCAGGGCCGTCATAAGAAGCAGACCGGCGGCAGCGGCCAGTTCGGCGACGTGTGGATCCGCTTCGAGCCCCAGAACGAGCAGGACGATATGATCTTTGCCGAGGAAGTCTTCGGCGGCTCCGTGCCCAAGAACTTCTTCCCCGCTGTGGAAAAGGGCCTGCGCGAGGCCTGCGTCCACGGTCCTCTGGCAGGCTATCCCGTGGTGAATCTGAAGGCCGTTCTGTACGATGGCTCCTATCACCCCGTGGACTCCTCTGAAATCGCCTTCAAGACCGCGGCCCAGCTGGCCTACAAGGCTGCTCTGCCCGAGGCCAACCCCGTTTTGCTGGAGCCCGTTGGCGAGCTGAAGGTCACCGTGCCCGACAGCTACATGGGCGATGTCATCGGCGATTTGAACAAGCGCCGCGGCCGTGTCATGGGTATGGATCCCACCGGCGACGGCAGCCAGGTCATCTCTGCCGAGGTGCCCATGGCCGAGATGGGCAGCTACGCCATCGACTTGCGGTCCATGACCCAGAGCCGCGGCAGCTTCACCTTCCACTTCATCCGCTATGAGGACTGCCCGCCCATGGCCCAGGAGAAGGCCATCGCAGAGGCTAAGGCTCTGGCTGAGAAAGAATAAAAGGACTCTATTGAAAACACCGGGGAAACTCCCCGGTGTTTTCAGGAGAGAAGACAAGTTTGCTCTGTACAACATTTCGTAAAATCCTGCTAAATTTTATGAAATGTTGCATAAGCAACTAGCGTATATTCGAATATTCTGATATACTCAAGCCATCCTAAAAGGATACAAAAAAACAAAACGATCAGATGATTTTAAAATGAAATAATAAGGAGGATCATTACTATGAAAAAGTGGGTTTGCCAGGTCTGTGGTTACGTTTGGGAAGGCGAGAATCCCCCTGAAAAGTGCCCCCAGTGCGGTGTTCCCGGCTCTAAGTTTACTGAGCAGAAGGGCGAGATGAGCTGGGCTGCCGAGCATGTTGTCGGCGTGGGCAAGTCTTTTGGCGCTGATGTTCCCGAGGACGTCCAGAAGGAGATTATCGACGGTCTGAACGCCAACTTCATGGGCGAGTGCACCGAGGTCGGCATGTATCTGGCCATGGCCCGTGTTGCCCATCGCGAGGGCTATCCCGAGATCGGTGAGTACTGGCGCCGCGCCGCTCTGGAAGAGGCTGAGCACGCTGCCAAGTTTGCCGAGCTGCTGGGCGACGTCGTGACCGACTCCACCAAGAAGAACCTGGAGATGCGCGTCGAGGCCGAGAACGGCGCTACCGCCGGCAAGTTCGAGCTGGCCAAGCTGGCCAAGAAGTACAACCTGGACGCCATCCACGACACCGTCCATGAGATGGCCCGCGACGAGGCCCGTCACGGCAAGGCTTTCGCCGGTCTGCTGAAGCGTTATTTCTGATCCTGTTAGGGGGGTATTTGCATGAGTAAGTACGTTTGCCCCTGCGGCTATGTGTATGATCCTGCGGTAGGCGACCCCGATCACGGTGTTGTCCCCGGCACTCCCTGGGAGCAGGTTCCCGAGGATTGGGTCTGCCCCATCTGCGAGATGGGCAAGGACGTGTTTGAGAAGGAATAAGCCGTCCGGCTGAAATTCTTGTAAAACAAGGTCTTTTTAAGAGGAGATCACGAAAGTGATCTCCTCTTTTTTTGCGTCCGCCGATGGGTAGAGTGGATATTTGGGTGGATGCCGCCGCCCGCTCCCGCCTCCCAAACAGCCAAAAGTGGATATTAGAAAAGTGGATATTGGGATTATACGCTTTCAGGTGTTCAGGAAACCAGATGTTTGAACTAAATTATACATCTTCGCACATCTTTTATAGCCTTTGAAGAACAACGAACAAGTACGGAACGACTTTGAACTTAAACCGCACATCTTCCAAGAGAAATAAAGAAAAAGAATATGAATTATCTTTATGGGGTGTCCAGCAATATTGGACACCCCTTTTGCTATAATAAAGCCAGAAAGTGAGAGATGAAACAAGACAAAAACCTCACTTAAATAATTAAAGGGTATGGCTCCCGAATAAAAGCCACCGTTCCAGAAGGAACAAGAAAGGAAACATTATGAAGAATCTGTTTGCTGTCAATTTCGCCGAGAACACCATCACCGCTTCCAAGACCACCCTAAAGAAGGCCAGCGTCCCCAACTCCCCCGAATACAAGGCTCTGATGAAACTGATGAAGCAGAATCCAACCTTCACTATTGAGGAGAAGAAAATCAAGGAAGCCACGGGCAAGAAGACCTACGAAGGTTTGAACAAGGCTTTCATCGAGAAGTATATCTCCATCCAGTCTAACGCCGATGATCTGAATAAGCAGTATGCCAAGGCTACCGAGATGGGCAAGTTCCCTCTGGTTCGTAAGTGGTTCCTGAACACCTTCAAGAACTTCAATCTGGAAGAGGCAAAGAAGGAAATCGAGCAAGACGCACTTCGTAAGATTTCTGCCGCATCTGCCGAAAAGCAGAGCAAAGTTGTTGATATGCCCGCCGCCGCTAATCAGTAATTAAGGAAATAGGAGGATATAAAAATGAAAGGCTACAAGATTGATTTTACCGCCAGCACCATCACCATTACCGCAGACTTCGCCAAGAAGATGAATGACCCCACATCTGCCGAGTATAAGACGATTTCTCTCATCGAAAAGGATTTTCCCCAGATGAAGATTATCAACAAGACCCACAAGACCCCCAGAAAGTATGTTTCCAAGAGCACGGGCGAAACCTTTAACTGTAATCAGTTCAAAAACCTGACCTTCGACAATATGGAACAATTCATCGAGGCTCTGCCTAACCACGATGAACTTTTGAAGTCTTTCAAGTTCCTGAAATACTACGGTGGCCTGCCCCAGACCTCTCGCTATCCTGTTGTCCGCCGTTGGTTTGTGGCACAGTTCCCCGAGTTCCGCAAGAACCCCCTCTTCTATCTCTACAATGAGGTTAAGGTGATTGATATTACCCCCCTCATCCAGCAGGCAAAAGAAGAAGCAGCGGAGAAGGCTGCGGAGAAGGCTATGAAGGAAGCCGTGAATCAAGATTAAGTCAATCATTTAACACCAAATATTTTCCCAATTACTGTTAATAGAATGACTTAAGTGGCACTTTTCTAAAATCGCTTGCTCTTGACTTTGCTATCATTAGGAGTGGAACGGGAGGGGAAAGCATTGAATTTCCTGCGTTTCCCCATAGGACGCGAAGCGGCCTGCCCGTCGGCGAGACAGATGGCCCGCGACGAGGCCCGTCACGGCAAGGCGTTCGCCGGCCTGCTGAAGCGTTACTTCTAATAGGCTGAAATCCCTGATACATCAAGGATTTTCCCAAGAGGAGATCACGAAGGTGGTCTCCTCTTTTTGCGTCCCCCGCCGTTGGGATGGAAGTTTCTGTGGAAGTCTATCTCTGCTTTCTTTCTAAAAATGCCAGATGTGGAAGTCAGCAATGTGGATTCTGTATTGTAAACTTTTAGTTGTTCAGGAAACCAGATGTTTGAACTAAATTATACATCTTCGCACATCTTTTATCGCCTACCCTATGTCCGGCTGGCGGCACTGCCCCTGTCCGTGGCTGCTGTGGAGCGTGATATTTTTGACCCTCTGGCGGGTGGTGGACAGCCGGCTTGAGGAGGCGCTGGCCCCTGGGTGGAGCGGTACGGCGAGGATATCCTGACGGACAGCCGTTTCGATGAACTCTGGCCAAAGCTGAAAGCGAAGCGTAACGCGGAACTGCTGCCCTATATCCGTGCCCGGCGGGCGGTGCTGGCGGCGGGTGGCGTCAGCGGTCTGGGACTGCTGGCGTTCCAGCTCCAGGGTCTCCTCCACCCCAAAAAACAGCCGTCCCCTCTTGCGGAGCCACAGAAATGATGATAAAATCTCCCCGATAGAAGGGGAGATTTTTCATGTATCACTATATCTTTTTTGATTTGGACGGCACGTTGACTGATTCCAAAGAAGGCATCCTGAACTGCCTGCGGTATGCCTTTGAAAAACTGGGAGAGCCGGTGCCGCCGGAGAGCACTCTCATCAAGTTCATTGGCCCTCCTTTGCAGGATTCCTTCATGCGCTTCTGCGGCTTTGATCAGGAAAAGGCCATTCGCAGCATCGAACTCTTCCGGGAGCGGTACGCCCCCATCGGCAAATTTGAGAACGCCGCCGCGCCGGGCATGGCGGACCTGTGCGCCCGCCTGAAGGAGCGGGGCTATGTGCTGGCCCTGGCGTCCTCCAAGCCGGAGGAGATGTGCGTACCCATCTGCGAAAAATTCGGCTTTGCCCCCTCCATGGAGACCATCACCGGCAGTCCGCCAGTGGGGGATTGGGAGAAGACCGACGTCATCCGGGAGACCATGCGCCGCCTGGGGCTGACAGATGCGAATAAGCCCTCCATCCTGATGGTGGGCGACCGGAAGTTCGACGTGCTGGGCGCCAGGGACTGCGGCATCGACTGTGTGGGCGTGGAGTTCTTCGGCTACGCTGCCCCCGGCGAACTGGAAGAGGCAGGTGCCGTGGCCGTGGTGAAAACGGCGGAGGAGCTGGAGTCGTTTATTCTCAGTCATTAACCGGAAACGATAAAATCCCGTGGAGATTGGCCAAACGGCGATCATCCACGGGATTTTTTGATTTTGAGAGCCTTTTAAGAGGCCTCTTCTTCGGCGGCCTCGGCGGCGTCCACTGCCTCCACGACCTCCGGCAAGGTCATGCCCTCCACCGTCAGATCGGCCTCCATGACCGGGTCCACGGGGACGGCCAGATACATGTTGTTGCCGTATGTATAGGCACCGGCGGTGACGGCCACCACCTGGCCGTAGACATTCAGCAGAGCGCCGCCGCTGCTGCCCTTGGAGATATCGGCGGTGTTCATGACGCAGGGCAGAGCGTAGCGGTCCACATCGCGCTCCGTGGCGCTGACGATGCCGGAGCTGACGGCCAGGCCCAGTCCCAGAGGATTGCCCAGGGTGTAGACCACGTCACCGGCCCGGAGGTCTTCGGTGCCAACCAACTCCAGTGTGGAGAAGGCGGATGTGGTCTTGCCGGCGGAGGAG
The DNA here is from genome assembly GCA_945864305.1 of uncultured Clostridia bacterium. Taxonomy (GTDB): domain Bacteria; phylum Bacillota; class Clostridia; order Oscillospirales; family Oscillospiraceae; genus Oscillibacter. Next base: position 30,231 of record CAMBAJ010000013.1, on the reverse strand, counting down.
GTCCGGGAGATGCGCAGAACGGCGATGTCGATGTCCACATCGTAGTAGATCACGCTTTCCACAGGATAGACCTCGCCGGTGGAGAGGGTTGCGGTGGCGTAGATGGCGTCGTCGATGGAGTGGTAATTCGTGACGGCCAGACCGTCGGCAGAAATGAAGAAGCCGCTGGCGTTGCCGGAGGGCTTGCTGCTCTCAATCTGAGTTTCCTTTTCATAGACGTCCAGACAGAACACGGCGGACATATACCGGTCCGCCACCTGGCGGGCGGTCAGCTCCTGGGAGAGAAGGCCCAGGGCGCTGGCGGCGGACTGGGAGCAGGCACCGCGCTGGATCAGCCGCTGGATGACGGTGGCGCTGCCGTTCTTGTAGGAAAAGGTCAGAGCGTCCCGCATGATCTGGAACAGGTCGCCCCGGGTCAGGGGACCGTCGTAGGACCGGGAGATCAGACCAATCCGCTGGGCGAACAGGGCCGCGCGGCCCACGGTGAAATCGCCGTCGTGGTCACTGTAGCCCAGCATTCGCAGCAGGAAGGTGCACCAGGCGTTGGCGGTGACGGTCTCGTCGGGGCGGAAGGCCTGGGCAGTGACGCCGTAGATCCACTTCTGGCTGGCGGCGTAAGTAATGTAAGAGCGGCACCAGGCGGGGGCGTCCCGGAAGGAGGAGCGGCTGCCGGAACTGGCGGCCTCCTGTTCCGCACCGGCCAGACGGACCAGCAGCACGGCGGCCTGGGCCCGGGTGGCGGGTTCGTCCAGGGCATAACCGCTGCCGGTGCCTTTGACAAGGTTCAGCGCGGCCAGAGTGTCCGCCGCTCGGGCGGCCTCCCCTTCCAACGCGCCGGCGCAGGGAAGCGCGCTGACCAGCAGAGCCAGGGCGCAAAACATGGCGAAGAGCTTCTTTTTCATGAATGTGACCATACCTTTCCGCCGCGTGTCAGGCGCGGCTTATCCAAGAGTTGAAGTGGGAGGCGGCGGCGGTACCGTCGGCTGTCCCGGAAATTTAAAGTGTTGTTATTCTACCACCGCCAAAGCGCCTTGGCAAGGTCCCGCTCACTGGACAGGAGCGGGAAAATCTGATACAATCTTTCCGATACAGAAAGGAAATGGCTATGGCGGAGCGAATTACAAGCAATCTGTGGCGGCTGGACATCCCCCTGGTGGGGAACCCGCTGAAAAACCTGAACAGCTATCTCATTACGGGAGAGCGGAGCCTGCTGATCGACACCGGCTTCCGGGAGCCGGCCTGTCGGGAGGCCATGGAGCGCCAGCTGGCGGAGACCGGCGTGGACCGGGACCGGCTGGACATCTTTCTGACCCATCTCCACAGCGACCACACGGGCCTTGCCCCGGAGCTGATCCGCCCTGGTGGCCGGATTTTTATCGGAAAGACCGACGGGGCCAGGATGGCGGGCTATCAGGACCCGGCGGTCTGGCGGGCCATGTACACGGAGTACCAGGACGAGGGATTCTCCCCGGCGGAGATGGAAGTTCTCTGGAACAGCAATCCCGCCCAAAACGCGGGACCGGCGCCCTATGGGGACTATGTGTTTCTGGAGGACGGGGATACCCTGACTTATGGAGGCCACACCCTGCGGTGTGTTCTGACACCGGGCCACACGCCGGGCCACCTCTGCCTCTATGAGTCAGAACAGAAATGGCTGTTCTCCGGGGACCATATCCTGTTCCACATCACGCCCAACATCTGCCGCTGGGGCGGCGTGGCCGACTCCCTGGGCGACTATCTGAACAGCCTGGAGCGGGTGAAGGACCTGCCGGTCTCTCTGCTGCTGCCGGCCCACCGGGCGGAGACCGGAGACCTGCGCCGGCGGGTGGAGGAGCTGGAAGCCCACCACGCGAAACGTATTGCCAACGCCCTGGAGACAGTCCGGCGGGAGCCGGGACTGACCGCCTATGACATCGCGGGCCGCATGGCCTGGAGCATCCGCTGCCGGAACTGGGCGGAATTCCCGCTGACCCAGAAATTTTTCGCCGTGGGAGAGGCCATGGCCCATCTGGACGATCTGACGGTCCGGGGGCAGGTCCTGCGGCGGAAGGACCAGGAGCACTACCGCTATTTCGCCGCGCCCGGCGACACTCTATATCATAAAGGAGAAAACTAAAATGGAACTGAAAGACATTCTGAGCAAATGCGACCATACGCTGCTGGCCCAGACGGCCACCTGGGACGAAATCCGTGCCATCTGCGATGACGGCATGAAGTACGGCTGCGCCAGCGTCTGCATTCCCGCCTCCTATGTGAAGCGGGCGGCGGAGTATGTGGAGGGGAAGCTGCCTATCTGTACGGTCATTGGCTTCCCCAACGGCTATGACACCACCGCAGCCAAGTGCTTCATGGCCGCGGACGCCGTGGAGAACGGCGCAGAAGAGGTGGACATGGTCATCAACATCGGCTGGGTGAAGGACAAGAAGTGGGACGACCTGCTGGCCGAGATCAAGGCCGTGAAAGAAGCCTGCAAGGGTAAGCTGCTGAAGGTCATCATCGAGTGCTGCTTCCTCACCGACGAGGAGAAGATCAAGATGTGCGAGATCGTCACCGCCTCCGGCGCGGACTATATCAAGACCTCCACCGGCTTCGGCGGAGGCGGCGCCACCCGGGAGGATGTGGCCCTGTTCGCGGCGCATGTGGGCCCCAACGTGAAGATCAAGGCCGCCGGCGGCATCGCCAATCTCCAGGACGCCGAGGACTTCATCAACCTGGGCGCCTCCCGCCTGGGCACCAGCCGCATCGTGAAGGCCGTCAAGGCTATGGAGGGCTGATACCATGGGAACTCCTCACAATGAAGCCGCCAGCGGCGCGTTCGCCAAGACCGTTCTGATGCCGGGCGATCCCCTTCGGGCCAAGTTTATCGCTGAGACCTTCCTGACCGACGCCAGACTGGTGAACAACGTCCGGGGCGTCCAGGGCTACACGGGTACGTACCAGGGCACGCCGGTGTCCGTCATGGCCTCCGGCATGGGCATGCCCAGCATCGGCATCTACTCCCACGAGCTGTTCCACTTCTACGACGTGGACAACATCATCCGGGTGGGCAGTGCCGGCGCCATCTCCCCCAAGCTGAAGCTGCGGGACGTGGTGATGGCCCAGGGCGCCTGCACGGACTCCAACTACGCCCACCAGTACGGCCTGTCCGGCACCTTCGCGCCCATCGCGGACTTTGAACTGCTGGAGACCGCCGTGGCGGTGGCCCGGAGGATGGGCGTGGAGCCGCCGGTGGGCAATGTGTTCTCCAGCGACGTGTTTTACAACAAGGCCGGCAACACCCTGGACTGGGGCAAGATGGGCGTCCTGGCCATCGAGATGGAGACCGCCGCCCTGTACTGCAACGCCGCCGAGGCGGGCAAGCGGGCGCTGACCATCTGCACCATCTCCGACAGCCTGGTCACCGGCGAGGAGCTGCCGCCCGCCGACCGCCAGAGCACCTTTACCCAGATGATGGAAATTGCGCTTGGGGTTGCCGTGGAGATGGCAAAGAAATGAGAAAAGGCTCCCGCGAGCACGCGGGGGAATGTGTGCAAGGGGGGCGCTGAGCCCCCCTTGCCCGTTTGATCAGCCCGCCGCAGCGGCCGTTTGCGCCGGAGGCGAAAACGGAGGGCCGTCCGGCAGGTGCCGGACGGCGAAATTGCGCTTGGCGTTGCTGTGGAGATGGCAAAGAAGTAAAAGAGAACTTCCGTAAACGCAGGAGAGGCGACGGGCCTCCCCTGCGTGGTTTTATGAGAAAGACACCGAAGGCACAGGGACCGGCAAAGAAGAGACACGGATAAAAAGATTTTCTGTTTTGACCAAAATTGTTTCCAAACAGAAAACAATATGGAAATGTTGTTGAAATCGGTGTAAAGAATTGATATAATGGCCTCGGCCTTTCGGGGTCGTGCCTCTGTTGCGGCAGAGGTCAAAAAAATTTGAAGGAAGGTAGATTCCAATGAAGAAGTTTCTTGCTATGATTCTGGCATTGGTCATGTCCCTGTCCCTGGTCGCCTGCGGCGGTTCCAAGGAAGAGACAAAGCCCACTGAGGAAAAGCCCACCGAGACCGAGCAGCCCGCCGAGGAAACCGGCGCTGATTTCAGCGTGGCCATGATCACCGACTACGGCGATATCACCGACCAGTCTTTCAACCAGACTACTTATGAGGCCTGCAAGGCCTACTGCGACGCCAACGGCGTTGACTTCAGCTACTACAAGCCCGCCGGTGACTCCACCGCTGAGCGTGTCGCCATGGTGGAGGCCGCTGTGGACGAGGGCTACACCGTCATCGTGATGCCCGGCTACGCCTTTGGCGAGACCATCACCCAGGTGGCAGACGAGTATCCCGACATCACCTTCATCGCTCTGGACGTGGGCGAGGGCGACCTGGGTAACTACACCCTGCCCGGCAACGTCTATTGCGCTGTTTACCAGGAAGAGCTGTGCGGCTACATGGCCGGCTACGCCGCTGTGAAGCTGGGCTACACCCACCTAGGCTTCCTGGGCGGCATGGCCGTTCCCGCCGTTGTCCGCTATGGCTACGGCTTTGTCCAGGGCGCTGACGCCGCTGCCGCCGAGACCGGCGCCGCCGTCACCGTGGAGTATGCTTACGGCAACCAGTTCTATGGCGATGCCGACATCACCGCTTACATGGACAACTGGTATCAGACCCTGGGCGTGGAAGTCGTGTTCGCCTGCGGCGGCGGCATCTACTCCTCCGCTGCAGAGGCTGCTGCCAAGGTCGACGGCAAGGTCATCGGCGTTGACGTTGATCAGGCTGGCATCATCGACGGCGGCTATGGCGAGGGCATGACCGTGACCTCCGCCATGAAGGGCCTGGCCCCCACCGTGGAGCACATGCTGACCGAGGTTGCCGCCGGCAACTTCTCCAACTACGGCGGCAAGATCGAGACTCTGGGCCTGGTGTCCGGCGATGATCCCGAGGCCAACTATGTCCAGATTCCCATGGAGTCCACCCAGTGGAGCGACAGCTTCACCCAGGATGACTACAAGGCCCTGGTGAAGGACATGTTCGACGGCAAGATCACCGTGTCCAACGACATCTCCGCCATGCCCAGCACCTCCATCACCGTCAACGAGTACGGCAACATCAAGTAAATCATCCCCTATCAGCGTCAAAGAGGACGGGATTAAATCCCGTCCTCTTTTTTGTCGGAAAAGACCAAATTTGTTTTGAAATGCAACCATAAGTATAGTACAATAAAAAGGAATCATTTCGTCGCAACTGACGACAAGGGGAGGTCGTGGAAATTGGAACAGACCTATGCCATTGAAATGCTGAACATCACCAAGCGTTTCCCCGGCATCGTGGCCAACGACAATATCACGCTGCAGCTGAAAAAGGGCGAGATCCACGCCCTGCTGGGTGAGAACGGCGCCGGCAAGTCCACGCTGATGAGTGTGCTGTTCGGCCTGTACCGCCCGGAGGAGGGCGTCATCAAGAAGGACGGCCAGGTGGTGGAGATCAAGGACCCCAACGACGCCAACGCCCTGGGCATTGGCATGGTCCACCAGCACTTCAAGCTGGTGGAGTGCTTCACGGTTCTGGACAACATCATCATGGGCGTGGAGCCCTGCAAGCATGGCTTCCTCCAGAAGGCGGAGGCCCGGGAGAAAGTGATGGCCCTGTCCGAGAAATACGGCCTCCACGTGGACCCCGACGCCCTGGTGGAGGATATCACCGTGGGCATGCAGCAACGCACCGAGATTTTGAAGATGCTGTACCGGGACAACGAAATCCTGATCTTCGACGAGCCCACCGCCGTGCTGACGCCCCAGGAGATCGAGGAGCTCATGCAGATCATGCGGAATCTGGCGGCGGAGGGAAAGAGCATCCTGTTCATCTCCCACAAGCTCAACGAGATCATGGCGGTGGCGGACCGGTGCTCCGTCCTGCGCAAGGGTAAGTACATCGGCACCGTCGACATCAAGGACACTACCCGGGAGGAGCTGAGCCGGATGATGGTGGGCCGGGACGTGGAGTTCGTGGTCCACAAGGAGCCCGCCAGGCCCGGCAAGACCATTCTAGAGGTGGAGGACATGACGGTGGCCTCCAAGTCCCACAGCAACAACGCGGTGAAAAACGTCAGCTTCAACGTCCGGGCAGGCGAGATCGTCTGCATCGCCGGTATCGACGGCAACGGCCAGACGGAGCTGGTCTACGGCCTCACCGGCCTGGAGCCGCTGAAGGGCGGCAAGATCACGCTGGAGGGCCAGGATATCACCCGCGCCCCCATCCGCAAGCGCAACACCATGGGCGTGAGCCACATTCCCGAGGACCGGCACAAGCACGGCCTGGTGCTGGACTACACCCTGGAGGACAACATGGTGCTCCAGCGGTACTTCGAGCCGGAATTCGTCAGCAAGGCGGGCTTTTTGAAGCGGAAGGCCATCCGGGACTATGCCGAGCGGCTGATCGGCCAGTACGACGTCCGCTCCGGCCAGGGCCCTGTCACCATTGCCCGGAGCATGTCCGGCGGCAACCAGCAGAAGGCCATCGTGGCCCGGGAGATCGACAAGGACCCGGAGCTGCTGATCGCCGTCCAGCCCACCCGGGGCCTGGACGTGGGCGCCATCGAGTACATCCATAAGCAGATCGTGGCCCAGCGGGACGCCGGAAAGGGCGTGCTGCTGGTGAGCCTGGAACTGGACGAGGTCATGGCTCTGTCCGACCGCATCCTGGTCATGTACGAGGGTGAGATCGTGGGCGAGCTGGACCCCAAGACCACCACGGTGGAAGAACTGGGCCTGTACATGGCAGGCGCGAAAAGGGAGGGAGCATAAGCCATGAAAGAACAGAAGCGTTCCCTGCTGCGGAACAACGCGGTCCAGTCGCTGATGGCGTCGCTGCTTTGCATCCTCATCGGCCTGCTGGTGGGCTATGTGGTGCTGCTGCTCATCAACCCCGCCGGCGCCAGCGAGGCCATTGTTACCATTGTCAAGAACTTCATGACCTATTCCCGCCGGAACGCCCAGCTGAAATACCTGGGCAGCACCCTGGTCAAGACGGCGCCGCTGCTGATGTGCAGCCTGTCCGTCCTCTTCGCCTACAAGGTGGGCCTCTTTAACATCGGCGCCGCCGGACAGTATGTGGTGGGCGCCGGCGCCAGCCTCTACTGCGCCCTGGCCTGGAACATGCCCTGGTATGTGTGCCTGCTGGCGGCCATCGTGGCCGGCGCGGCCCTGGGCGCCGTCTCCGGCCTGCTGAAGGCCTACTGCAACGTCAACGAGGTCATCTCCTGCATCATGCTGAACTGGATCAGCCTCTATATGGTGAACACCCTGCTGACCCAGGTGAAGGAGGAGACCAGCCCCTATACTCTGACCCTCTCCAGCACCAATCCCGGCGCCCTGCTTCCCGCCCTGCCCTCCTTCTGCATGTCCTGGTTCAACAACAACCAGTACGTCACCATCGCCATCCCCCTGTCGGTGCTGGTGGCCGTGGCCATCTGGGTGCTGCTGGAAAAGACCAAGCTGGGCTATGAGCTGAAGGCCACCGGCTGCAACAAGTTCGCCGCCAAATACTGCGGTATGCGGGAGAACAAGAACCTGATCCTGACCATGGCCATCGCCGGCGCGCTGGCGGGCATGGGCGCCGCCATGCTGTTCCTCACCGGATTCGAGCAGTGGCAGTGCACCCAGTCCTCCGTCCCCGGCATGGGCTTCAACGGCATCGCCGCCGCTTTCCTGGGCGGTCTGAACCCGCTGGGCAGCATCCTCTCCTCCTACTTCATCCAGCACATTACCAACGGCGGCGCCTACGTGGACAAGACCATGTACTCCGCCCAGATCTCCGACTTCATCTCCGCCCTGATCATCTACCTGTGCGGTTTCGTGCTGTTCTTCAAGTTCGCGCTGAACAACTGGCTGAACCGCTGGGACGAAAAGAAGGCCGCCAAGGCCGCTGAGAGCGAGGAGAAAGGAGGGAAGGCAGAATGATCCTGCTGCTGCAATATACGCTGATCTTTGCCTCCGTTCTGGTGCTGGTGGCACTGGGCGGCTGCTTCTCCGAGCACTCCGGCGTCATCAACATCGGCCTGGAGGGCATCATGGTCATGGGCGCCCTGGGCGGTGCCCTGATGATGAAATTCCTGCCCGACAGCACCCCCGCCTTCCTCATGATTTTGCTGGTGGTGCTGGCCGCCATCCTGCTGGGCATGATCTACTCCCTGCTGCTGGCCGTGGCCGCCATCAACTTCAAGGCGGACCAGACCCTGGTGGGCACCGCCATGAACCTGCTGGGCACCGCCGCCGCCACCGTGTTCGTCAAGGCCATGAACACCGCCGAGAGCGTGGACAACGTGTCCTCCACCATCCAGTACATCAACGCCAAAAAGGCGTTTCTGGTGAACATCGTCGGCTTTGAGTTCAACTGGTTCATGCTGATGGCCCTCATCGCCCTGGTGGTATCCTATGTGGTGCTGTACAAGACCCGCTTTGGCCTGCGGCTGATGGCCTGCGGCGAGCATCCCCAGGCGGCGGACAGCGTGGGCATCAATGTCTACAAAATGCGCTACGCAGGCGTTCTGATCTCCGGTCTGCTGGGCGGCCTGGGCGGCATCGTGTATATCACCGCCGGCGTCAGCGAGTGGAAATTCGAGAACGGCGTGGCCGGCTTCGGCTTCCTGGCCCTGGCGGTCATGATCTTCGGCCAATGGAAGCCCACCCGCATCGCCCTGGCGGCGCTGCTGTTCGGCTTCTTCCGGGCTCTGGGCAACGTGTATACGGGCTTCGCCTTCCTCAAGGCCATGAACCTGCCCAGCTCCGTGTATAACATGCTGCCCTATATCATCTCCTTGATCGTGCTGGCCTTCACCTCCAAGAAGTCCCGGGCGCCCAAGGCGGAGGGCATCCCCTACGACAAGGGACAGCGGTAAAACGATTCCAATTGGTAGAATCAAAAATAGAGAATACCCTCTGTTGTCAAAAGCGACGGCAGAGGGTATTCTTTTTGCCCTTATGGAAGGATGTATCCCGACAGGACCGCCGCCAGCAGGGCGGACAGGAGCCCCTGGGTGAGCTTTCCCCAATAGCAGTTCCGGAACCGGAGTCCGCTGCCGTCCAGAACGGACGCCGTCTGGCAAAGCACCGAGAGACCGCCCCATCCGGCGCAGCCTGCGGCCAGGATCAGACCGAAGCGGTCCGGCGTCAGCAGCGGAGTCAGGGAAAACAGCTCCACAATGCCCACCAGCGCGGTGCCCAGACGACCGCCCAGAGCGGCCAGCGGGCTTGCCAGCACATAGAACAGCACCACGAAGGCGCAGACGGAGAGCATGCCTGCGGCGGCGGAGCGGACGGCCTTCACGAACGCGGAGGAGAAGGAGACGGACCGGCAGGGAAAATCCCTTGCCGGATGCTGGCGGCCGGCGGACCTGCCGCCTCCGCGGAACAGGATTCCCGTCACCAAGGCGGAAAAGATGTGGATGAGCCACAGCCAGACGCCCACCCGGACGCTGCCGAACACGCCGCTGCCCAGCACGCTGACCAGAAACACGGGATTGGAGTTGTTGCAGAAGGCCAGCAGCCGCTCCGCCTCGCCGGCGGTCAGAAGGCCCTGCCGGTAGAGGTCCGCCGCCGTCCGGGCGCCGATGGGATACCCGCCCACCAGCCCCAGCAAAAGCGCGGAGCTGGCCTGCCCGGGCAGGCGGAACAACGGACCCATCAGCCCGGCGAAAAGTGGGGAGATCCACTCCCCGAACCCCATGGACACCAGCAGACCGGACACGGCCAGAAAGGGGAACAGCGCCGGGATCACGGACTCTCCGCAGAGCGTCAGGGCCTCCGCCGCCGCGGCCCGGACGCGCCCGGCGTCAGTCAGAAACCACACCAGAATGCCGCAGAGGATCAGACAGGCGTCAGCCCGCCAACGTTTCTTCATGCATATCACCCCTGTACCCTATGTCCTGCCCCGGCTGTTTATGCCGGTCCCGGCGCAAGGTCTGGGGCTTCCCGGAACAGCAGACCCCAAAAGGGGCCCCCATCAGGACCCAGCAAAGCGGTCCTGACGGGGAGAGGAGGAGCAGCGGAATGAGCGAGGTCTGCCGGAACGGCAGACCGAGAGATATAGAGCTTGTTCCGACGAGGACACGCAAGTTTGGCTGCGTTTCCTCATACAGTCAGGAAGAGGTGAAATACATGGAACGAAATCGGCGGGAAAAAGAGGGCGGGGTGCTCAGCACGGTGGCGGAGCTGTTCGACCTGCCCGCGGACGTGGTGGCCGGGCTGCCCCATCTGGAGATGGTGGGCAGCCGCCAGCTGTATCTGGAGCACCATACCGGCATCCTGGCGTACAGCGAGGAGCAGATTGACGCCAACACCACCGCCGGGGTGCTGCGGGTCCGAGGCCAGCGGCTGACGCTTCTGGCCATGACAGGGGAGGAGCTGCGCATCGGCGGAAGGATCGACGCGGTGGAATGGGTGAGGTAGCGCCATGCTGAACGAGATCGTCAACCGCTTGCGGGGACAGCTCCGCATCCGGGTGGAGAGCGCCTTTCCGGAGCGGATATTGAACCTGTGCAGCGCCCGGGACCTGGCCTTCTGGGACCTGGAGTGGGAGTCCCCCACGGCCTTCACCTGCCGCCTCAGCCGGCAGGACTGGCACGCCCTGCGCCGGGCGGCGAAGAATCTGGACTGCACGCTGACGGTGGTGAAGCAGGAGGGAGCGCCCTATTTCCTGTTCCGCTTCCGCCACCGGACGGCCCTGGTGACAGGGCTGGTGTTCTGCGGCATGGCGCTGTTCCTGGGGTCCTTTTTCATCTGGGACTTCCAGGTGGAGGGAAACGAGACGGTCCCCACGGAGCGGATATTGCGGGCACTGGAGGAGCAGGGCGTCCAGCGGGGGAGCTTCGGCCTCTTTCTGGACGGCGAGGACATCCGCAACCACGTGCTGCTGGACCTGCCGGAGCTGAGCTGGATCGCCGTCAATGTGTCCGGCTGCCGGGCCACGGTCCAGGTGCGGGAGCGCATCCCGGCCCCGGAGCCGGTGGATAAGCGGGCGCCGTCCAACCTGGTGGCCCGGCGGGCGGGGATGGTGCTGAAGGTCCGGGCGCTGAGCGGCGTGGCCTGCGTCCTGCCGGGCACCTCCGTGACAAAGGGACAGATTCTGGTCTCCGGCGTGGAGGACACGGAGACCGTGGGGGCCCACCTCATGGCGGGGCTGGGGACCGTCACGGCCCGGACCTGGTACACGCTGACCGCCGCCATGCCCCTGACAACGGCGGAGAAGCGGTACACCGGAGACGAAAAGACCGCCTGGTCCCTGGTGTTCGGGACGAAGCGCATAAAATTCTTTACAAACAGTAGCATCGAAGGGCGGGAATATGATAAAATAACCGACAGGCATACCTGGTCGGTCTTTGGCATCGCCCTGCCCATCACCAGCGTGAAGGAGACCTACCGCTTTTACGAGACGGCACCGGCGGAACAGTCTGCCGTCCAGGCGGAGGAGACCGGCGAGGCGGTGCTGACGGAGTATCTGCAAAGCATCGTGGAGCCCTACGGCACGGTGAAGTCCACGCTTTGCTCCACCAGACAGAAGGGGGACACCCTGCTGGTGACGCTGCGGGCGGAGTGCGAGGAGCAGATCGGGGAGAGCGTGCCCATTTTGACGGAAGAATCGGACGGCTGACGCCCGAAATGATACAGGAGTGAAAAAACGTTGGAACAGAGAATCAGTATCGAACGGCTGGAACAGGCCGTCAACATCTTTGGCTCATTTGACGAGAACATCCGCCTGCTGGAGCAGGAGTTCTCCGTGGCCGTGGTGAACCGGGACGGCGAGCTCCGGGTGGAGGGCGAGGCGGAGAACACCATGCTGGCCTGCAAGGCCATCCAGGCGCTGCTGACCCTGTCCTCCAGGGGGGAGGCCATCGCGGAGCAGAACGTCCGCTATGTCATCGGCCTGGTGCGCGCCGGCAAGGAGGAGCAGATCACGGAGCTGACCGGCGACGTGCTGTGTATCTCCGCCAAGGGCCGGCCCATCAAGCCCAAGACCATCGGCCAGAAGGAGTATATCAAGTCCGTCCTGAAAAACACCGTTACGATCGGCGTGGGCCCGGCGGGAACCGGCAAGACCTACTTGGCGGTAGCCGCCGCCGTCCAGGCCTTCCGGGACAAGCAGGTGAACCGCATCATCCTCACCCGCCCGGCGGTGGAGGCCGGTGAGCGGCTGGGCTTCCTGCCCGGCGATTTGCAGAGCAAGGTCGATCCGTACCTGCGACCCCTGTACGATGCCCTGTTTGACATGCTGGGGGCGGAGACCTACCAGAAGTACCTGGAACGGGGCAACATTGAGGTGGCGCCCCTGGCCTATATGCGTGGCCGGACCCTAGATGACAGCTTCATCATCCTGGACGAGGCCCAGAACACCTCCCGGGAGCAGATGAAGATGTTTCTGACCCGCCTGGGCTTTGGCTCCAAGATCGTCATTACCGGCGACACCACCCAGATCGACCTGCCGGACGGCAAGGCCTCCGGCCTGAAAGAGGCCATGCGGGTGCTGAAAAACGTGGAGGGCATCGGTATCTGTGAGCTGACCAACGCCGATGTGGTCCGCCATGTGATGGTGCAGCGCATCGTGAAGGCCTACGAGGACTATGAGACCGCCAAAAACGGCGGAAAGGGAGGAAAACGGCCATGACGAAGCGTCATTATATTCCCATCACCGCCGACGTGCCCGGCGCAGACAGCGCCAGCCGCTGCGCCTTTATCCGCAAGGTCATCCGCACCGCTTTGGCGGCGGAGGGTGTGGCAGTACCCTGCGAGGTGGACGTGCTGCTGACCGATGACGAGAATATCCACGCCATCAACCGTGACATGCGGGAGGTGGACCGGGCTACGGATGTGCTGAGCTTCCCGGAGTTCGACCTTCACCCCGGCGAGCTGCCCACGGAGGAGGACGCGGACCCGGGCACCGGGCTGGTGCCTTTGGGGGACATGGTCATCTCCATGGAGCATGTGGCTGCTCAGGCGAAGGAATACGGCCACTCCCAGCGCCGGGAGTTGGCGTACTTAGTGACCCATTCGGTGCTCCACCTGCTGGGGTATGACCACCTGGACGAGGGCCCGCAGAAGAAACAGATGCGGGAGAGAGAGGAAGCCGTCCTGGCGGAGCTGGGCATTACCAGGGAGGAGTGACATGAGTAAAATAAAAGGCACGGTTTTCGAGACCATTTTAACGGGGCTGACCGCGCTGGCTCTCGTTTTTTTGATGTATGTTTTTGCTGGCATGACACGGCAGTCGCTGATACTCCTGGTCTTGTTCATACTGATGGCAGTTTTGGCTGGTTTAGTGATATACCTCCTATGGAAGGTGCGCTGTCTGGAGGAGAGACTGGACGAGCTGCGGAAGCGGGTGGAGAAGCCACAGAAAACGGGCGGCTGATAGCCGCCCCTACGAATTCTACCGGGAGCCAGGTGTTAAACCGATGGCGGGGCAGCGGCAGCGGAAAGAGACGCTGGTCCATTCGATGACTTTCCCGAAAGCAAGACGGCAGTCTCAACTTGTGGTGGAGCACTCCTCTGCCTCTCAGGACCGAAGCGCACCCGGTACAAGCCCCAAATTACCGCCGCACCGATTACAACAACTCCCGCTCCGCGGTCAACTTGACACAAGTGTCAAGTTGAGCCGCCAAAGCGCTTTTCTTTTGGACCGGGCGCAGCCCGTTTTCTTTGGCAAGACCAAAGAAAATGGGGGGCGTCACTCCCCGGTTCCCCCCAGCAGGGGGGAACCACGCCCTGACGGCCTGCATACACTGTCTCGAGGTGATGCGGCATGACATTGTTGCAAGACGGTATCCTGGCCTTCTTCTCTGCGGTTGGCATGACTACTGTGGTCTGGCTGGCGGCGGGCGCGGTGCTCCACGCCGGACGGCCCACGATCCCGGGCCTTCTGCTGGTGCTGCCCCTGCGGGGGGATGCCCTGGCCATGGAGGCGGACGTACGGGAGCTGCGGCGCATTCAGGGACGGCTGCCGGGGGCCAAAATCGTCCTGGCGGACTGCGGCCTGACGGAGGATGCCCGGGAAGTGGCCCAGTATCTGGCGGACCGGGAGGAAAACGCCGACCTGGTGGACGCAAAAGAATTTCGCGTGGGATAGACCCACTGGAAGAGGATGTACATGGAAGAGCTGATGACCTGCGAGGGCACCGTACATAGCATTATTTTTCAAAACGCCGAAAACGGCTATACGGTCCTCCGCCTTCTGACGGAGGAGGGCGAAGTGGTCACAGTGGTGGGCTGCATCCCCTGCGTGGCGCCGGGCGAGCATCTGGCGGTGTCCGGCGTGTGGGAGCAGCACCCACAGCATGGGGAGCAGCTACGGGCCGTGGAACTGGAGAGGACGCTGCCGGAGGACGAGGAGGAGATTTTCAGCTACCTGTCCTCCGGCATCTGCAAGGGCGTGGGCCCCGCCACCGCCCGGCGCATCGTGGACCGCTTCGGGGCGGAGACCCTGGACATTCTGGAGCGGGAGCCGGAGCGCCTGAGCCTGATCAAGGGCATCACGGCCAAGAAGGCCCAGGAGATCGCCGCCAGCTTCCGCCAGCACATGGGACTGCGGCGGCTGATGGCCTTCCTGGCCCAGTACCAGCTGCCGCCGGTGCTGGCCATGCAGCTGCGCCAGCAGTACGGCGACGCGGCGCTGGAGATGGTGGAGAACAACCCCTATCTGCTGTCCAGCGACAGCTGCGGCGTGGAGTTCTCCGTCACTGACGAAATCGCCATGAGCATGGGCATCGCCGCCGACAGCATGGAGCGCTTGCAGGCGGCGGTGACCTTTGAACTCTCCCACAACGAGAACAACGGACATGTGTTCCTGCCGAGAAACAAGCTGGTGGCGGCCACCTGCCAGCTCTTGGACAGTGAATCGTCCCTGGTGGAGCAGGCTCTGGATGACCTGATCGACCGCCGGGCCGTGGTACAGGAGCAGGTGGCCAATGTGGAGGCCTGCTACCTGCGGCGGCTGTGGGAGGCGGAGGTTTCCGCCTGCGCCCGGCTGAACAATCTTCTGGCGGTGGATGCCGACGAGAGCCGTCAGGCGGAAAAAACCGTGGCGGAGATCGAGCGGGAGCAGGGTATCACCTATGCGGCCCAGCAGCGGCAGGCGGTGGCCCTGGCGGCCCGGGAGGGGGTCCTGATCCTGACCGGAGGCCCCGGCACAGGCAAGACCACTACGGTGCGGGGCATCGTGGCCCTGTTTCAGAAGATGGGTCTGGACATCCTGCTGGCGGCCCCCACGGGCCGGGCGGCCAAGCGCATGAGCGAGCTGACGGGCATGGAGGCCCAGACGGTCCACCGGATGCTGGGCATGAGCTGGAACGAGACGAGCCATCAGGTGACGTTTACGAAATCGGAAAAGGAGCCGCTGGAGGCGGACGCGGTGATCGTGGACGAGATGTCCATGGTGGACCTGAGCCTGTTCTCCGCGCTGCTGCGGGCGCTGCGGCCCGGGACCCGGCTGGTGCTGGTGGGAGACGCGGACCAGCTGCCCTCCGTGGGTGCGGGGAACGTGTTCTCCGACCTGATCCGCAGCGGCCGGGTAGAGACGGTGTTCCTGCGGGAGGTGTTCCGCCAGGCGGAGCAGTCCGCCATCATCCGCAACGCCCATGCCGTCAACATGGGGGAACCTCCCCAGCTGACCAACAATCAGGGGGACTTCTTCTTCCTGTGCCGCCGGGACGCGGAGCGGGTGGTCTCCACGGTGGTGGAGCTGTGCAAGACCCGCCTGCCGGACAACATGGGGGTTCCGTCGGACCAGATTCAGGTATTGACGCCCACCCGCAAGGGGCCCAGCGGGACCATCCGTCTGAACCAGTGCTTACAGGAGGCGCTGAACCCCAGGGCGCCGGGCAAGATGGAGATTCAGTGGGGCGACCGTCTGTTCCGGGAGGGCGACCGCATCATGCAGACCCGGAACGACTACGACGTGGTCTGGGAGAAGCCCGACGGCACGATAGGCACCGGCATGTTCAACGGCGACGTGGGAAAGATCATCCAGATCGACCCCTCCGGGGAATGGCTGGCTGTGAATTTTGAGGACCGCGTCGCCACCTACGGCGTGGAGATGTTGAACGAGGTGGACCTGGCGTATGCCCAGACGGTCCACAAGGCCCAGGGCAGCGAGTACCGGGCGGTGGTGCTGGCCGCCATGCCGGCGGCTCAATCGCTGATGGTCCGGGGCGTGCTGTATACGGCTCTGACCCGGGCGCGGGAGCTTCTGATCGTGGTCGGGGATGATGCGGCAATCCGGGCTATGGCGGCCAATGACCGGCAGCAGAAACGGTATTCCGGGCTGCGGTGGCGGCTGGCGCACAGCGGGGAATAACCAGAGGATTTTGCACCTGCGGGGCAACCGCGCTTCGGGCGCGGGACGGGGGATGCACCCCCCGTGGGGAGCCCACGCAGATGACTTTATCTAGAAACGCGATAAACGAATTTATCTGATTTCCAGATACATATACTCAACTTAGGTGATGAGTATATGAGGACAGAAATCTTAAAATATGGCAGAATCCGCGATATGCGTACAGACAGAGGCCTTACGCAGGCAGATGTGGCGAAAATCCTGCATGTCAGCCAGAACACCTATTCACAGTATGAAATCGGTACGACCCGGTATCCGCTGGATGCGGTCGTGACACTGGCGGAATACTACGGTGTGAGCGTGGACTATCTGGTTGGCCTGACGGATGAGAAAACGCCATATCCCCGGAAACGGAAACAGCCATGAGCCTGCTGGAAGGATTCCTGAATCTCCTGTTCCCGCCCAAGTGCCCCTTCTGCGGCAAAGTCCAGGACCATGCGGGCATTTGCCCCGCCTGCGAAAAAGCTCTCCCCTGGACGGATGCCCTTCATACCATCAAGGAAGGCCCCGGCGGCCTGCGGTGCGCCGCCCCGCTGTGGTACGAGGACCAGGTCCGGGAGGGCATCCTGCGTTTAAAATTTCAGGGTGCCTCCGGCGCGGCGGAGCCCATGGGCGAGCTGATCGCCCGGTGCGCAGCGGAACAGTTCTCCGGCGCCTTCGACACCGTGACATGGGTGCCAGTCAGTAAAAAGCGCCTGCGGGAGCGGGGCTACGACCAGGCGAAACTGCTGGCGGAGTCGGCCTGCCGCCTCTGGGATACAGAGCCGGTACAGCTGTTGCGCAAAATCACAGATAACCCCGCCCAGTCCGGCATCCACGACGCCGCGGCCCGGCGGGCCAACGTGCTGGGCGTCTATGAGGCCGCCCGTCCCGAGCAGATCAGGGGACACCGTGTGCTGCTGATCGACGATATCTGCACCACCGGCGCCACGCTGACGGAGTGCGTCCGGGTCCTCAGAGACGCCGGCGCGGAGGACGTGGTCTGCGCCGCCGTGGCCCACACCCGGGAGCAGAAAAGACAAAAAACGGAAATTATATAGAAGTTCCACAGGAATTGGTGACAAAATCCCTCAGAATCTTCACAAAATAAGGTTGCAATCCATGAAAACTGTCAGTATAATATAACCTGTATGATTGCGGACGGGGAAACCCGTTTATAATAACGACTATGACAGAAAGATCAATGAGGTGGAATATATGTCCATGGCAAAAGATATCGGTATCGATCTGGGTACCGCTTCCGTTTTGGTATATGTGAAGGGCAAGGGCATCGTGCTGAACGAGCCCTCCGTGGTGGCGCTGGACAAGAACACCGGCAAGTTGCTGAAGGTGGGCACCGAGGCCCAGGCCATGCTGGGCCGTACCCCCGGCAACATCGTCGCCATCCGTCCCCTGCGGGAGGGCGTCATCTCCGACTACGACATGACCGAGAAAATGCTGAAGGAATTCATTCACAAGGTGGCCGGCGTGTCCTTCTTCAAGCCCCGGGTCATTATCTGCGTGCCCTCCGGCATCACTGAGGTCGAGGAGCGCGCCGTCATCGACGCAGGTATCCAGGCCGGCGCCCGGAAGGTGTATCTGATCGAAGAGCCCGTCGCCGCCGCCATCGGCGCCGGCATCGACATCGCCAAGCCCGACGGCCACATGGTCGTGGACATCGGCGGCGGTACCGCCGACATCGCCGTCATCTCCCTCAGCGGCGTGGTGGAGTCCGCCTCCATCAAGATCGCCGGTGACCAGCTGAACGAGGCCGTGGTCAAGTATATGCGCCGCAAGCACAACCTGCTGGTGGGCGAGCGCACCGCCGAGGAGATGAAGAAGCAGATCGGCTGCGTGTTCCCCAAGGAGGAAGAAGAGACTATGGATGTGAAGGGCCGGTGCCTCTTGACCGGCCTGCCCAAGGTGGTCACCGTCAGCTCTACGGAGATGATGGACGCCTTCGAGGAGCCCGTGGAGCGCATCATGGAGGCCATCCACTCCGTGCTGGAGCGTACGCCCCCTGAGCTGGTGGCGGATATCTCCACCAACGGCATCATCATGACTGGCGGCGGCAGCCTGGTTTCCGGCTTTGACAAGCTGGTCACAGCCCGCACCGGCATCCACACGGTCATTGCAGAGGACGCCATCTCCTGCGTGGCCCTGGGCACCGGCAAGAGCCTGGACTCCCTGAACAACATGCAGGATGGCACCATGAACCTGTCCCGCCGGAAGCAGATGAACTGAGAATTTTCAGAGGATGCCTCTGGATACAAAGGGACCTCCAGCTTTTGGCTGGAGGTCCCTTTCGATACGCGTTACGCTTCGGACGGCGTGCTGCCTTCCGGTTTCATGTCCTGCCCGTATTCCTGACGTTGGGCCTCCCATTTGGCCCGGTCGGCGTCGGTGAGAGGCCGCAGGACCCGGCAGGGATTTCCCGCCGCGATGACGCGGGAGGGGATGTCCCTGGTCACCACGGAGCCGGCGGCAATGAGGGAGCCGCTGCCGATGGTGACGCCGGGGCAGACCACGGTGTTTCCGCCGATCCACACACTGTCGCCGATGGTGATGGGCAGGCCGAACTCCAGACCGGTGTCCCGGACCTCCGGCGTGGTGGGATGTCCGGCGGTGTAGAGACAGACCCGGGGACCAAGAAGAACATGGCTGCCGATGGTGATGGGGGCCACATCCAGAAAGATGCAGTCGTAGTTGGCGTAAAAAGCATCGCCAATGGAAATCTGGCTGCCGTAATCACAGCGGAAGGTGGGCTCAATCCAGCAGTTCCCCCCCACGCGGCCCAGCAGTTCCCGCAGAATAGCCGTCCGGCCGTCCCGGTCCCCGGGGCTGGTCTGGTTGTATTTCCAGGTCAGTGTCTGCGCCCGGACATGGGCTTTCATTAAAGTCTCATCATCGGCCCGGTACAGCCTGCCGGAGAGCATGCGCTCCTGTTCTGTCATGGTATCGCCCCTTTTCCCTTGCTGGGGAAAGCATACCACACGGATGGGAAGGGAGCAACTGAAGGATACGGAAATTTCTTGCTTTTTTGCATGTTTTTCGATATAGTAAACCTGTATTTCGCAAATTTTGCGGACAGTCCGGAGATGAAATGACCACCGCCGGGGGAAAATCGGAAGTCTTCTGCAATAAAATGGAAGCAGAGCCACAAGGCTCTGCTTCCTGTTGCGGAAACGACAGAATTTTTCTCGAATTGGCGATATACTGCCGGGGAATACTGGAACGTGTGCTTACTTTTCCTTCCGCTTGGGGGAGGTGAAGGCCACGATCCAGGCAACCACGACCACCGCGATACCGATGCCGTAGCCGACGCCGTACATGGAGTGCTCGGCGGTGGAGAAGTAATCGCCGATCTGGCCGCCCAAGATGAAGGCCATGGCCAGAGGCACCACGAACATCAGGCAGAAGGTCAGGAACGTATCGATCCACTTGGCGGAACTGCCGATGTGGACTTCCTCCAGCACCTTTTTGCTGCCGATCTCCCAGCCGATCATCACGCTCATCAGCAGGGCACCCAGAGGCATGGCGAGACCTTCGGACAGGCAGTCCATGAAGTCCAGCCAGCAGTCATTGAAGCTGCCCACCACGCCCAGAGAGTTCTGGAAGGGCACCCAGATGCCGTTGCTGCCCAGGCCGTCCACAGCCACGATGGTGGCCTCCACCATGATGGCCAGACACACCAGCAGAACAATGCGGTGGCGGTTGCCCTGCTTGCCCTTGGCGGCGGCACGGTCCATGAAGAAGGTGACAACCACTTCCACCAGAGAGATGGCGGAGGAGATGGCGGCCACCAGCACCAGCAGGTAGAAGATCACGCCGAACAGGGGTCCCACGGAACCCATGGCCTGGAACACGTCCTGCAGGGTGATGAACAGCAGCTTGGGGCCGCTGAGGGCGGCGCTGGGGCCATAAGTTGCCACGGCGGCGGGAATGACGGCAAGACCGGCCATCAGGGCCACGATGGTGTCCGCCACCACGATGACAGCGGAGTTTTTGATGAGGTTCTCCTTCTTCCCCAGATAGGAGCCATAGGTGATCATGACGCCCATGGCCAGAGACAGGGAGAAGAACATCTGGCCGCCGGCGGTGGCCATCACGGAGCCGATGCTGGGCTCCGACTCGATGAAGCCGGCCTCCACGGCGTAGCCGGGGACGAACATGAACTTCAGACCCTCCACGGCACCGGGCAGCGTCAGGGAGCGGATGATGATAATGACCAGCATCACGAACAGGGCGGGCATGCCGACGTTGTTGAATTTTTCAATGCCGCCGGAGATGCCGCCGCGGTTGATGAGATAGCAGATGATGAGGAACAGCAGTGTGAACATTACGCAGCCGAAGGGATTGGTCAGCATGGAACCGAACAGGTCGGAGCCGGTTTTGACTTCCGCGCCGGCGAAGGCCAGGTTGCTCAGGTTCAAAGCCATGTACTCAATGCAGTAGCCGCCCAGAACGGAATAGAAGCTCATGATGACAAAGGGAGCGAATACTGCCAGCCATCCCACCCATTTGAACCGGTTGGTCAGAGCGCGATAGGCACCGATGGTACCTTTGCCGGTGCGGCGGCCCATGGCCAGCTCAGCGACCATAATGCTGAAACCCACGAATACCGCCAGCAGAAGATAGATGATCAGGAAGGTAAAGCCGCCTGACTTGCCCATTTTATATGGGAAGCCCCAGATGTTGCCCAGACCAACGGCAGAGCCGATGGCTGCCAGAAGAAAACCGATATTGCTTCCCCAGGAACCTCTGTTTTGCTCCATTGTTCGTTCTCCTCTCTCATTAAAAAAATCATATGCGCTATTCGAAACATGCATAGAGCATACTATACTTTACGATGCTCGTCAAGAAAAATTGCACCTTTTGAACAAAAAAATGGTGCTGTTCTATAAAAAATATAACGAAATCACGAAAAGGATGATGATATGCTTGAATTTAAGCCGGTGACGAAACAAGACGGCGGGAAGCTGCGGAAATATTACAAGAACTGTCAATACGGCCTTTGCGAGTACTCCGTGGGCACGAAGCTGATGTGGAGGCCTGTGCTGCATCCGGCGTGGGCGGAAATCGCCGGGTGCCTGGTCATCCGGAACACCCATGAGGGCCGATGGGTCTTCGACTACCCGGTCCCCGGTCCGGAGGGAGACGAGGACACCGCCCTGGAGGCCATTGAGACGTACTGCCTGGAACAGGGGACGGTACCGGTGGTCTCGGTGGTGCCGGAGTGCAAGGCGGCCCGTCTGCTGGCCCGCTATCCCTATGTCCGGGTCAGTGACATCCGGACCTGGCGGGATTATGTATATTACCAGCAGGATCTGCAGTTGTTTGCTGGTCGGCGCTATTCCGGCCAGCGCAACCACATCAAAAAGTTCCGGGCCCAGTGGCCCCATGCGGAGTTCCGGCGGCTGACAGCCGCGGACAGCGCCATCATCGACCGGTTCTGGCGTGACTATGAGGCGGAGTTCCCCAAGGGAAACAATGCCAAGGCCCGGGATGAGCTGGAGCTGGCGAAGAAGATGCTGCGGATGGTGGACAAGCCCTGGTTCATCGCCGGCGGCATGTTCGACGGGGAGAAGCTGATCGCCCTATCTCTGGCGGAGCGGTGCGGGGATACCCTCATCATACACATCGAAAAAGCCCTGTATTCCTACACGGGGGTCTATCCCACGCTGGTCCAGGAGTTCGCGGGGGCCTTTGGTGAGGGCTGCCAGTGGATCAACCGGGAGGACGACGCGGCGGACCGGGGACTGCGGACCTCCAAGCTACAGTACGGCCCTGCCAAGCTGGCACCCAAGTACTGCTTTGAACCCCAGAATGAGCTGTTCCGCCATGTCCGGGAGATCCCGAAGCTGAAGACGGAGCGGCTGACCCTGTCGGCGCTGACGGAGGCGGACATCCCCGCCTACAACGCCTTGGTCTTGGATGCGGACCGGAACCGCTGGTGGGGCTATGATGACGTGGGTGGCCTGGGTGGCCCCGTGGAGGAGCGCAGCTTCTTCGAGGTGGCCCGGCGGGACTTTGAGAACCGACAGGCGGTGAATTTCGCCGTCCGGCTGGATGGCAAGCTCATCGGCGAGGCGGTGCTGTACCGCTTCGACTTCCGGGGCGGCGCGGAGCTGGGCTGCCGCATTGACACGGCCTACGCGGGCCATGGCTACGGCACGGAGGCCTTTGCCGCTGTGGCGGAATGGGCGCTCTATAAGGTCCACCTGACGAGAGTGGTGGCCAAGTGCTTCAAGGAGAATGAGGCGTCCTACAGGATGCTGTCCTCCTGCATGCGGAAGAACGGGGACGACGAGACGTTCTTCTACTTTGAAAAGCTGGTATAATACGCTGAAAGACGCGCTGCGGTTTGCTGCAGCGCGTCTTTTGTCATGATTTGTCCGGTTTTTTATGCTGTTGAAGGGCAAATAGATTCGGCTCCCGGTTCAGGCGTGGAGGTCCTCTCGCCGGCAGGTGCAGCCCTCGGTGAGCCCCAGAGCCTCCACCCGGGTCTCCGGAATATCCAGGGAGAACTTCTTCCCGTCCGCGGTCTGGCACAGCAGCCACAGCGGGGCGGGGTCCCGGTGCTCCTCGCAGCCGAAGTCCCCGTCTTCGATGCGCAGGACGCAGACGTCGTGGTCCGGCGCGGCGGCCAGGCGGGCCGCCACTTCCTCATCCGTCAGCTTCATGCCAGAAACTCCGGTCCGAAGCTGTGGGGCAGCAGCTCCGGCAGGGTGAAGACCTTTTCCTCTCCGGCGCCGTTGAGACAGATGACCTCGATGTCCGGGGCGAACTCCCGCAGCACCTGGCGGCAGACGGCGCAGGGCACGCAGTAGTCCTTGCTGCGCCCGGCCACCACGATGCGGACAAAGTCGGTGTGGCCTTCGCTGACGGCCTTGGCCACGGCGGTGCGCTCGGCGCAGATGGTGGGGGAGTAAGCGGCGTTTTCGATGTTGCAGCCGGTGAAAACGGTGCCGTCGCTGCACTCCAGGGCGGCGCCCACCGGGAAGTGGGAATAGGGGATGTAAGCCCGGTCCAGCATGGCCACGGCCGCGGCTTTCAGTTCTTCACGGGTCATAATGATGCTCCTTTGATGATGGATTCACAGAAAAAGCGCCATGGAGGTCCGGAAATTGATGTTACTGCCAGCTCACACCCCGCTGGGGGCGGACCTCTAAATCTATAATATCCTTGGCATCATAGAATTGCAAGTACCGCTCCCGGGAGCGGCGCAGGGTGGTGCCGTCGGGGTGGAGCCGGTCGCAGATGACCGCGCAGATGTCCTTTTTGATATAGCTGAAGCTCTCAATGCCCACGGAGCAGAACACCCGGAAGCCCTGACTCTGGAGATACTGGAACACCGGGCCGGTGTTCTGCCAGTCGTTGCCGTCGGGGCGCTCCCCGTGGGGATAGAACAAAATGGCGGTGGGGCCCACCAGACTGCCCACCTCGTCAAACCACTTCCGGGTATCCGCCTGGATGGACTCCAGGCTCTTGGTGCCCAGGCGGATGTGCCCCCAGGTGTGGCTGCCGAAAGTCCAGCCGGTGCGCTTCAGCTCCGCGATGATAGGCGCCACGGCTTCCCGCTCTTTTTGTCGGTTGGCCTCGAACTCCGGCGTCTGGTTGGCGCTGTCGGTCTGGGTGCGGTAGCCCAGAATGCCGCAGTAGCCGGTGAGGCTCAGGCAACCCTTGGCCCCGAAGGGGGAGAAGTCCGGATGCTCCTCCACAAATTTGTCCAGGATGGGGATGGCGTCCAGGTCCCGGCTCACCACCTCATTGCCCTGGGGGTCCCTACCCCAGGAGGCGATCTTCCCGTCATCCCCGAGGATGAGCTTGTAGGTGAAGCCGTTTTCCAGCATATAGGGGTAGTAGTTGGTGTCGTCGTAGGAGAGGACCAGGGGCTTTTTGCCCTCCGGCAGATACAGGGTGTTCTTCACCATTCTGGGCTGGCCGTCCTCACCGGTGGTCTCGCTCCAGACGTCGTTGATGTCTACCAGGACATAGCCCTTGTCGTAGACGCTTTGCAGAATTTTGTTGTATTCATCCACCGTGACCATGTAATCGTCAATGCCGTTGGCCTGGTTGTCCCCGTCGAAGGCCAGCTCCGGGTAGGCCACCACGGGGTGGAAGAACAGGTGCTCCACAACGCCGTCATAGGCCGCGTAAGTCACGCCGTCCCGGCTGCCGCCCTCCGGCATGACGGTGGGAGAGATGATATCGTAGGGCTCCGGCTCCGGAGCGGGTTCCGGTTCCGGCTCCTCCGCGGCGGAACCGGCGGGGGCTTCATCGGCGGGAGCCGTGGACGGACTGTCCTGCGAGATACTGCCGCCGCAGGCGGTGAGAGAAACAATCAACACCAGCGATAAAAAAAGAGCAATCAGGCGATGCATGAAAAGAGTCCTTTCTGTCGAATGATTTTGCTGTCTTAGTATAACAGGTTCCAAGGTAAGAAAGAACAACAAAATAATGACAAAAAAGAGACAAAACGCGGACGAAATCTCGTCCGCGTTTTGCTTTACCGCTTATCGCCCGGTTTGAAGATCAACGCCATGATGACGGCGAACACCACCGCCGCCGTGATGCCGCCGGCGGTGGCTGTGAGACCGCCGGTGAACACGCCCAGCCAGCCCTTTTCCGCCACGGCCTTTGCCACGCCTTTGGCCAGGGAGTGGCCGAAGCCGGTCAGGGGCACCGTAGCTCCGGCGCCGCCCCAGTCCACCAGGGGCTGGTACAGCCCCAGAGCGCTGAGCAGCACGCCCGCCACCACATAGCCCGTCAGGATACGGGCGGGCGTCAGCTTGGTTTTGTCAATGAGAATTTGTCCGATGGCGCAGAGAATGCCGCCGCAGAGGAATGCATTGAGATAGTCCATGAGGATTGCCTCCCGAATGTTTTCTGCATGGAGGTTTCCCGGAAAGCGGGAGAATTATGCAGAACAGGGAAACAGCCGCCTATGAGGCGGCTGTTTCCGGAAGGGAGTGATCTATAAAATGGAAATCTGACAGATGAATAGGAGGATTACTTCGTCTCCTCGTCCTGCAGAGCGTCGTAACCCTGCTCGCCGGTACGGACCTTGATGACGTTCTCCACATTGGAGATGAAAATCTTGCCGTCGCCGATGTTGCCGGTGTAGAGGACCTTCCGGGCGGTGTTGACCACCAGGGAGACGGGCAGCTTGCTGACCACGATGGACACCTGGATGCTGGGCAGCATGGTGGCCTCCACCTTGGCGCCGCGGAAGTAGCCCTCAGTCTTGCCCCGCTGCTCGCCGCAGCCCATGACGTTGACGGCGGTCATGCCGGTGATGCCGATGTCGAACATGGCCCGCTTCAAAGCGTCGAACCGCTCCATCTTGCAGAGAATGTCGATCTTGGTCATCTTCACGCCACCCACGGGAGCGGGCTCCACGGCAGCGGCGGCGACCTCCACGGGAACAGCCTCCTTGACGGGGATGGAGCCGGTGGCCTCGGCGATGAGGTCGGCGGGGGTGTCGTCGTAGACGAAGGCGAAGCCGCCGTAAGCGGAGGGCAGGCCGTGCTCGGTGATATCCAGGCCCTTCAGCTCCTCCTCAGCGGAGACCCGCAGGCCGATGGTGTGCTTGATGACGGTGAACACAATGGTGATCATCACACCGGCCCAGACAGCGGTAGCCAGAACGCCCAGGCACTGGATCAGGAAGAAGTGGAAGCCGCCGCCGTAGAATAGGCCGCCGTCCACGGCCAGCAGACCGGTGAGGATGGTGCCCATGGCGCCGCAGACGCCGTGCACGGAGATGGCGCCCACAGGGTCGTCGATCTTCACAACGGAATCAAAGAAGTTGACAGAGATGGGGAGGACCAGGCCGGCGGCAATGCCGATGATGGCGGCGCCCACGGGAGAGACGGCGTCGCACCCGGCGGTGATGGCCACCAGGCCAGCCAGAGCGGCGTTGAGAGTCATGCCGACATCGGGCTTCTTATAGCGCAGCCAGGTGTAGAGCATGGTGACGCAGGAGGCCACAGCGGCGGCCAGGTTGGTGTTGACGAAGATCAGACCGGCGGAGACCAGGGCCTCATCGCTATCCATGGCCACGGTGGAGCAGCCGTTGAAGCCGAACCAGCAGAACCACAGGATGAACACGCCCAGAGCGCCCAGGGACAGGTTGTGGCCGATGATGGCGCGGGGGTTGCCGTCCTTGTCATACTTGCCGATGCGGGGACCCAGGAAGGCGGCGCCGATGGCGGCGCACACACCGCCCACCATATGGACCGCGGTGGAACCGGCGAAATCATGGAAGCCCAGCTGGCTCAGCCAGCCGCCGCCCCAGATCCAGTGGCCGGAGACGGGATAGATGAAAGCGGAGATGCAGAAGGAGTAGATGCAGTAGGAGACGAACTTGGTGCGCTCCGCCATGGAGCCGGAGACGATGGTGGCAGCCGTGGCGCAGAACACGGTCTGGAAGATCAGGAACGCGAACAGGGGCACGCCCGCGGGAAGCACGTCGGCATAGTCGCCCAGAACAAAGGGGTCGAAGCCGCCGATGATGGCGCCGGCACCGCCGAACATGAGGCCGAAGCCCAAAATCCAGTAGGTGGGGGTACCAATGCAGAAGTCCATCAGGTTTTTCATCAGGATGTTGCCGGTGTTCTTGGCACGGGTGAAGCCCGCCTCGCACATGGCGAAACCGGCCTGCATGAAGAAGACCAGGGCCGCGCCCAACAGGACCCATATGGTGTTGACAGCTGAATACATAAATTTCCCTCCTAAAACAAAAAGCAAGGGCGCCTGAGAGATGTCCTCTCACAGGCGCCCTTGCCTTAACGATGGTATGACTTTACCACTGCAAAGTGTCTTTCGTCAATGGGCGGTTTTGACAAGGCTTTTGCCATTTTGACGGAAAATTTCTAAATTCCTTATATAGTTCGCACAAGATTCGTGTAGCCAATCAGATACTCGTCCACCTCGGCGGCGGCAGCCCGGCCCTCGGCGATGGCCCACACTACCAGGGACTGACCCCGGCGCATGTCGCCGGCGGCAAAGACCTTCTCCACATTGGTGGCGAAGCTCCCCTCTGGAGTGCGGACGGTCTTGTCCATCTCCACGCCGAAGGCTTTGCAGACGCTGCTCTCGCAGCCGGCAAAGCCCGTGGCGGCAATCAGCAGCTGGCAGGGCAGGGTGTCGCCCTCCGTGGTGACCACGCCGGTGAGGGAGCCATCCTCGGCGGTCACGAGAGACTGGACCTGCACACCGAAGCGGCGGGGGTCTTTCCCGTTGACGGCCAGAGCCTCCTCGTGGGCGTAGTCCAGAGGAAGCCGACCCTTGTCATCCAGATAGTCGGCCTGTCCCCGGCGGACCAGCTGGGTGACGGATTTGCAGCCTTGGCGCAGGGCTGTGGCCACACAGTCACTGGCGGTGTCGCCGGTACCGATGATGACCACGTCCCGGCCCTCTGCCGTGGGGACGGCAGGGGTTTTGCCAAAGACGTGCCGCTCTACGGCGGCCTTCAGGTATTCGGTGCCGTAGAACACGCCGGAGACGCCCTTGGTGTCCAGCCCCAGGGGGCGGGGTTTTCCGGCGCCGCAGCACAGCACCACGGCATCATATTCCCGCAGCAGACGCTGGGCGGTCTTGGGCGCGGAGGCGTCCACGCCGGTGACAAAGCTGACGCCCTCGTCGATCATCAGCTCTACCCGGCGCTTTACTACATCCTTGGGCAGCTTCATGTTGGGGATGCCATAGGTCAACAGGCCGCCGGCATGCTCCTCCCGCTCAATGACAGTGACGGAGTGGCCCCGGTGGTTCAGCTGGTCGGCCACCGCCAGACCCGCCGGACCGGCACCTACCACGGCCACCTTTTTCCCAGACCACTGGGGCGGGCGGTGGCGCTTGATCTTGTGGTTGGCAAAGGCGTCCTCAATGACGCACAGCTCGTTGTCCCGGATGGTGACGGAGCTGCCGTAGATGCCGCAGATGCAGGCATGCTCGCAGGGCGCGGGGCACACCCGGCCGGTGAACTCGGGGAAGTTGTTGGTCTTCAGCAGACGGCTCAGCGCGTGGGAGCGGTTGCCGGCGAAGATCATGTCGTTCCACTCGGGGATCAGGTTGTGCAGGGGACAGCCGAAGGTCTTGCCCTCGTAGACCATGCCGGTCTGGCAGAAGGGTACGCCGCAGTTCATGCAGCGTCCGCCCTGCTGCTCCCGCACGGCGTCGGGGAGGGCCAGATGGAACTCATTCCAGTCGTGAACGCGCTCTTCCGGGGCGCGGGCGGGGTCGTCTCTGCGGACATACTCCAAAAATCCAGTCGTTTTTCCCATAGTGTTCGCCCTCCTTTCTCAAGCCTTTGTGTTGGCGTAGAATGCTTCAATTTCGGCCTGATCGCGGCTCATGCCCTTTTCCTCGTACTGGGCGATGGAGCGCAGCATCCGGTCGTAGTCCTTGGGCATGACTTTCTTGAAGCAGGGGACATAGGACTTGAAGGCCGCCAGAATCTGCTTGCCCCGGGGGGAGCCGGTGGCCGCCACATGGGCCTCAATCAGGCTCCGCAGCTCCTGGATGTCGTGGGACTCCGTCAGGGTGTCCGTCAGGACCTGTTCCTTGTTCAGCCGCATGTACAGGTCGTGGTTCTCGTCCAGCACGTAGGCGATGCCGCCGGACATGCCGGCCGCGAAGTTCTTGCCCGTGGGTCCCAGGATGACGCAGCGGCCGCCGGTCATGTACTCGCAGCCGTGGTCGCCCACGCCCTCCACCACGGCCACGGCGCCGGAGTTTCGGACGCAGAAGCGTTCGCCGGCCATACCGCTGATGAACGCCTGGCCGCTGGTGGCGCCGTACAGGGCTACATTGCCCACGATGATGTTCTCACCAGGATCGAATTTGCTGCCCTTGGGCGGGTAGACGATGAGCTTGCCGCCGGAGAGACCCTTACCCAAACCGTCGTTGCAGTCGCCCTCCAGCTCCAGGGTCAATCCCTTGGGGATGAAGGCGCCGAAGGACTGGCCGCCGCCGCCGTGGCAGGTGATGACATAGCTGTCGTCCGGCAGGGAATTGCCGCAGGTGCGGGTGATCTCGGAGCCGAACAGGGTTCCGAAGGAACGGTCCGTGGAGGAGACCTGGAGGTCCAGCTTGCCGGACTTCTTGCTCTTCAGGCTCTTGCCCAGCCTCTCCAGCAGGACGCTGACGTCCACGCTCTTTTCCAGGTGGAAGTCATAGGCTGCCTGGGGATCGAAATGAGGGACGTGGTCTCCGTAGGGGTTCTGGAGCAGGCCGCTGAGGTCCAGCGTTTCCGCCCGGTGGGTGATGAGCTTTTCCCGGACCCGCAGCAGGTCGCTGCGGCCCACCAGCTCATCCACGGTGCGGATACCAAGCTTCGCCATGTACTCCCGCAGTTCCTGGGCCACGAATTCCATGAAATTGATGATGTATTCCGGCTTGCCGGAGAAGCGCTTGCGCAGCTGGGGATTCTGGGTGGCGATGCCGGCGGGGCAGGTGTCCAGATTGCAAACCCGCATCATGCAGCAGCCCAGGGCCACCAGCGGCGCGGTGGCGAAGCCGAATTCCTCGGCACCCAGCATGCAGGCGATGGCTACGTCCCGGCCGGTCATCAGCTTGCCGTCGGCCTCAATGACCACCTGGCTGCGCAGGCCGTTCTGGATCAGGGTCTGGTGGGCCTCCGCCACACCCAGCTCCCAGGGCAGACCGGCGCCCTGAATGGAGCTCTTGGGGGCGGCGCCGGTGCCGCCATCGTGGCCGGAGATCAGCACCACCTGGGCGCCGGCCTTGGCGACGCCGGCGGCGATGGTGCCCACGCCCGCCTCGGATACCAGCTTCACGCTGATGCGGGCATGGCGGTTGGCGTTTTTCAGGTCGTAGATCAGCTGGGCCAGGTCCTCAATGGAGTAGATGTCGTGGTGGGGCGGGG
>CAMBAJ010000012.1 GCA_945864305.1 uncultured Clostridia bacterium | reverse complement strand
AGACAACCTACGGACCAGAAGGCCGGGGGTTCGAATCCCTCACGGCGTACCAAAAAGCTCCTGAAATCATCGATTTCAGGAGCTTTTTGTTTGCATTTTCCTGTAAAATGTTCCGTGATTAGCGTTTGGCTCAGTATTTGACCCGAACGCTGACCCAGATGCGGAAATTACCGGACAGCACCGGAGAGGATGTTTCCCATGGTATTTGCCGCCGTTCTCTGTGCTGCGGTGGTAACGTGGGCGTAAGTGTCCAGTGTGAAGCCTGCGGAGTAGTGGCCTAGCATACCGGATACGGTCTTTACGTCCACACCGTTCTGCAAGGCCAGGGTGGCGAAGGTGTGGCGGAGGTCATGAAATCTGACTCGTTCCAATCCCGCCCGCTTCAGTACCCGCTGGAGCATATGCAGGACGCTATCTGGCGAGATCGGCCCGCCTGTGGGAGATGGGAATACATACTCGCTGCCGCAACCAACTTTTTCTCTCTGCGTTTTCAGAACTTCTACCGCGTCTGCTGGAATGGCAATGCTGCGGTAGGAGTTTTTCGTTTTCAGCGGCGCCTCTACCACAGCTCCGTTCTGCCGCATGATCTGCCTGCGGACGTGGAGAATGCCGTTTTTCAGATCGACGTCATCCCATTTCAGTCCCAGCAGTTCTCCGCGCCGAAGGCCGGTGAGCAAGTCGATGTAGTAGAGTTCGAATACACCGCTTTCTTTGGCTTCATCGAAGAAGGAGGTCAGCTTGTCCGGAGGGATGGTTTTCATTTCCTTGCGTTCAATGCGGGGAAGGGCGCAGGCGCAGGCGGAATTGCTGGCAAGCAGCTTCTGGTTTACGGCGAATCCGCAAGCGGAGGAGATCATCTGGTGAATGTTCCGCACCGTTTTGGCACTCAGCCCTTTGGGTTTGCTTTTCGCCTCAACGCGGTCTACCCGTCCGCTTTCCAGCAGCTTTTTGTAGAGCTGCTGGAGATCCATGGTGGTCAGCTTTGAGAGTGGGATGTCTCCGATGGAGGGCTTCACATGGTTTTTGATAAAACCCTGGTAGGTCTGATAGGATGAGGGACGGACTTTTAATTTGGCGTAGTTCTCCAGCCAGAGGTCCAGCCACTGTCCTACTGTGTACTGTCCAGCCCTCGCAATATCCAGCTTGCCAGCTTCCTCAATGGCTTTTTTCAGTTTCTCTTTGACCTCCGCCTGTGTTTTGCCAAGGACGTTCTTGTAGATGGTCTTACCTGTCGTTGGGTCATGTCCTGCGGTATACCTGCCCTCCCAGCGGCCATCCTTTCGCTTACGGATGCTGCCCTCGCCGTTCGCTCGCTTTTTTGCCATTTCTCAGCCCTCCCACATTCGTTGGCAGGCTTGCCGCTCATCTTCGTCCTCGAAGTTGTAGGGCGGCAGGTCTGCCAGCAGTTCCTGCTGGATACCCTGGGCCAAGCGGTAGCCGGATATAAAACTGTTCAGGCAGGCCTGGTCCCGCAGGGCAGCTTCCAGATCTACAAGGCGCAGGAGCATCTTTTTCTCTGGCTTTTTCAGCCTGTTGGCCAACTGCCTATGAATTTTGTTTGCTGCCTTTTCCAGAGTGGTCATCTGTTCCGATGGAGTCTCAAATCTGTGGTAAAGTGCTTTCATATAATCGTGCATTTGTGTGCCACCTCCTATTCAGCAACACACCATACCCAAAAGGAGCGGCAATAGCCAGCCCAAAAGCAGAGAGTTATCAGAAAGTTAAGAGTTTCATTATCGAGAGAGCCTATTCTTTGTTGCCTTCGTTTTGTTCATATATTTCCTCTCCATCCGATGTAGGGAGGGTGGTGCAAATGCTGGGGGCAGAAAAGTTCCTGTTCTTTGTCTACTGCGACGCAATTTTTGAATACCTCCATCGGGTATGAATTCGGATCTCACTGCTGATGGGGACTGGATGGGCTGGAGGGTGGCTCGGTGCCAGGTGGTTGATAAATTCTCCTATTCCCTTGAAATCCGCGCCTATATCGGGCATGACCCCCATTATTTTCTTGCGGGAGTAAGCTCTTGGAGAATACGACCGTAGAAGCGATATCACGCCTTCGATTTTGACCCCGCTTTGGAACGCCCCGAAAACCCTCGTAACTGCCCGCACTGCGGGTAGAAGTGACTGAACAGAGCGCCACACTTGACGCCTGTTCTTTATCCCGCTTTTCTTTTCGTCCTCCGCAATCGCTCTTGGACGGGCAAGTCTGCCATGGAATTTACACCTGTGAGACTGCTCTCTGATGCCAACATGGCCCACAAATGCCGCACACTTCGTTCTGGGTTGTCGGTTGGGAAAGGATGCCACCCATCTGAGAGAATCGCACACAGCGGCCAACAGGGGTGAGAAATTATCGGATGTTCTTTTCTCTTTCAAAGAGATGCTTAGTCATTGATTGGTAACGCAGTATTTGAATTTTCAGCTGACTTGTAAATCCTGCCAGAAAATGATATTCTTATGATAAATGATTTCTTGTTTTATCACGAAAATTTTTAGGCAACACGTACTGGAGTATTTCTACGAATAACAGTAAAAGCCAACGCTATATTCTTGCAAAAAAATAATCAACAGATATGCGCGGGGGTGGCCTGATGAATCTTTTTGACTTGTTAAATCCCAAAATGTTTCGCCCGCTGGCAGGACGCAATCAGATGATATACGCTGACCTGTTGATGCTGATTTGGAAGAGATGCGGCACATCACAGGACTATAGCATGGAAAAAAGCTCTTTAACTGAATTGGCAGAGGAATATATGGAGGGACTATCAATCCCTCTGCAGCCGGATGAAGATGACATAGCAGGTGATGTTGTTCATGATCCC
The DNA here is from genome assembly GCA_945864305.1 of uncultured Clostridia bacterium. Classification (GTDB taxonomy): domain Bacteria; phylum Bacillota; class Clostridia; order Oscillospirales; family Oscillospiraceae; genus Oscillibacter. The sequence goes on along the minus strand of CAMBAJ010000012.1, from coordinate 39,520 downwards.
AGGAACCAAGCGCTTCTGTTTATGCGCCGGCTACGGGAAACCGGATGGCTGGAGGAGTTGGAGGGCGGTTATGAAGAAGAAGTCCGCACCGCCCTAAGCGTTCCAGCAGTCCACCTGTTGCAGGTTTTTGATGCTATGCTGAATCCGAAAACTGTGACGTACAGTGGTAAACTCCTCAAAGCATATCGACTGCTTCAAGAGATGGAGAGTGAAAAAAGTCCATATGAGAATGTGTTGAAAGAAGTCTCATCCGACATGGCGGATCTAAATACCTCTCTTCGACAACTCAACGCCTCTATCGGAACGTACATTGATCGGTTGACCCGAAACCGAACACCTCAGGAAGTGCTGGACCTGTTTCAGCAGTATGAGGAGGAAATCGTCGTTGCGGCATATCACCGTTTTAAAACCAGCGATAATCTTTTTAATTATCGCACAGAAATTCTGGATGGTCTGGACGATTGTGAGGGACGGTATGTCAGTGCGCTGACTGCCGACTATTGCCGGGTAGAGCGAGTGAATGAGACAGAGGGCGCCATTGCGGTGCGCCGGCTGATTCAGAGAGTACGAGATGAACTGGATATCATGCATGACCTCATTGGTGAAATCGACCGCAACCATGTGACCTACCGCCAGCGGGCCGTGCAGAGGGCTCAGTTTATGCTGCTGTCTGACGGATCGACTCAGGGAAAAATCAGTGATTTGCTGCGGTATTACGCGGAGACAGTCAAAAAACCGGAGGAACTTTTTGAACCGGACGAAAGCCCACTGAGTCACCAGTGGAAGCTATATCCTGTCGAAATTATGGGGAAGCACTTTCTTAAGCCAGCTGTCAACAGCCGAAAACCTACCCCAATTGAGCAAGTACCTCCTGAACCGCCTATCTCCCAGGAGGAATTGCAACGGCAGCAAGAATTGCTCATGGGATACGTCCGTCAGGCTGTCACCCAGGAAAATGTGAATCGGTTCGCAGACCGGGTGTTGAGCGGCTGCGAAACAGTCTCTGCTTCAGCGCTGGCTGGGAGGGAGACCGATGATCTGATCAAGATCATCGGTTTGCATACCTACTCCCAATCCGGTGATCGAAATTACGAAATCACAGTGCAAGACGAGTGGGTGAACTGCAATGGATTCCGATTCCAGCAGTTTTGGGTACGTAAGCGGGCTTGAAAGGAGACTTTTTCATGGATGTCAAAGAAATTGCCAACTACCTGCTGAATCATTGCTTCCTACCGGTACAGGCGGAGGAGATGCGGGAAAAACACTATTATGCAGTCAATCATCTGGAAGAACTGCGTCGAGTATTCAAGCCGTTGGGCTATACCGTCGTATATCATACCGCACCGCTGAAGGTGATTGCTCTGGTCAATGAATTTGAGGGAAATCAGGCCCGCCTGAACAAATACGAGAGCATTTTGCTGCTGATTTTTCGGTTATTGTATCTGCAAAAACGGGAGAAGCTCTCAGTGGACGGAGAGCATGTTACCGTCACGGTTAGAGAGATTCAGGACGAATTTCAGAAGCTGAATCTTCCCCGCAAGCTGGACCGTCCCACCTTGGAAGGCGCACTGCGAACCTTGAAGAACTATAATTTGGCAAGGCCACTGGACCGTCTGTCAGACGAAAATGCCAAAATTGAGATCTATCCAACAGTGATCCTGGCCTTGCCGGACAATGTACTGAAGGCGTCAAGAGACGCGACGATGGAAGAACTGAATAAATATCGGAAGGCCGGAGAGGAGGAAGATACATGATCGCATTGCACCGCCTGCGGCTGATCAATTGGCACAATTTTACAGACGATCTTCTGGACATCCAGCAAATCACATATCTGATCGGAGTCAATGGCGTGGGTAAGACCACTATTCTGGATGCGCTTCGCTATTGTCTGACTACCAACAAAACTTTTAATGTTCTGGGCAACCGAAAGAGCAAACGAACGCTGCTGGGCTCGGTACATGGCAAGCAACGTGATCAGGATGGAGATAAGCCTCGTTATAGCCGCAAAGGACACACGGTATCCTACATTGGAGCTGAGTTCTGGGACGATACTGCTGTGTCAGGGAAGGAGCCTTTTGTAATCACGGTTCGGGTCGAATCTGAGAGTCCGGATGAAGATATGCGCCATGTACAACAACGGTGGTATATCACGTCCCATGGTTTCGCATTGGAGGACCTTCCGTTTCTGGGCCCAGACCGCATTCCTACCAAGCGAGAGCAGTTCTGCCTGAAAAGCGGTAAAATGAGAGACACCGATAATCAAAAAACGGCAAAAGATCTGATTTGCCGTGCCTTGGGCATTGGCGCGGCGGATTCGCCCTTGGGCAAGAAGTTCTGCGCCGTATTCCCTATGGGCACCGGAATGGACGATATAGAGGATTTCCGGGAGTTTATCTATCATTACATTCTGCCTCAGCCAGAGATTGACCCCGAGGCGCTGCAGAGGGAGCAAATCGAGCTGGAGAATCTGAATGATGTGCTTCTCCAAGCGAAAAACCGCGCTCAGCTTCTGACGGAGATTTGTGAGTTGGGGGAGACAGCTTACGCAAAACAACGGGACTGCGTTATCAACCAGGGGTTCGTCCTGTGCGCAAAGCAGCAGGCGGCCGCTGGATATGAAGAGGAGATTTTGACGGCCATTACTAAGGCCAATATGGAGATTGATCGGCTGCAGCGGGAACTGGGTAGTCAACAGGAGCGAACAGAACAGGCCCACCAGCGGTTCATGAAAGCGGCACAGGAGAATCAGGACAGCAGTGAACGCCAGCAGTTACAGGTATTTGAGGACCTGGTGAATGAGCGCAAAAGGGACTATCGTGAGGCCCAATCAGCCCAAAGTGCATTGGAAAACGCAAAGCAGGAGATTGAACACCTGAACCGAAAATTTGCGGACTGTAAGCTTGCGCTCACGCCAGAGCAAATGCCGGATGAAATCGAAAAATTGCCGGAACGCCGGCAGTTGGAGCAGCTGGAGGCAATGGAACGGTTGCTGCATGAAAGGGAGAAGGCGCTGGATCAGGCCGAATTTAACAGCAGGAGCCAATTAGAGCAGGCGGAAAAGCGCCGGGATGCCCTGAGAAAGCAGATTGAAACCTTGGAAAAAGGACAGTTGATCTATCCGGACAATGACCGGGCAAACTGGGTCTGCCAGGCGATCAACCGTGAGTTCGTCCAGCAGGGTATGGATGCGGATGCCAGGGTCCTGTGTGAGCTCTTGACCGTACAGGAGCTGGATTGGCAGAATTGTGTGGAGGCGTGCCTGGGAGATCGCCGATTCGACATCTTGGTGGCGCCAAAGCACTATCGTACGGCCAAGCGGGTGTTTGAACAGCTGGGTGCCGAGGTGGGGCGGGTCAGCTTGCTGGATAGCCGTGCTCTGGAAAGGGATGCCGACCGAAACGCCACTCCGGAATTGGATAGCCTCGCAGCCAAAGTCACCAGCGAAAGTTGGTTGGCTAAGCATTATGTGAATAGCCTGTTAGGTCAGATCATCTGCTGTGACACATCGGAAACATTGGAAAACTTTCCCCACAGTGCGACACGGGACCTGCTGCGGCACTTTCCCTACCGGCTAGCCCGGCTTCGTACTCCAAAACTATTCGTTGGTCTGGATGCCCGCAAGCGGCAGCTAAAAGCGGCAAAAGAAGAATTCGCTGAGCTCCGTGAGCGGCTTGCAGCGCTGAACAGCCAAACGCAATTTCTGCATGATACACTGCAGCAATGCCGCAAGGTTCTGGACGGCTCAGCACTGACGGACCTGCGGAAAAACTGGGGTAGCCGCCAACGGTGCGAAACTTGCTGGCAGGAACTGAAGCGGGCGGAGAAGGAATATCAGGAGTGGCAGGGGAACCCGATCCTTCAGGCAAAAATGACTGCGGAACGGCTTTGCCGGGAGGAATGGGAGCGCCAGCAGAAAAAGAAGGAAGAAATTGCATTCGCCCTCCACGCACAGGAAACTTTGGTAACGGAAAAGCAGCAGGAACAAGACCAGGCGATTCAAGTGGCCGAGGAAACGAAGATCGCGTGGCAGGAGTTTTGCGAGCAGAATCCGTTGCTGCAGACGGAAATTGAGAAAAAATACCAGGATGCCACCCAGAGCCGCAGCCCGGAAAAGATCGTAGAGTACCAGACAAATTACCAGAACCAGGTAAACAAAGCATTGGAGGAGTGTATGCGAGACCAGCTGAACCCCAAACAGCGGGAGTACAACAGCGCCTACACTTGCGATTATCCCCTGGGGTTGGAGGGCATCGAGACATTCCGGGAACAACGTGACCGATTGATAAATGTGGATTTGCAGAGGTACACCACCAGTCTTCATCAGGCACAGGAACGGTGCAAGGAACGTTTCCGGGAGGACATTCTGTATCGGATGAAAGATGATATCATCAACGCGCGGCGGCAGTTTAGGGATTTGAACCGTTCTATGGAAAACCTGCAATATGGTGAAGAGGTCTATCAATTCGTGGTCCAGGCCAGTGCCGATCCGGAACGCAAGGCTTTCTATGATGTGATCATGAAGGACAGCAACCGTAGGATCAACGGAGACGGTGGCATAGAAGATATGCTTGCCCGCAACGACCCTGCTTATGAGGCACAAGTTGAGGATCTGATGGAGCGCATTTTGGTGGAATTGAAAGCGAATGCCCAGCGCCGTCAGGAAGGTAAAAAAATTACCACAGAACTTTCCAGCTATGTAGACTATCGCTACTACCTGGAATATGATATTGAATGTCGAAATCAGGTGACTGGTGGTGTTACCCGACTCTCCACCGTCAGCCAGGACAGCAGCGGCGGTGAAAACCAGGCACCGTTCTACATTGCAATCTGTGCATCGCTGCTGCAGATCTATGACAAATGTGAGAATAGTGTCCGTCTGGTACTGCTGGATGAAGCGTTCAGCCGTATGACTAGTGACCGCATCCGGCCCATGATGCAGATGCTGCGCAAAATGCGGCTGCAGGTGGTATTGATCACCACAGTGGAAAAGGCATCGGCAATCCAGCCCTATTGCGACGTGACCTGCTCAATCATTAAAAGCGGCGCACGCAATGCAGTAAAAGCGTTTTATCAGGATGTGAAGTGAACCATGGATTATGTACGAGAGATATTAAATACCCTGGTGGACGTCTACGAACAAAGGCGATACGATCAGCCACCTGACGGCAGACAGCGGCGGGCAGTGACACTGGATGTAGTCAAGCGCTATCCACAATATAAAGACCATCTGGGTATGGATGAACAGGAAATCGACGATGCCATTACCCGCTTGGCCGGGTGGCAGATGGTCACTGCTCCCCGTAGCGCACAGGGATATTATACAAAACTCATCCTCTGCCAAGAACGGATGTCGGAGATCTATAAGTTACTGGGCCGCAAACCGGCCCAAGTGATTCGGCAGGAGCAGATGCAACTGCTCCAAGATGCTCAGAGACGATCGAATGGGCTGACAAGGCGGTTTGCGGAAAAGGCTATCGCTGCGCTGCAGGAAGGACGGTCACCGGGATATGGTCTTCAGGGAGATACAGAAAAACTGCGTGATGTCTTATTGGCGTTGGAGAAGATGGAACATCTACGCAAAGAGACATATCTCCGCAATTTTTCCGAGGCGGTATTTCATGATTCAAAACGATTTCAGACTATTTCAGGGATTACCCGCAGTGTGCTGGTAGACCTGACGGAACAGCCAGTAGAAAAGGATAAAATTCTGGAGTATTATAATCTTTTTGAAAACCCAACCTACCTTTATCTGAAGGGCGGTTGGATTCTGGATTTTGCCGATTCGGCTATTTGCGTTGCCAATCTTCCCGGCGGCATTGGCCTTGCGTCTGATGCGCTGAGCACAGTGCAGGCGGTACACCTGCAGGATAAAACCGTCGTCTCGGTGGAGAACCTGACTACGTACCACGATACGTCAGAGCGTAGCCAGGCAGTCCTATATCTGGGCGGTTTTCCCAATTCTGTTCGGGCAAATTTTTTGCGTATGGTGTATTCCAATGAGCCAGATGCCAACTATTTTCATCACGGAGATTTGGACCCTCACGGCTTCCTGATTCTGGAGAATCTAAAACAAAAGACCGGTATCCCCTTCCAACCAATGGAGATGGATTTGCCAACTTTGAAGGACTGCTTCACGGCGGGGCACTATCGTCCACTGACGGCAGAAGACCGGAAAGCTATGCAATATCCGTTGTTAAATCCATACAGGGAGATATTTGACTTCATGAAAGAAAACAACTGCAAAGTGGAACAGGAATCTTTTGCAGCGATGAAACTGTAATGGCTTGTGCAGGGTATCTCGGCAAAATTGGTATTATTGGCTTGCGGCATTTGACAGGGGCGTTAGCATAAGTTTTGACCCATATCCTGACCCAGACTAGAAAATTTCCTTGTGGAAGCAATGGAGTGAACAGGCCCAAACAGGATTGGGGACGGGAGCGAAAAGACCAGAGTAGCGCTGGAAAGCATCAGAAAAATTTCTGGGTTGCAGCTACGGACCAGAAGGCCGGGGGTTCGAATCCCTCACGGCGTACCAAAAGAGTTCTGAAACCGAAAGGCTTCAGAACTCTTTTGTTTTGTCGCTTCCTTCTCTTTTTCGTGATACCCAATCTCCCTTTGATCTTTTTTCTTTTGCTCTTTTGTACATTGACCTTTCTTCTCAGGTCTGACATAATGAAAATCTCTCATGCACATATGAATCAGGAAGGTGTGACCATTATGCCGTCACAAAAATGCATGCAGCAGGCCGGAGTCGTCTGCCTGCTGGCTACGCTTTGCTGCTTTCTCTGGGGCAGTGCGTTCCCCTGCGTCAAAATCGGATATCAACTGTTTCAGATCGACTCCGGCCAACCCTTCGCCCAGCTTCTCTTCGGCGGTATTCGCTTTACACTGGCCGGTATCCTAGTGATCCTGTTTGGCAGTCTGCAGCATCGCGGACCGCTGGTCCCGCGCCGCGGTTCCTGGCCCATGATCGCCGTCCTAAGTCTGTTCCAGACGATCCTTCAATATGTCTTTTATTATATTGGAATGGCCCATACCTCTGGTGTCAAAGCGTCGATCATTGAGGCCTCAAGTACATTTTTTGCCATTCTGATCGCCTGCTTTTTCTTTCATCAGGAGCCCTTCAGCGCCCGCAAGGCTACCGGCTGCCTCATCGGCTTCGCCGGCGTTATTCTGGTCAATCTGTCCGGAGGAAGCCTGGGCGGAGGCATGTCTCTCTCCGGTGAGGGATTTCTTTTGATCTCGGCTCTCTCCTACGCAGTCTCTTCTTCTCTGATGCGCGGCTACTCCGCCCGCGAAAATCCGGTGGTCCTCAGTGGCTATCAGTTCGTCCTCGGCGGAGCCGTGATGGTCCTGATCGGACTTGCGGGCGGCGGGCGGATCCGGTTTGATACCTTTAAAAGCGCCCTCCTCCTGCTGTACATGGCGCTGATCTCCGCTGTCGCCTATTCTGTCTGGGGCACGCTCCTGAAGTATAACCCTGTCTCCCGCATCGCAGTATTCGGATTCATGACACCGGTGTTCGGTGTTCTGCTGTCCATTCTCCTTCTGCGGGAGGGCGGGCAGCTTCCCTGGGCACAGTATCTGCTGGCGCTGGCATTGGTCTGCTGCGGTATTTTCATTGTCAACCGGCAGGGTGCTTCCGCCCTTCCGCATAAGCAGCACGCCTGACACCTGCCCATAATTTTCTTCCCGCCGGACATACTATCGGCGGAAGGAGTGGATGGCATGTCCCAACTGAGCACGTATTTCTCTTTAGACGATGTCCACGGCAAGCACGACGTGAACCAGCTGAAGCGGGAACTGGACACCCTGCCCGGCGTCACCTCCGTCAGCATCAGCGAAAACGGCTGTCTGGCCGTGGATTACGATTCCACCGGCATCCGCCAGGAAGAAATCAGGCAGAAGATTCAGGAATTGGGGTTTCTGGTGCGGACTGACGATTGAAGGCCGACACATTTTTCTCATGATCCGCATAAAAAGAGCACCGGAAATCAGTCCGTTGCTCTTTTTGTTCACCTATTTTGCGTCTTCCCGGGGGCCGGGCAGGAACTCTTCCCCCGCCGGGACCATCTCCAGCTGACCAGCGGACAGCTCCGTCAGACGGGGCTGGAACTGTTCCGCGCCACCGGCCGGAAAGGCCGTCCGCAAGGTGATATCCGCGGCGTACGCCGCGTCCCGCACCACGCCGCCGCAGGCAGTGATGTCCAGCTTCATCCGCTCCAACAGCGGGTATGTACAGGGCACGTCCCACAGCGTCCACAGGCTCATGGTGCTGATGCCCGCCGCGTCCAGGGCGTCCTTGGCGCCCTTGGTATAGGCCCTGGTCAATCCGCCGGCACCCAGCAGGACGCCGCCGAAGTACCGCGTTACCACACAGCAGACGTTGGTGACCTCCTCCCGCTGAAATACGTTCAGCATGGGTTGTCCGGCGGTGCCCTGGGGCTCTCCGTCGTCGGAGTAGCGGACCGCGTTCCCCTCTTTCAGCAGGTAGCACCAGCAGTTGTGCCGGGCGTCGTAGTACTTCTTCTTCATCTCCTCAATGTGCGCCCTGGCCTCCGCCTCCGTCTCCACCCGCCAGATGTGGCTGATGAAGCGTGAGCGCTTCTCCACAAACTCGCTCTCAGTGTTCTCAAAGGGCACCCGATATGCGTCCATTCCAGTCCTCCTTGGTCAACAGATAGAAATAACTCTGCCGGAACTCGCCCATCAGGGCCACATGATCCGTTCTCGCGAACTGATAGCGGAAGCCGCACTTCTCCATGGTCCGTTTGGACCGCCAGTTTCCGGCGTAGTGGCCGCACCAGACGCGCCGCAGGTCAAGCACGGTAAACCCATATTCCAGCACGGCGTTCACCGCCTCGGGCATCAATCCCCACCCCCAGCAGGCCCGGCTCAAGGCATATCCCACCTCATCATCGGGACAGTCCGGGATGGTCCCGGTTGGGTGGTTCCCCACAAACCCCACGGAACCCACCACACTTCCGGTCTCTTTCAGCTCCATGGCGAACACGCCGGGGGCAGAGAATACGGTCCAGATGATCTCCCGGCTCTCCTGCTCACTCCGGTGAGGCGGCCAGCCCGCAATGGGACCCACGGCCGGGTCCTTCGCGTAGGCATAGACGTCCGCCGCATCGCTGTCCCGGAAGGGGCGCAGGCGTAAGCGCGGTGTCTCCAAAATGGCAGTCCTTTTCATCTCTGCTCCCTGCGGCCCATCAAGTAATCCACGGATGCCCCGAAGGGGTCCGCCATGGCCCAGAGGTTGTCAAAACCGGGTTTCTGCTCTCCAGCCTCAAAGCGTTGATACTGTCTATCTGTAATACCAATTGCTTCCGCTACCTGTACCTGGGTCTCTTTCCGCTCCTTGCGGAGCATGCATAATCTTTCGTAAAAATTCATATGTCCCCCTTGGCACGTCTAATTATTCGTAATATTTTAAATTCACGAATAATCGGACGTTTTTCGAAAGGCGGTCTTCCAATGTCTGATTTTATCATATGGCTCTACGCCCATTGCATCAAGCCGCAAATCGACGCTGCTCCGCAGGGCGATTACGAATTCTGGCTCTCCCTGATGGACAGTGGGCTGGACCCCAACTGCCGGGAGGAGTTCGAGAAAACCCTGGAATTCACCGCCATTCACGCTTTCCTACTGGGCCTGCGCACCGGCGAAAGGCTGTCCCCGTTCATTCTTCGATAAACGGTTCCACCTGGCCCAGAGTCCGTGGGCCACAGACCGCTGTCACGTCGATGGTCTCGCTGTACTCCACATTCTCCACCTTGGCCTCCCGGTACAGCATGTCCAGCAGGCCGCCCTTGTCATAGGGAATGTGCAGCACCACCCGCCGGGTGCCTTTGTCCAGCCGCTTGTCAATCATCTCCAGCAGCTTAGGGATGCCCTCGCCGGTGCGGGCGGAGATGGCGCAGATGTCCTCGCCGTGGGGCATGATCTCCCCCGCCGGGACGCAGTCGCTCTTGTTGAACACGTCAATGCGGGGCAGGTCTCCGGCGCCCAGCTCCAGAATCAGGTTCTCCACCACCTGGGCCTGGGACTGCCACTCCGGGTTGGACACGTCGATGACGTGGAGCAGTAGGTCGGCGTACTCCAGCTCCTCCAAAGTGGCCTTGAAGGCCTCCACCAGCTGGTGGGGCAGCTTGCGGATAAAGCCGACGGTGTCGGAGATCACCACGTCTAGGGTGTCGCTGACCGTCAGCAGGCGGCTGGTGGTGTCCAGGGTATCGAACAGCCGGTTGTTGGCCGGGATGCCCGCGCCGGTGAGCTGATTCAGCAGCGTAGATTTGCCCGCATTGGTATAGCCCACGATGGCCACCACCGGAATCTCGTTCTTCCGGCGCTGCTGGCGCTGGGTGCTCCGCACCCGGCGCACATCCTCCAGGTCCGCCCGCAGCTTGTCGATCTTCTTGTGGATAATGCGGCGGTCCGTCTCCAGCTGGGTCTCACCGGGGCCCTTGGAGCCGATGGGGCCCTTGCCGCTGGTGCCGCCCTGGCGCTCCAGGTGGGTCCACATGCCCGTCAGCCGGGGCAGCAGATACTTGTACTGGGCCAGCTCCACCTGGAGTCGGCCCTCTTTCGTCTTGGCCCGCTGGGCAAAAATGTCCAGAATCAGGCCGCAGCGGTCCAGCACCTGGATGCCCAGCAGCTCCGTCAGCACCCGCTGCTGGGAGGGGGACAGGTCATTGTCGAAGATGACCATGGTGGCCCCCACGTTCTCGCAGTACAGCTGGACCTCCGCCACCTTGCCCTCGCCGATGAAGGTGCGGGGGTCCGGCGTGGCCCGGTTTTGCAGCACAATACCCACGGTCTCGCCTCCGGCGGTCTCCACCAGGGCGGAGAGCTCCTCCATGGTCTCCTCGTCGGCGTTCTCTGCCCTTTTCAGCACCGGGGAGCTCAGGCCCACCAGCACCACTTTGTCACGAACTTCTTCTGTCTCTCGCATGTATGGAATGTCTCTCCTTATTTCGTATAGGCTTCCACGACCTGGCCCACGTACATGCGGTGCCAGTTGCCCTTTCCCTCCCCGTAGTGGGACAGGATGGCATCCGCCTCCGCCTTCACATAGGTCGGGTCCATATCCTGGGCATATATCTTTTTGCAAACCAGCACCAGCTCCGCCTCGTCAAAGAACGGGGCGTCTTCGGCGCCGTAGCAGACCGTCAGGCCGCATTCCCTGATCTTATCCACGTCCCTGCCGCTTTTGGTCCCGCAAAAGGCCATGGTCTGCTTTTCAGCGGCAGGCAAGATGGACACGGTAAAATAGTCGTGGGATTCCATGAATCGATAGGTATAGCGCTCCGGGCGCACGTAGACCGTGCAGGCAGGCAGGCTCCACAGCCGGCCCAGCTGGCACCAGCCGATGGTCATGGTATTGCAGCTGGATCGATCACCTGCGGTCAGCAGCGCGTTTTGGGTTCCGAACACCCGGAAAATCTCCGGCGTCAGCGTTTTCAGGTCCACGGGATGCAGTTTCATGGCGCACACTCCTTCTCAATGGTCGTTGTCAAACATCGTATATAGTATATGCGAATCCCATGAAAAAGTAAATAAAAAAGGGTCTGCCGAAATGGCAGACCCTTTTGTGATGTGTCAGACTTACTTGTCCAAGCCGAACTTCTTGTTGAACTTGGCCACGCGTCCGCCGGTATCGACCAGCTTCTGCTTGCCAGTGAAGAAGGGGTGACACTTAGAGCAGACTTCCACCTTGATATCCTTCTTGGTAGAACCTGTCTCAATCACATTACCGCAGGCGCAAGTAATCGTAGTCTGCTGATAATTGGGATGGATTCCTTCCTTCATTGCTCTCGTTCACCTCTTTCTAATCCAGACTACCTGTGCAGAGCTTTCACCCAGCAAAGGCGGTAATTAGTATAACATGCGTTTTTTTGAATTGCAAGCATTTTTCTTATATATTTTTTGTTTTTTCAGAGTGCGGAGCAAATCATGCCGCCATGTTCATATCTCCACCGTCTCTCCGGCATGGAGGAAATACAGCGACCGCCGGACCACAGGCTTCTCCAGCACCTGCTCCAGCGCCCGGCTGTACGTCTCCAGCTGGGACCGGTAGTGCTCCGCCCGCTGGGCGACTTCCTCCGCCGTCCGCACGTGGTCGGTCTTGAAGTCCACCACAGTCAATCCCGCGTCGGTCTCAAAACAGCAGTCCACCACGCCCTGAAGCAAAATGGCGTCGTCCCCGGCAGCTTTCGGGTCGTACTCCCGGGCGTCCATCAACAGCGTAAAGCGGTACTCCCGCAGAACGTTCCGCCCCTGCCGAATTTCTTCCGCCAGCGGCGACATCAAAAACCGCTCCAGCGCCCGGATGTCCACGGCCTCCGCTTGCTCCACCGTCAGCAGGTCCCGGGCCCGCAGACGCTCCACTTGGCCCTTCACATCCCGGTCCGCAAAGTCCAGATATTGCAGCACCAGATGGGTGGCGGTGCCCCGCTCCGCCGGGGTCAATCCGCGGCGCTCCTGCCGGAATTTCGGCTGGGACAGGGGCCGGATGTACGGGGTGTGGGCGGCGTTCTCCGCGATCTCCTCGTCCAGGGCCCGGCCCTTCAGCTGGGTGGCCGTCACCTTGGCAGGCAGACCGGTCTCCCGCTGATAGGGATAGATGAATTCCAGCATCCGGGGGTCAAAGGCGGTCTCCAGAGGCGTCTCCGCCTCCGGGGCGCTGCCCTTGGAAAAACGCTCCCGGTAGTCCTCGCTGTCATGGACGAACACCTCCCACGGGCTGGTCTCCCCTGTATACAGTGTCTCAGACGCCGCGCCCGCAAAGGCCCGCAGGGGCGCCGCCTCGGGGCGGCACAGCAGGGGCAGCAGGATCCAGTCGCCGAAGGTCCTGCCCGCCGCCACCGTCTCCGGCAGCACGGGGCAGCTGGCCACGGCGGCCAGCTTTTGCAGGCGGCCCGCCGCGTGATACATGGAGTCCACCAGAATCAGCTTCTCCTTGGGACGGGTCATAGCCACATACAGAATCCGCTGCTCCTCCGCCAGATTTTCCCGCCGCAGCTTTTCCTCGATGGCCAGCCGCGCCAAGGTGGGATAGCGAACTTTGCGCTTCAGGTCCGTCCGCCGGGGGCCCAGGCCCATGTCGGGATGGACCAGCACCGGCGTGTCGAAATCCTGCCGGGAAAAGGCGTGGTCCAGGTCCGCTAGGATGACGATGGGAAATTCCAGGCCCTTGGACTTGTGGATGCTCATAAGCCGGACGCCGTTCACCGCCGCCGCGGCTTTCGTGACAGGGGCCTGGTCGGAGTCCAGCAGCCGCCGCAGCTGGGTCACAAAGGCGAACAGTCCCCGGTAGCCGCTGCTCTCGAATTTTTCGGCCTGGCGGCTCAGGGCGATCAGGTTCTCCTTCCGCTCCGCCCCGCCGTCCATGACGCCGAAGATTCCCAGGATGTTCCAGGTGTTGTAGATGTGCCAGATTAGGCGGTGGACGCTCATATCCCGGGCCGCCAGCCGCAGCCCCGCCAGAGCATCCAGAAACGCCTTGCAGTCCTCCCCGCCGTCGGCTTCCACCGCGTCGTAGTAGTCTCCCGTGGGGGTCTTGCTCCGGATTTCCGCCAGGCGGTCCGGCGTGAAGCCGAACACCGGCGAGCGCAGAACGGAGATCAGTGGCACGTCCTGTCGGGGGTTGTCGATGAGCTCCAGCAGGGCCACCATGACGGAGATCTCCATGGTGTGGAAAAAGTCTGCGCTCTCCTCAAAGGAGCAGGGGATGTCCCGCTCCGCCAGGGCCTCGGCAAAGGCCGCGGTCCGGCTGCCGGGGGAGCGCATCAGAATCACGATGTCCTCCGGGCGGCAGGGACGCAGGGTGCCGTCCCCGTCGGTGACGGGATAGCCCTCGTCCAGCAGCTGCCGGATGCGCCGGGCCACGAAGCGGGCCTCGGCGGTCAGCTTCTTCACCGGATGGTCGTTCTCCGCCGATTTCTGCTGGGCGGAGATCAGGTGGAATTCCGTGTCGCAGTCGTGGCGCTCCGGGTAGTACTCGGCGCCGAAGTGCAGGGCCTCGTCCTCCCCGTAGTCCATGTCTCCCATTTCCCCGGAGAGGATGTTTGCAAAAATAAAATTGGCGGCGTCCAGAATCTCCCGCCGGGAGCGGAAGTTCCTGGACAGCAGAATTTTCCGCTCCTCGCCGTCGGCGGCGTCCTCGTAGGATTTGAAGCGGTTGTATTTTCCCAGGAAAATCGTGGGGTCCGCCAGCCGGAAGCGGTAGATGCTCTGCTTCACATCGCCCACAGTGAAGATATTCTGTCCGTTTTTGGACACCGCCCGGAAGATGGCGTTCTGCACCTCGTTGGTGTCCTGGTACTCGTCCACCAGGATCTCCTGATACCGGGCCGCCACCTGCTCTCCCAGCTCCGTGGGCGCGCCGTCCCCCCGGACCAGCAGCCGCAGGGCCAGGTGCTCCTGGTCGGAGAAGTCCGCCGCGTTCATCCGCAGCTTTTCCGCCCGGTAGGCGCCGTCGAAGGACGCCGTCAGCTCCAGCAGGGCCACCATGGCCGGGGCCATGGCCTTAAGGTCCTCCATGGCCTCCTCCCCGCTGACGTCCAGCAGGCTCTCCAGCTTTTTCGTCTCCGCCTTGCAGCTGTCCCAGACCTGCTTCAGCGCCGCCACCTCTGGCTCGTCCTTCCGGCCCCGGGGGGTGTTCAGGCGGGGGAATTCGATCCGGTCCACCGCCTGCCGGGCTTCTTCCCAGGTCTGTGTCTCCCGCAGAGCGGCGAAGCCCCGGGCGGCGGTCAGGAATTTCTCCCCATAGCCTGTCCGAAGGGCCGCGTCGTCCTCCGTCCGCTCCGCCGCCTGTGCCAGCAGGGCCGTCCAGTGTCCGGCCTTGCGGTGGACCGACATCAGCAGCTCCCGGGCGTAGGGCGTCGTCTCGAAATCGTCACCCAGGTCCGCCCACATGGTCCTGTTTTTCTCCAGCCAACGGTCCGGATAGGCGTGGCTCTGCAATTTTTCGTACAGGTCCAGCACCAGGGCCGCCAGGGCCTGGTCGTCCCGCCCGGCGCCCAGAGTGTCCGCCAGCTGCTGCCTGCCGTCGTCCAGGTCGTCGTAAAACCGCTCCAGCACCCGGTCCAGCACCCGCTGGCGGAGCAGCTTCGCGTCGCCCTCGTCCAGTACCCGGAAATCCGGGGTCAGAGAGTCCCGCTCCCCCTCCCGGGCCAGCAGGTGGGTGTTCTCCCGCAGCAGGGCAGTGCAGAAGGCGTCCACCGTCTTGATGTCCGCCTGGTACACGCGCAGGAGCTGCCGCTTCAAATGCGGGTCATTGGGGCTCTCAGCCAGGCGCTTGGAGAGCTCAGCGGCGATCTTGCTCCGCAGCTCCGCAGCGGCGGCCTTGGTATAGGTGATGATCAGAAAATCGTCCACGTTGCAGTGCTCCTCCGTCACATACCGGAAGAGCCGCTCCACCAGGACCTTGGTCTTGCCGGAGCCGGCGGCGGCGGACACCAGCAGGCTGCCGCCCCGGTTTTCCACCACAGCCTGCTGCTGGGGCGTCAATGTGAGCTTTGCCATGTCAGTCGTCGCCTCCTTCCTCCAGCATCTTCCAGAACTCCTCCGCCTTCACCGGCAGGATATAGTGCAGATGATCTCCGTCCCGCCCATCCTGGAAGTGGCAGGCGTCGGCCCAGTCGCAGTATTGGCAGAAGCTGTCGTCCTCGCTGTGGCAGCAGGGGTCCGCGTCGATGTTCCCCTGCCGCACCTCCTGGGCGATCTGGTGCAGCAGCTTTTCCACGTACTTCCCCAGCTTTCCCAGCTGGGCCGCAGAGGCGATGCTGCCGGAGAGACTGCCGTCCCGGCTCACCCGCAGGGGCAGGTAATGGGGCTCCTGTAAGGACTCATGCTCCATGGCCCGGAGGACCTCCGGCTCCGCCAGCAGCAGTCCGGAACGGCGCAGCAGCTTCTCCCGTTCGCCTTGCAGCTTTTCCGCCGGAATGTTCCGCTCCACCGACAGAATCTCATCCCGGGCAGGCAGATACAGCACGCCCGCCGGTTCGATCTCCCGGCCGAAGTAAGCTCTGCCCTCCTTTTGCAGGGTGAAGAGATACAGCAGCATCTGGATATCCAGACCCATTTTCACCGCCGACAGGTCAAAGGCCTTTTTGCCGGACTTGTAGTCCACCACCCGGAGGTAGAGCTTGTCGTCCTTGATCCAGCCGTCCACCCGGTCCACCTTGCCGCCGATGCGCAGCTCCGCGTCGGGCTCGGAGATGACTACTGCCGGCAGCTGGCCCCGGTCGCCGAAGGACAGTTCGAATTCCAGCGGCACGAAATCCGAGTGCCGCAACTCCTCCGCCACCTGGTCGATGACCGCGTAGGCGGTGTTCCGCAGGCGGGCAAAGAGATACCGGAACCGGGGATTCCGCCCCTCCAGGCCGTGGAGCTCCTGGGTCTCGTATTCGCGGATGTACTGCCGCGCCAAGGCGTGGAGCGTCTCCTCGTCCACCTGAGCAAAGCCGCCCATGGCCAGCACGTCCCGGGTGACATTTTCCAGCAGGAAGTGGAGGAAGGTGCCGATCTGGGGCGCGTCAAAGGAAGCCGGGGTCCGGGGCTTCGCCCGCAGGCCGTACTCCATGAAGTAGGCAAAATGGCAGGACCGCATCCGCTCCAGCCGGGACGCGGACATGGAGATGCGGTCTCCGTACAGCGCCCGGACCGCCGTCCGGGACAGGGAGCCACGCTTCAAAGAGGCTGCCCGCTCCATGGCGGCCAACCGGTCCTGAAAGGCGGGATTTTCGGCGAAATACCGCCACAGGTGGCCACCGGGGGCCTGCCCCGCCGCCTCCAGCGCCGGTAGAACCGCTGTCAAGCGATACTCCTTTTCATTGCTCTCTTTTTCGACCTTCAGGTCCGGGAACAGCGTCCGCATCCGCTCCGCCACAAAGGCGGGCCGCAGCTCCGCGCCGGAGACGTCCGTCACCGGGTAGCTGACCGTCAGCCCGTCAGTGGGCTGGGCCAGGGCCGCGTAGAGATTTTGCAGCTCAATGCCCATCTGCTCCATGCCCGCCGGGGCCAGCTCAATGCCCCGCTGGGCCAGCTCGTCCCGGTCGTCGTCGTTCAAAATGCCGCCGTTCTGGCCCGGGTCCGGCAGTACGTGGTCATTGGCCCCCAGCAGGAAGAGATACTTCGCCGCGTGGCGGTCGTTCCGGGTGATCTCGCTGACGGACACCTGGTCCAAGGACACGGGAATGGTCCCCACGCTGTACTGGGTCAGCACCTGGCGAAACAGGCGGGCAAATTCGTCCAGCTCCATGAGCTCATTGCCCAGAATCTCCACGAACTGGTCCAGCACGCCGCAGAGAATCTCCCAGAGCTGGGCCGTCTCCTCCGCGTCCTGGAGCCGTCCGGCCTCCGACTGGGCCCGCAGCTGGGATTCCAAGGCGTCCTGCAAGTCCAATTCCTCCATAAAACTGTAAAGGGAATCCGCTTTCTCACCCGCTGTTTCAGCCAATTTCAGGCGCTTGGCCAGTCTATACAGAGGTCCCCGCACCCGGCGGCGCAGCTCGTTGACCCGGGCCAACTGTTCCGCCCGCTCCTCCGTCAGTGGAATGCCGTAGCCGTCGGGATTCTCCGTCCAATCCACGTCCCGCAGCCACATCTGGCCGTGGATATCCCACTTGAGCACATAGTTTTCCAGCAGGTCGCACTCCTCGGCCGTCAGCCCCGCTAGGCCCGTTTTCAGCCAGCGGAACATGTCGTCGTACTCATAGCCGCTGCAGATGGAGGACAGCACGCCGGTCAGCAGGCTCAACACAGGCTTTTCCAGAATGTCGGTGCGGCGGCTCAGATAGGCGGGGATGCCGTACCGCTCGAACACGGTCTCGATGGTCCCCTCGTAGTCCCCCATGTTTCTGGCCGCCACCGTGATGTCCCGGTAGCGGCACTTCCCCCCCGTCACCAGCCGCAGGATATCCGCCGCCGTCTGCTCCACCTCGGAAAATGCATTGTCGCATTCCCGAACGCGGATAGAGCTGCTGTCTCCCTCATAGGGGACATTGTCTCCGAAGAAGCACCGCTCCAGATGGCCCAGGGCCGTGTCGTTTTGCACAGTCAGGGTCTTCAGCTCCACCCGGCAGCCGTTCTCCCGGGCCAGGCGGCAGAGCTGTTCCTTGGTTTTCAGCGTGGCTTCAAAAATCTCCTCCCGGCTGTCCGGCTCCCCCAGCAGCGTCACCGTCACGGACCGGGCCTGTTTCAGCAGGATACCCAGCACCCGGCGCTCCTGGGCGTTGAAATAGGTGAACCCGTCGATGAAAATGTCCTTTCCGGCCACATAGCCGGAGCTCTCCAGGTTGTCGCACAGCTTGCTCATCCGGTCCCGGACGTCCATGCCGCTGCCGTGGAGGCGGGCCTCATAGGCCCCGTACAGGAGCCCCAGGTCCATGAGCTTGTCATGGGTGGCGCCCTCGATGTCCTGCGCCTGGGCGCAGAGAATCTCCGGCGTCACCTCATAGCAATGCAGTTCATCGAACAAATCCAGCATCTGCTGCAAAAACGCGGCCTTCTGGGACGGGCGGCGGTACACCTTCAGCATGGGCGCCACCTCGGACAGCGCCTTTTGCAGCGTCAGCAGCTTGCCGCCGCCGTCCAGCGTCACCTGGGAGAACCCGCCGGTGATGCTCAGCACCCGGTCACTCAGGCGGCGGAAGCTCAGCACCTCCGCGTGGCGGCTGGCGGTAGGACCGCAGACGCGGCAGAGGTCCACCTCCGCCTGGTGAGAGGCGTGCTCCGGCACCAGCAGGATCTGCCGGCTGTCGTCTCCCAGCTCCGCAATGCGGTGCAGGAGCGTATCTGATTTTCCTGTTTTGGCCCGGCCCATCAAAATATGCAGCATGGCGGTGCCTCCTTTGGTTCGTCTTCCTGGATATCATACCATACTCCTGGCTTGAAAGCACCCTCTTTTTCGGTTCCCTCCCGTGCTCCGGACGCGCTTGGCCGGAGACTACCCGCCCCATTGCCTTTTCCAGACGTCTGTGCTATCCTGAGGAAAATGTTGAAACGGGAGGACAACGCCATGCATATCCCCCAGGGAACCACCGATACCATCCAGCTGGAGCTGTTTGACCCGGCGCTGGAGGCCGCCCTCCGGCCCTCGCCGGACTACGACGTCAGCCGCTGGCTCTATGTGCCAAACACCTATTCCGAATACCGTTACATCCTTGGAACGCGTGGAGAGAAGCCCCTCATCTGCGTGGGCATCAACCCCTCCACCGCCGCGCCGGACGCCCTGGACCCCACACTGCAGTCCGCACAGCGCATCGCCCTTGCCAACGGGTATGACAGCTTCCTGATGTTCAATGTCTACGCCCAGCGGGCCACCCGGCCCGACGACATGGAGCCATTCCTGAATCCGGCCCTCCATGCGGAGAACCGGAAGGCCTTCCGGTATCTGCTGTCCCTCTCCCCCCAGCCCGCCGTGTGGGCCGCCTGGGGGAACATCATCGAAAAACGGGACTATCTAATGGACTGCATGCGGGACTTCGCCGCCGACGGTCAGACGGCGGGGGCGAAGTGGTACACCGCCGGTCCCCCGCTGAAATCCGGACACCCCCACCATCCGCTGTATCTGAAACGGAACACGAAGCTGCTGGAATTTGATATTGAATCCTATCTGAAACGCTAAAAATGGTCTTTTGTGGTGCAAAAGGAGCCCTCCGCGAAGTTCGCGGAGGGCTCCTTTTACAGTTGCTTCAATTGTTCCCGGACGAATTCCACAGACACATCCATCCGGCGGGCAATACCCTCCTCGTTCAGGCCGCTGTCCCGAAAGCGCCTGCATACCACCGCCAAGGACTCTCCCACCTCAATGATGTGGCGGTCCGGGTCGTACAGCCGCACCGCCCGCTGGCCCCAGCGGTGCTCCAGAGGCGGATGGACCAACTCCACAGCGGGATGGGCTTTCATCGTTCCCAGAAAGGCGTCGAAGTCCTCCGCCACATAGTACATCTCCGCGTCGTATCCGCCGAAGCGGATGTCCTCCGGTGCCTTGTCCAGAAAGTCCGCCCAGGTCTCCAGGGTCTGGAGAGACAGACCGCCTGTCAGCACCACATTGGCGCCGAAGTCATTCACGACTTCCAGGCCCAGCACGTCCCGGTAAAATTCCAGCGATGTCTTCATATCCCGCACCGCGAACAGCGGTCCTCCCGGTTTCACATGTATCCCTCCGTCACTCGATTTTTTCCCGGATGGCCTCCCACCACTCCATGGCCTTGAATTTCAGCACATAGCCCTCGTTCTCCTCGGTCACAAGGGCCACTTCCTCCTCATCAAAGCCTGCCGCCAGAGCAGAGGCGGGCACGTCGGCGGCCGCCGTGGTGCACAGGGGCGGGAACACCACGCACCACCAGTTATGGCCGTTCCCCTCGCCGATGATGATCCGCAGGGCCAAATACTCTCCTGCCGGCAGGGTAAATCCATCATACTCCTTCGTAGGGAACATGGTGTTGGCCACTTCCGCGGTCACGTCATATTCGTATCCGCAGTCGCTGATCTCCTCCGCCGCGATGCGTTCCAGCTCCGGCAGGTGGCTTTGCAGCACGTCCGCCGCCTCCCGGCGGTCGCCGGTCTGCTCCAGCAGCTCCGTGGCACGCTCCAGCACCCTGTCCCGGACCCGCAGTTTCAACGCCTGGTCCTCCTCGGAGTCGGAGTTTGCCAGGATATGCAACCGAACCACCTTGTCCGCCAGCTGGTCCCGGTTTTGCAGAGACACTGCTCCGGAGATCAGAAATACCGCCATACCGATCAGCAGGGCAATCTCCCAAATATGCAGTCTCTTCGATGTTTTTTCCGCTGTTTTCATACGGTTTCCGTCCTTTGCTTATGTAGGCCGCTTTCAGCCTTGTTCAAAAGCATGGACAGAAACTCCCGTTTTTATTCCGTTTCCTGGAATTTTTTCACCGGTTCCGCCAGATATGTCTGCCTGTACCGCGCTTTCAGCGCCTCCGCCGCCTTCGCCGCCGTCTCCCGCTCCCGAAACAGGCCGAACACCGTGGGACCGCTGCCGCTCATGGCGGCGTTCAGGGCGCCCAGGTCCAGCAGGCGGCGCTTGATGTCAAACACTTCGTGGTATTCCTCCGGCAGGACATCCTCAAATACATTTCCCAGCCGGGCGGCCACACCGTCCAGGTCCCCCGCCCGCAGGGCAGCCATCATACCGTCGATGTCGGGTCGGCGCTCCAGTTCTCCGCCGTCCACCATGGCGAACAGAGACGGCGTGGGGATACCAAACGCCGGCTTGCAAAGGACCAGCCAGCAGTCCGGCAGAGGCGGCAGGTCCGTCAGGACCTCGCCCCGTCCCTCCGCCAGGGCGGTGCCGCCCCGGACGCAGAAGGGCATGTCGCTGCCGATTGCGAAGCCGATGAGCTCCAGCTGCTCCGTGGGCATCGCCGGACAATGCCTGTCCCGCAGGATGCGCAGCAGAGCCGCCACATCGGCGCTGCCGCCGCCGAGGCCCGCGTAGGCGGGGGTCCGCTTTTCCAGCGTCACCTCCAGGCCCGGCGCAGGCTGGCCGATCTCGGCAAAAAAGGCCTCCGCCGCCCGCTGCTCCAGCGTCTTTTTTCCGGCCGGGATAAAATCGCCGCCGGTATGGAGGGTGAATCCCTCCCCGGTCTCCCGGACAGTGACGGTATCGCACAGGGAGATGGTCTGCATCACCATCCGCATATCATGGTAGCCGTCCGGTCTCCGGCCCAGAATATCCAGAGCCAGATTCACTTTGGCCGGGGCCGGTCTCGTACTGTTGTTCATCGACAGTTCCTCCTGTTTAAATTCCCGCCGTCCCGGTTCCCCCGGCAAATACGCCGGGGCCGCAGGTGTCTGCTGAATGCGGATGCGGCAAAAACGGGCCGGACGCTTTCCCGCATCCGGCCCGCCACTCTGTCGGGGGCTTTTCGCGCGGCACGCCATCATTCCTCGATGTGCTCCTGCCCTTGGGCAATGATGGTCCGCACGTGGTCGTCCGCCAGGGAATAAAACACGGACTTCCCCTCCCGGCGGCTCTTGACCAGCTTATTCTGTTTCAAAATCTTCAACTGGTGAGAAATGGCCGACTGGGTCATATGCAGCACCGAGGCCAGGTCACAGACGCAGACCTCCGCCTCAAACAGCACGAACAGGATGCGGATGCGGGTGGAGTCTCCGAAAATTTTGAACAGCTCCGCCAAATCATACAGCTCCGTCTCATCCGGCATGGTCTCATTCACGATTTTCAGCAGGTCCTCATGGACTTCCTCGGTCTCACAGCAGAACTCTTCCCGTTCTGTCACGGCGTTTCCTCCTCAGAGTTTTTTCACGATCAGCGCCCGGATGGCGTTCAGCACGGCCAGCACCATGACACCCACGTCCGCGAAAATGGCCACCCACATATTGGCGACGCCCAGCGCTCCCAGGGCCAGGCAGACCAGCTTGATGCCAATGGCAAAATAAATATTCTCGTAGACGATGCGCATACACTTCCGGGCGATCCGGATGGCCGTCACGATCTTCATGGGATCGTCGTCCATCAGCACCACGTCCGCTGCCTCGATGGCCGCGTCGGAACCCAGCGCGCCCATGGCGATGCCGATATCCGCCCGGGAGAGAACAGGGGCGTCGTTAATTCCGTCGCCCACAAAGGCTAGCTTCTCCTTCGCGCTCTTGCGGTCCAGCAGCGCCTCGATCCGGTCCACCTTGTCCGCGGGCAGCAGCTCGCTGTGGACCTCGTCCACGCCCAGCTCCCGGGCCACCTGCCGGGCCACCTGCTCCGCGTCGCCAGTGAGCATGACGGTCTTCCGGACGCCGGCCTTCCGCAACTCCCGGATGGCCTGAGCCGAGGTGGGCTTAACCACATCGGAAATCAGGATATGACCGGCATAAGCCCCGTCGATGGCCACATGGACGATGGTACCTACATGATGACACGGAATCGCCTCCACGTCAAGCTTCCGCATCAGTTTCTCATTGCCCACCGCCACGGGAACACCGTCCACCTTGGCTGTGACGCCGTTACCGCTGATCTCCTCCACGTCCGTCACCCGGCTCTCGTCCAGAGGCTTTCCATAGGCCTCTTTCAGGCTGCGGCTGATGGGATGGGTTGAAAAGCTCTCGGCCAAAGCCGCGTACTCCAGCAGTTTCTCATCTTCCATCTGATTGTGATGAACACCCGCCACCTCAAAGACGCCCCGCGTCAGGGTGCCGGTCTTATCGAACACCACATACCGGGTCTGGGCCAGGGTCTCCAGATAGTTGGAGCCCTTCACCAGCACGCCCGCGTGGCTGGCGCCGCCGATGCCGGCGAAAAAACTGAGGGGGATGCTGATGACCAGTGCACAGGGACAGCTGATGACCAGGAAGGTCAGGGCACGGTAGACCCACTGGCCCCATTCGGGAGCACGTCCCAGCAGCAGTAAAACCAGTGGGGGCAATACTGCCAGCGCCAGCGCACTGTAACAGACAGCAGGGGTGTAGTAGTGGGCAAAGCGGGAGATAAACCGCTCAGACTGGGATTTCTTAGAGCTGGAGTTCTCCACCAGGTCCAGAATCTTGGAGACCGTGGACTCTCCGAACTCCCGAGTCGTCCGAATTTTCAGCACGCCGTTCATATTGATGCAGCCGCTGATGATGTCGTCGCCGGGTTTTACATCCCGGGGCAGACTCTCGCCAGTGAGGGCACTGGTGTTCAGCGCCGCTTTTCCCTCCGTCACCACGCCGTCAATGGGGACCTTTTCACCGGGCTGGACCACGATGATCGTGCCGACCTCTACCTCATCCGGGTCCACCCGCTCCAGGCCGTGTTCGCCCTCGATGTTTGCGTAATCGGGCCGAATGTCCATTAACTGGCTGATGTTCCTGCGGCTCTTGCCCACGGCATAGCTCTGGAACAGCTCGCCGATCTGATAGAACAGCATGACGGCTGTTCCCTCCTTGTAGTCGCCCAAAATCATGGCGCCCACAGTGGCCACCGCCATCAGGAAATTTTCATCAAATACCTGCCGATTGCAGATTCCCTTCCAGGCTTTCAGCAGAATATCGTAACCGATCACAAGGTAAGGAATCAGATACAGGATCAGCCGCACAGGTCCCTCAGGTACCGACAGCACAGCCAGAAGCACCAGCAGCGCTACCGCCGCCAGGATGCGGACCAGCATTTTCTTCTGTTTCTTGTTCATAGGGCCCTCCTCTAACTTTCAAAGGCGCAGAGCCTGCTCAGCATGCTTACAGGAAAATCTCGCAGTCGTCCTCTACCTTCTTGCAGTTCTTCAGGACCTCCTGCATCACGGTCTTGGGGTCCTGGCCGTCCTCAAATTCCACAATCATCTTTAGCGCCATGAAATTCACCGTGGCATCCGCAACGCCGGCGGTCTTTTTGGCAGCTTCCTCCATCTTATTGGCGCAATTGGCACAGTCCACATCAATCTTATAGGTCTTTTTCATGTTTAATATCCCCTTCCTGATTAATTTAATAAATGAGCACTTGTTCATTTGTTAATTTGAGTGTAATCCCTTCCCACAGAAATGTCAAGGGATTCTTCCGTAAAAATGACTTGTCTTGCCGGCCAAACGTACAGCCCCGCACGCAGAAGCGTACGGGGCTGCTGAGGGGGGAAGGAGATAGGCATCAAATCCAGTTATGCCGGGGCAGGGAGAGCAGGGATGGAATAGCCGTCAAGGGGCTTTTCTGCTCGCTCAAAGTGTCAGCCAGGGTCGCTCCTTCCGGGCCTGCCGGACTTCCTCCAGCGGCACGTCCAGAATCAACAGCTCTTCTTCGCCGCCGGCTTTGAAGCGGAGACAGCCGTCCGGGCCAGCCAGGAGGGACTCACCGGCAAAAGTCAATGCCCCCTCCGGCCCCACGCGGTTGCACATGGCGGCAAATGCCGTGCTCTGGAAAGCCTGCACCCGGACCTCCCACGCAAAGAGCTCCAATGGCTCCTCCGTGATGTTGGCGGTGGGGATGATGATCAGCTCCGCACCCTGCTGGGCACAGCCGCGGATGCCGTCAGGCAGGTGCCGGTCAAAGCAGATGACCACACCGATCTTTCCAAAGGGCGTCCCATAGACCTTGAAGCCGTCGTCAGATGGGGTGTAGTAGTCCTGCTCATAAAAATACTTGGCCTGGGCAATGTGCACCATTTTGGAAACGCCCAAAATCCTGCCGTCCGCATTGATCATGAGCGAGGCGTCATAGCGCCGTTCTCCCTGTTTTAGGTATACATTGGGGCTGGCATAGATATGGGATTTCCGGCAGGCGTTCCGGATTGCCGTGATCTCAGGCCCATCGAGAGACATGGCCCACTGCTCCGCGTCCCTTTTCTCGTATTGGGGGAAGAACGGGGATAACTGCACCTCCGGGAAAAAAAATCAGGTCGGCTCCGGCTTCTCCAGCCTGTTCCACAAAGCGGATTGTTTTGCTCAGGTTCTCCTCTGTGGAAATGCCCATTCGCATCTGTGCCATGGCAAGTTTCATCGTCAGACCTCCGTTCTTTCGTCTCCCGCTCCTCCCGGACAATCCGGAAACCGGCGCCGCACTCTTTATGAACCGGCAGGGAACATATTTTCTTCCGCTTGTCTTTTCTTCACGTCAGCACATCCAAGCCGGTCTTTTCCAGTGCCTGTTTCAAATCGCCGATGATATCCTCGGCGTCTTCGATGCCCACGGAAAAGCGGAAAAATCCATTGTGGAACTCCTCCGGATACAGATATTGCCGCTCGTCGTTCTCCCCCAGGAACACAATGAGACTCTCGTCATGGCCAAGGGAAACGGCGGATGTGATGACCTTCAGGTGGCTAACAAACCGATTGTGGGTGTCGTGGTCCGCCTTCAGGCCAAAGGACAGGACGCCGCCGAAGCCTGGTGACATCTGTTTTTTCGCCACCTCATGACCCTTGTGGCTCTCCAGACCCGGATAGGCCACGAAGCTGACGCAGGGCTGCTTCTCCAGCCAGCGGGCCACGGCCATGGCGTTTTCATTGTGCTGGCGCATCCGCAGGGGCAGCGTCACAGAGCCCCGCATGATGAGCCAGGCGTTGAAAGGGCTGATGGTGCCGCCCAGATTCACTTGGGACACCGCCCGAATCTTGTCCAGGTGCTCTGTCCTGCCCACGATGGCGCCGCCCATGGAGTCGCCGTGGCCGTTGATGTACTTGGTCAGGCTCTCCACTACAAAGTCCGCCCCCAGCTCGATGGGACGCTGGTTGAAGGGCGACGCGAAGGTGTTGTCTACACTCAGCAGAGCTCCATGGCGGTGGGCAACGTCCGAAATCGCGGCAATATCCGAGATCATCAGCGTGGGATTGCCCGGGGTCTCGATATGGATGAGCTTGGTGTTGGGCCGGATGGCCGCCTCCACGTTGGCCGGGTCGGTGGTGTCCACGATGGTAGTCTCCACGCCGAACTTATTGTTCAGCAGCTCGTTCAAAAGCCGGTAAACGGCGATGTAGGTGACGCTGGAGAAGATGACGTGATCGCCCTTGTTCAGCAGGGCGAAAAACAGCCCGCTGAGAGCCGCCACGCCGGATGCCAGCACCACGCAGTCCTCCCCGCCCTCCAGAGAGGCAACACGCTCCTGCAGGTATTTCTGGTTGGTGCCGCCGTTTCGGGTGTACAGGTTCCCACCGGCGCTGGACCAGTTCATATCCGTAGGGTCATAGGGCAAGACGTAGCTGTTGGCCATGGTGATGGGGCGCTTGATGGCTCCGCTGTCCTTATCCACCTCGTTGCCCACGTGGACAGCCCGGGTCCCAAAACCATACGTTGTCTCATTAGCGTGATCTGACATGAATATCCCTCACTTTTATGCCATGTATATTATATATCAACATACTATGTATATATGTTATATATAACACAGATATTGTATTCTGTCAACTCGTTCATGCACTGCGGACCCCGTTTTCAGGCGGCGGGGCTTCCCAGTCCGCGAGTGATATGTGACCGGGGCTGTCAGACACTTTGTCACAGCCCCGGCCCAAATATCGCATCGTCAATGTTCTTATGTCAAAGATCGGCTTTCCAGAGGCCATGCAGATTGCAGTATGCATATACGGAAACCGGCGTCTCCTCCATAAGGGCAAAGGAGACAATTGGTTTTTCTCCGGGCACCAGGGCCTTTCTCTGCCCGCCTCGGTCAGTCTGCAAATACACCCACTGGATGCCGTGTTCCTCTGTCATAGGGTGGGCCGCGGCCCCCACGCTCACTTTGACGAGGTCCCCTTCTCTCTCCGCAGTGGGAAAGTGCTTTTCCGCGGACGCCTCTGTTTCCCCGGGAATCATATGCCGCATCTCCTGGCCGCAGCACATCAGGGGAACGCCAGCGTCCCTGATCAGTCCAACAATATTGCCGCAATTCCGGCAGATATAAAATCTGCTCTCACTCATGTTGCTTTCCTCCTTTTGCGTTATTCTGATCCTCTGCCGGCTGGTTCATGCGCCAAGGGGCCTTCCTTTTTTCGCGCTGCCGTGTGCGTGATTTTTTATCAAAACATTCCTCCGATGGAACTATCCTCTTTTTCCCGGGATATCGACATTTCCCCGCCGTTCTGCTATACTGAGCCTATCAACCTAAAGAGGTAACCGTCATGGAACGAAATTTTCTGCCCATCTCTCGCCAGGATATGAAGCGCCGGGGCTGGGAGCAATGTGATTTTGTATATGTTATCGGGGACGCCTACGTGGACCATCCCACCTTTGGTCACGCCATCATCTCCCGGGTGCTGGAGGACGCGGGCTATAAGGTAGGCATCATCTCCCAGCCAGACTGGAAGGACCCCGCCAGCATCCAGGCCCTGGGGGAACCCCGTCTGGCCTTTCTGGTGATGAGCGGCAACATGGACTCTATGGTCAACCACTACTCCGTGTCCAAAAAGCGCCGGAAAACGGACGCCTTTACTCCCGGCGGCGTCATCGGAAAGCGGCCGGACCACGCCGCCACCGTCTACTGCAACCTCATCCGCCGGACCTATCCCCACAAGCCCATTGTGGTGGGCGGCATTGAGGCCAGCCTCCGCCGTCTGGCCCACTACGACTACTGGTCCGACGGCATGAAGCGCTCTTTGCTGCTGGACTCCCAGGCGGACCTGCTGCTTTACGGCATGGGCGAGCGGAGCATCGTAGAAGTAGCTGACGCCCTGGACAGCGGTCTGGACATCTCCGACATCACCTACGTCCGGGGCTCCGTCTACAAGACCCGGGAGCTGGAGAACGTCTACGACTATCTGATGCTCCCCTCCTACGAGGCCCTGACCGCTGAGCGCCGGACTTACGCCGAGAGCTTTTATACCCAGTACCGCAACACCGACCCCTTCATCGCCAAACGGCTGGTGGAGCCCTATGAGAAAGAGCGGTGCTATGTGGTCCAGAACCCGCCCCAGGAGCCTCTGTCCACGGAGGAGATGGACCATGTCTACGCCCTTCCCTATATGCGGACGTACCACCCTTCCTACGAAAAGGCCGGCGGCGTCCCTGCCATTGAGGAGGTCAAATTCAGCCTCACCAGCAACCGGGGCTGCTTCGGCGGCTGTTCCTTCTGCGCCCTGACCTTCCACCAGGGCCGCATCATCCAGACCCGCAGCCACGAGGCCATCATTGAAGAGGCCAAGCAGGTCATCCAGGACCCGGATTTCAAGGGCTATATCCATGACGTAGGCGGCCCCACCGCCAACTTTCGCCATCCCAGCTGCCAGAAGCAGCTGACAAAGGGCGTCTGTCCAAACCGCCAGTGCCTCTTCCCCACCCCTTGCAAAAATCTCCAGGTGGACCACCGGGATTATCTGGAACTGCTGCGGAAGCTCCGGGTCCTGCCGGGCGGGAAAAAGGTGTTCATCCGCAGCGGCATCCGGTTCGACTACCTGCTGTGCGACAAAGACGATACCTTCCTCCGGGAGCTGGTGAAGTACCACGTCTCCGGCCAACTGAAAGTGGCGCCGGAGCATGTGGCGGACCCGGTCCTTCAGATGATGGGCAAGCCCTCCAACGCGGTGTACCAGAAGTTTATCACCAAATACGAGCGGTTGAATGAGAAAATGGGCAAGAAGCAGTACGTGGTGCCCTATCTCATGAGCAGCCACCCCGGCTCCACGCTGAAGGAGGCCGTCAAGTTGGCGGAGTACCTGCGGGACCTGGGCTACATGCCCGAGCAGGTGCAGGACTTCTACCCCACGCCCTCCACCATCTCCACCGTCATGTACTACACCGGCCTGGACCCCCGTACCATGAAGCCTGTCTATGTCCCCACCAATCCCCATGAAAAGGCCATGCAGCGGGCGCTGATTCAGTACCGGGACCCCAAGAATTACGCGCTTGTCCGGGAGGCCCTAGAAAAGGCGGACCGTCAGGACCTCATCGGTTTCGGCAAAGAGTGCCTCATCCGGCCCTATCCGCCCAAGCAGCACGCCGGTGGAAAGCCGGAGGAGCGTGGAAAAAAGTCCGGATCTTCTGATCAAAAAGGCACGTCCAGCGGAGGCAGGCCTTCCGGAGGCAGAAAATCGGCGACCGTCAAAAAGGGAAATCCCGGCGGCCGTGCCAAGGCACCGGCAGACAGAGGGAAACCCGCTGGAAAGGGCGGCAGGCCGCCCCGTCGGGGAAGGACCTGAGCCCTGTTCTATAACCGTGTAAAAGACAGTAAGCACCTGCCAGCCGGCAGGTGCTTGCTGTCTTTTATTCCGCACCGGTGATGGGTTGTCATCCCCGGCATATGGTGATGTTGTTGAGATGATATTCGGTCACAAAGAAATGTTCAATTGTTGAATGCCTCTATCTCCGCCAAAAACGCCTTTCCGTAGCGGCTGGCCTTGGCGTCGCCCACGCCGCTGACGGTCCGGAACTCCTCCAGATTCCGGGGCTGGACCACCGCCAGCTCCCGCAGCGTCTTGTCCGAAAACACCACGTAGGCCGGGACACCCTGTCTGCGGGCAATGCCGGCCCGCAGGGTCCGGAGACGCTCGAACAGCTCCGCCTGACGGCTGTCCAACTCCGTAGGCACCGGCTTCCGGCCGGCGGCGGGCCGCTGGTCCTTCACGCTCTTCATATACATGGCCGGTCCGTTCAGGGCCACGTCCTCCGCCCGCTCTCCCAGCCGCAATACCGGATACTGTCCGATGCTGAGGGTCAGGACACCCTCATCCAGCAGGAAGCGGATGCGCTCCCGGACCTCCTTCTGGGTCAGGTCCTTCAGGGCGCCGTAGCTCCGCTCCCGGTCCAGATGGTACTTCCGCACCTTGTCCGTTTCCGCGCCGCACAGCGTCTCCGCCACGACACTCACGCCGAAGGCCTGGTTCAGCTCCGCCACGCAGGCCACGATGCACCGTGCCTCCCGGCTGACCTCCACCTCCTCGAAGTTGTGGAGGCAGTTGTAGCAGGTGCCGCAGTAGTCCGGGGCGAATTCCCCGAAATACTGTAAGATGTACTGCCGCAGGCAGTGCCGGGTCCGACAGTAGCCTGTCATTTGCCGCAAGCGCTGGAGGTCCCGCTCCTGCAGCATCTCGGCTGTCCTGGGGTCCAGGTCCTCCCGGGGCTCCCGGTGGGAGATCAGGAATTCATTGGTCCGCACGTCCTGCCCGCCGTACAGCAGGATGCAGCTGGAGGGCAGGCCGTCCCGCCCGGCGCGGCCCGCCTCCTGGTAGTAGCTCTCGATGTCCTTGGGCATGTTGTAGTGGATGACATAGCGGACGTCCGACTTGTCGATGCCCATGCCAAAGGCGTTGGTGGCCACCATGACCGTCGCCCGGTCATAGAGGAAATCCTCCTGATTTTTCCGCCGCTCCTCCGACTCCAGGCCTGCGTGGTATCGGGTGGCGGAGACGCCCCGCTCGTTCAGGAAGTCACAGACCTCCTCTACGTTCTTCCGGGTGGAACAGTAGACGATCCCGCATTTTCCTGGGCGGCCCTTCACCAACTCCAGCAGTGCCGCCTTTTTGTTCTCCGGCTGCTGAACCTCAAAATACAGGTTCTCCCGGTTGAAGCCAGTGGTAAGGCGCAGAGGCTCCCGCAGCCGCAGCAGCTTTTCGATGTCCTCTTTCACATCCGGGGTGGCCGTGGCGGTAAAGGCCCCCACCACCGGCCGCCGGGGCAGGGACTCCACAAACGCCGGGATATTCAGATAGGAGGGCCGGAAGTCCTGGCCCCACTGGGAGATGCAGTGGGCCTCGTCCACAGCGACCAAGGAGATGTCCGCGTGCTCCGCAAAGGAGCGAAAGCCCTCGGTCTCCAGCCGCTCCGGCGCCACATAGATGATCTTGTACCGTCCGGCCTTGGCCCGGTCCAGAGCCAGTAGATACTGACGGAATGTCAGAGCGCTGTTCAAAAACGCCGCCGGGATGCCCATCTGCACCAGTGCCGTCACCTGGTCCCGCATCAGGGACACCAGCGGCGAGACCACCAGGGTGATGCCCGGCAGCAGCAGGGCCGGAATCTGGTAACAAATCGATTTCCCCGCCCCAGTGGGCATGATGGCCAGCGCGTCCCGCCCGTCCAGCAGCGCGTCGATGACCGGCTCCTGTCCGCCCCGGAAGGCGTCGTAGCCGAAGTATGTTTTTAAGGCTTCCTCTTTCGTCATGAGCCTTGGTTCCTTTCTCTTTGAAAACGATGTGCCCATCATACCACAAACTCCACCGAAATACAAAGGCCGCGGGACGCCCGGTCTCCGCTCCGTCCCACGGCCTGTTTTCCGCGCGCGGCAGGCAGTTTTCACCCCAGCCAGCTCAGCAGCCGTCCAGTCTCCAGCGCCGCCAGCGCCCGGACGCCGTCGAAATCCACATAGGGGTTATACACAGCCTCCAGCTTGTCGTGATTGGCCTTAGCCTCCTTCAGCGCGCCGATGCCCTCCTCCCGGAGTAGCGCGGCCATCCGGGTCTGAAACCGCAGACGGGCCTTCCCCTCCGCCTCCGTCATGGCATCCAGCCGGATGCGGCGGTAGGGCTTTTTCCCGTAGTCCATTCCCGGCCGGGATGTGACAAATGCCAGGCCCAGCGCCGGGATCAGCAGGTGCTCAATGCGCGACGGCTCCTCCGGAGCCAGACAGGCGATGGTATCCCAGCCGTTCTTCACAGCCGTGTCATGGAGCTGGGAGAGCGCCGGTCCCGCCAGCTCCCAGCTGTCGGCAAATTCGTAGACCTTGGGACACAGCGCGTCCACGCTGTCGAACCGCCAGATATATCCCCTGTGGGTGATGCTGCCCAGAAAACGCCGGGTGGTCTTTCCCGCCTGGTTTCCCTTCCCGCGCAGTTCTCTGGCAATAATGCCGCTGACCCGGCGGTCCGCCCGCTCCCGGTCAAAAGTCTTCCCCACTGCCGTCACCGCATCCAGTTCCACCTGCCGGGCGGCCTTCAGGCTGTGATAGGACCGGACGTACGCCGCCTTGTAAGCGCGGGTGTGCTCTTTCACTTCACTGACGGCTGCTTTGGCAGCGGTCAGATCGTAAAACCGCCCCAGGTCCACATAGCGGTCCACCGCCGCCGGATACCGGGGTTCCACGACGTGGGGTGACGTGCCGTCCACAACCGCGCAGCGAATCTCCGGGAGGACCACGCCGTCCAGGGAATCCGGGTCCCCGGAGCACCATAGGTACTCTACCGCCGTCCCGGCCTGTTCCATAGACCGGCCCAGTTCCCGCATGAAGGTGTTCTTCCCCACGCCGGGGCCGCCCTTCAATACCATCAGATCATATGTATCCTCCAGATCCACCAGTTCCGGAAATAAATTCTGAAAACCCTCGCCGCTGTTGGCGCCGACAAAGAAGTTGGTCACCTGTGCCATACAGTTCCCTCCAAATCCGATTTCATTTTCAGATTATGCAAAAGGCCCCTGTGCTGACAGTGTTTTGGGCCTGTTCTCTTTCAAAATTCGGATCATGAGCTGGAAAATTTTCTCTAACGGTAAAATCATGGTGAAATCTTCCGGCGGTTCTGCTATAATGGAAAAAATGTCATTTCCAGCAAGGAGTACGCCATGGACGATCAGTACACACCTGTTATCAGTGAGGAAGAACGAGCCGCCCGCCGGGCACAGCGGGCGGAGCAGCGCCGCAAAAAGCAGCAGGCACGCCGCCGCAGGCAGCTCATGCAGTTTCTGCCTGTCGCCGGATTCGCATTGGTCCTGGTGATTGTTCTGGCCGCCTGGGGCGGACATCACCAGGAGGAGCCGGAGCTCGTCCCGGAGGAGCCCATTCCTCAGGCGGCACCAGCAGTCAGTCTCCCGGAGGAGCCAGAGCCGCCATACGCCGCAACGCAGACATCGGACACCGTCCATCTGGACGATGCTTTTCCCAGTACCTATGCCGTGGTAATCGATCTGGAGCAAGGTTCCATCCTTGCAGAGAAAAGCTCTGACGCCATCATCAGTCCCGCCTCCATGACCAAGATCATGACGCTGCTGGTGGCCGCTGAACATATCACGGACCTGGACGACACTTTCACCATGACCATTGATATCACGGATTATTGCTATGTCAACGACTGCAGCGTAGTGGGCCTGGAAATCGGTGAGACGGTCTCTGTCCGGGAGCTCCTCTACGGTACCATCCTCCCCTCCGGCGCCGACGCCGCCCTGGGCCTCGCCACCTATGTGGCCGGCTCTCACGAGGCGTTCGTGGATATGATGAACGAAAAGCTGGAAGAACTGGGGCTTTCAGACACCGCCCACTTCACCAATTGCGTGGGCCTGTATGACGAGGACCATTTCTGCACGGTCTATGATATGGCCATGATTCTGAAAGCGGCCATGGAGAATGAGCTGTGCCAGGAGGTTCTGAATGCCCGCACCTATGAGACCGCCCCCACGCCGGAGCATCCGGATGGGCAGGTCCTCTCCAACTGGTTCCTTCGGCGCATTGAGGACAAGGACACCGGCGATATTGAGGTCATCGGCGCCAAGACCGGATACGTGATGCAGTCCGGCAACTGCGCAGCCAGCTGCGGCCGGGACGCCGACGGCAATCTGTATATCTGTGTCACCGGCAACGCCCACAGCGCTTGGCGGGCGATTTACGATCACGTGGATCTGTATAAAACATACTGCAACTGACCATGCAGACGATAAAACACGGTATCCGGATGAATCCGGATACCGTGTTTTTCTTTCTATATGGATGGTACTGCCATTCTGCCCAAACACAGCCGTCTCTCAGAGAAATACTTCGTTTTCCTTGGGTTCCCGGAAATTCTGTTCCAGCATGGCCACATGGGACAAAAAGGCCGGATCATCAAAATACTTGGCCCCTTTGGTGCACTTGCGGACGCACCGCTGACACTTGATGCAGGTGCCTGGCACATTGGTCACATCCTTCGGATCAATAGCTCCCATGGGACACAGCCGGGCACAGGCGCCGCAGTTCGTGCACTTGGCGAGGTTCGTCTTGGGCTTGGCTTTCAGGAACTTGGCAGGCTGGCCGTCCGTGCCCTTGGGCACGTAATAGGGTGCTGCCGGGTCGCCGGGGACCTGAATTGGGTTGGAGATATCCCTTGAGCTTTTTACCTTGTCAGAGATGCGCCGGGCAAATTCCTTCATCTCCATCTGGTCGCTCCAGCCGGGACGGCCATAGGCCAGTTCATCGGTAAAGGCGTGCTGGCTCACGAAAGCCCCCGCCGCCACGGTATGGAAGCCGTCCGCCTCCAGAACCGCGCACAGCTCCGCCAGGGAGTTGTCATAGCTCCGGTTCCCAAAGGTCACCACCGCCACCGCAAGGGCGCCGTCTCCGTGAAGGCGGCTCTGGAAATCCGGCAGAATTTTATTGGGCATCTTTCCCGCATAGGTAGGTGTTCCCACGACCACCAGGTCGTTTTCTGAAAAAGTGTACTCCCTGTCACGTTCCGCAGGCCTGGTGAAACTCAGCCGCTCCAGAGGCAGCTCCAGCTTTGCCGCCAGTTCCTCTCCGATGGTATTCACCGCCTTGTCTGTGGTGCCGGTTGCGCTGTAACAAAGTGTCCAGACTTTTCTGATTTCCATGGTCGTTCCTCCTTTGCAGCAGCAGGCGCCTGGGAATCCCGGGCGCCTGCTGGTTGTTCTGCTCTCAATGTACTCGCGTCATGGCATCACAGCGAAAAATCCGCCTCTTTCAACCTCTCGGTGTCCAGCGCCGCCGGACGGGGCGGCACCCGTTTCAAAGGGTCGTATTTAAACGCCCGGCAGTGATGCTCCACCGGTACGATTCCCCGCTTGATACAGGCCACTTCCCGCTCGTTGATCTGCTGTCCCCGCTGGCAGTAGGCACAGCGCGGGTCAATATCCTTTCGAAACAGCATTCAAATCTCCCTCTCATCTCACATTTACAGCGTATACAGCTTGATCTCTTCATTCTCCACCGTGGCCTTGATCTGGGTGACCGGGTTCTCGTAGCTGTCGATGATCTTCGTGGCCATGGGGTCCTCCAGCTCCTTTTGGATGGTCCGCCGCAGGTTCCGGGCGCCGTAGGTCCGGGAATAGGACTGATGGGTCAGGAAGGCCACCAGGGCGTCGTCATAGGTAAAGGTGATGCCCTTCTCCTTCAAAGAGGTCTGGAGCTCGCCCAGCATAATGCGGGCAATGCTCTGGAAGTTCTCCTCGGACAGACGGTTGAAGGTGATGACCGCGTCCACGCGGTTGATGAACTCCGGCCGCAGGAACTGCTGGAGGGCTTTCATGGCCCGGTCCGCATCCTGCTGGCTGACCGTGCGGTCAAAGCCCACGGTGCCCTCTTTGGTGGCGCTGCCGGCGTTGGAGGTCATGACGATGATGGTGTTCTCAAAGTTGACCTTCCGGCCATGGGCGTCGGTGATCTCACCGTCGTCCAGAATTTGCAGCAGCACGTTCAGCACATCGGGGTGGGCCTTTTCGATCTCGTCGAACAGGATGACGGCATAGGGCTTCCGGCGGATTTTCTCCGTCAGCTGGCCCGCCTCGTCATAGCCCACATATCCCGGCGGAGAGCCCACAATGCGGGAGACGGAGTGCTTCTCCATGAACTCGGACATATCCAGCCGGATCAGCGCGTCCGGCGTATTGAACAGGTCGTTTGCAAGCTGCTTCACCAGCTCCGTCTTGCCCACGCCGGTGGGACCGACAAAGATGAAGCTGACGGGCTTGTGCTTGGGAGAGATGCCCACCCGGTTCCGGCGGACGGCGGCGGAGACGGCCTCCACGGCCTCGTTCTGGCCGATGATGTGCTCTTTCAGGCGGTTTTCCAGCTGGCTCAGCCGCTGGAACTCCTGCTCCCGGATGCGGGAGGCCGGGATTTTAGTCCACAGCTCGATGACATGGGCCAGGTTCTCCATGGACAGCTGGGGGTCGCCCTTCTCGCACAGGGCAGTCAGCTCCGTGTTCAGCTGCAGCTCCTTGCTCTTCAGGAAGGCCATCCGCTCGTAGTCCGGCTCGCCGCCCTCCTGCTGCTTTTCCTCCAGCATGGTGCGCTCTTTCTCATAGTCGTCCAGCTCCCGCTGAATCTGCATGCGGCGGGAGATGTCCGGGTCTTTCAGATTCAGGTCGGAGCAGGCCTCGTCGATGAGGTCGATGGCCTTGTCCGGCAGGAACCGGTCGGTGATATAGCGCTCGCTCAACAGCACCGCCTGGCGCAGGATGCCGTCGGAAATTTTCACGCCGTGGAACTTCTCATAATTGGGGGCCAGGCCCTTCAGAATCTGGATGGAGTCCTCAATGGAAGGCTCGTTCACTGTCACCGGCTGGAAGCGGCGCTCCAGGGCGGTGTCCTTTTCAATGGACTTGCGGTACTCATTGAAGGTGGTAGCGCCGATGACCTGAATCTCGCCCCGGCTGAGGGCTGGCTTGAGAATGTTGGCGGCGTTCATGCTGCCCTCGGCGTCGCCGGCGCCCACGATATTGTGGACCTCATCGATCATCAGAATGATGTTACCCAAACGCTTGACCTCGTCGATGAGGCCCTTCATCCGGCTCTCGAACTGACCCCGGAACTGAGTGCCCGCTACCAAGGCGGTCAGGTCCAGGAGGTAGACCTCCTTGTCCCGCAGCTTGAAGGGCACGTTGCCGTCGGCGATGCGCTGGGCCAGGCCCTCGGCGATGGCGGTCTTGCCCACGCCGGGCTCGCCGATCAGGCAGGGGTTGTTCTTCTGCCGCCGGTTCAGAATCTGAACCACCCGCTCGATCTCCTGGGCGCGGCCAATGACCGGATCCAGCTTGCCGTCCTTGGCCTTCTGGGTCAGAGAGATGCAGTAGTTTTCCAGATACTTCCGCTTGCCGTTCTTGGGGTCCTTGCGGTCCTTTTCACGACGGTCCCGGGAGGCGGAGCAATCCTCGCTCTCGCCGCCCTTCTGGGCGTCGCTACCTGAGAACAGGCGGTTCAGGAACGGGAAGGTAGCGGTCTTGCCCTCTTCCTCCTCCCCGTCGTCCTCGTCGCCGCCGGGCAGGTCCTCGATATTCTCCACGCCATTCATGGCCTGCATCATCTCGTTGTTCAGCGTCTCCAGGTCTTCGTCGGAAATTCCCATCCGCTTCATCATGTCATCCACCTGGGGCAGGCCCAGGTCCTTGGCGCACTTCAGGCACAGGCCCTCGTTGATCGTCTTGTCACCGTCCAGCTTGGAAATGAACACCACGGCGACATTCTTTTTACATCTAGAACAAAGTGTAGGCTGCATCGTATACCTCCAGAGTTATTGCAGAAACGACAGCACACTCAGCGGTGTGTTCGTCGTGAAAATTCGCAGAATATGAGCCTCGGCCAGGGTCTCTGTCTCAA
Source organism: uncultured Clostridia bacterium (assembly GCA_945864305.1). GTDB lineage: Bacteria > Bacillota > Clostridia > Oscillospirales > Oscillospiraceae > Oscillibacter. Next base: position 1,853 of record CAMBAJ010000012.1, on the reverse strand, counting down.
AGGAGACACCCAGCCTTCTCAGGACCCAGACCGCCAGAAACAGCAGCAGCGCGCCCTCGATCAGGCCCAGCAGGCCGCCGCCCAGGGCGTTGAGCCCCCGCAGGCCCGGCAGTTTGAAAACCAGCCCCATTGCCCCCACCAGCACATGCAGCAGCAAAAGCAGAAGCGCAAAGGAGAGAATGTACAGAATTCCGTAGATGAAAGAGCTGGCAATGCTCTCCACCACCGCCGCGGCAATGGAGACGCCCGTGTCCCGGACTGTCTCTCCGGCCCGCTTCGCCATGGATTCCCGGACGTCGCGGTCCATACCCAGCCGCTCCAGCAGGTCCTCCAGCCAGTCGGCTTCCACATCCGCCTCCTGCATCGGGTGCTCTTTGGCCTGTTCCTCCAGGGCCGCGTCCACCTGGCTCTCAATGTGTTTTTCGATGGCCGGGGCCACCAATTTTGCCGCCGGACCGGAGAAGGTGGCGGCGATGATACCGGCACCCACCAGGGCGACCACCACAATGACCAGTCCGGCCATGGTTTGCAGCAGTCCCCGCCTGGCGCCGTAAGCCGTAAAGCCCAGCAGCACAGCGGCTACAATGATGTCTATTATAACAGGTGTTGTCATGGTTGCCTACCGTTCCTCCTGTAAACGTTTTGTGAATTCCCCTGCAATTTCTGCCGTTTAAGGCAAAAACAGCTCCGCGGATTCCGAGGACAGCAGCAAAACGGAGCCGTCCTGGCGCATCAGCGTCCCTCTGGCGTTTTCGGTTCCCTTCAAAGAAGCATATACTTCCAGATTCTCATTATAGACCACCAAACTGCCGTAATACAGAACAGCCAGATACCGCCCACAGGCCGACATACTCAAAACCTCGTCCCGTACATCCAGGGAGCCCAGTTCCTCACCGTCAGCGCTGACTGTCGCCAGACGGCCCACGCTGCCGGACTGATACCGGTTCAGCAGCAACGCCGTATAGCCGTCGCCGGAGATGTCATATTCCCGCAGATAGGCACCGTCATAGGAATAGGTGCCGGTGATTTCTCCCTTGCTGTCCGCCAAAGTCAGGCGGGTGTCGGACACTGTGACCAGCTTTCCCTCCTGCTCCCCGATGGCGGCCACCAGGCCGTTGGCGACGTCGTAATCCGCCACGGGTTCCGCCTCTCCAGGCTTCGTCAGGTCGTAGAGAACGATGTTGCTGACGAACACGCTGTTCTCCTGGCCAAGCGTCACCGCCCCCAAAGACGCGCAGTCGTCCGTCACATAGGCGTCCTCCACAAACCGGCGGGAAGATTTGAATTCAAACACCAGCTCCATGTCCTTGTCATAGACACCGACCCAGCCCTTGCAGTTCTTTTTCTTGGCGGTCACCGCCAGCCAGCCCTTCTCATTCAGCGTCGCCGCGATGAAAGGCTCTTCGTTCCCGGCGGTCAGGGCCGCCACCTCGCCGTTTTGATCCAGAACATACAAAGTCGTGCCGCCCACGTCATAGGCCACGGCCCGGTCTCCGTTCTGCACCAAATGCGGTGCGGACATATTGACCGACGCGGACCACACCTCCCCGCCGTCCTTGCTCAGGACTCGCAGAGAGATATCGGACAGGACCACCAGGCGGTCTCCAAGAGCCGCGAACTGGTTTTTGGAGGAGGCGTCGTACTCGTACAGTGTGGTGCCTCCCGCCTTTTCCGCGCTACCGTAGTTGAAGTACCGGCGCAGCACGTCCATGCCGGTGCCGTCCCGGTACGCGGCGAACAGCACCACGCCCAGCACAACCACCAGCGTCAGCAGGAATACGCCGATGCCCCGGAGCTTTCGGGACTTCTTCGGGGACTCCTCGCCGTCGTTGTCGTTCCAGATGTCTTTTGTC